>NZ_JBVVQY010000002.1:0-279118 GCF_055811615.1 Mesorhizobium sp. WSM4807
CCCCCCCCCCCCCCCCGCCCCCCCCCCCCCCCCCCCCCCCCCCCCCCCCCCCCCCCCCCCCCCCCCCCCCCCCCCCCACCGCGGGTATCGATAATTCCCAAGAGGAAAAGCAATGGCTGGAAAACAGCTCGTAGCAGTGACAGGAGCGAGTTCTGGTATCGGCGAGGCGGTCGCCAAGGTGTTTTCGCGCGCCGGCCACCCTGTTCTGATGATGGCCCGCCGTCTGGAGCGTATGGAGGCGCTGAACCTGCCCGACAGCATGGCCCGGCAGGTCGATGTCCGGGACCGCGCCGCAATCGCAGCCGCCGTGAAAGAGGCGGAAGCCGAATACGGACCGGTCGACATGCTCTTTGCCAACGCCGGCATCGCGCGGCTTGCCGACATAGGCCGCCAGCCGCCCGAGGAATGGGACGAGATGATCGACATCAACACGAAAGGCGTGCTGAATTCGGTCCACGCCGTGATGTCGGGCATGATGGAGCGCCGTCATGGGACCTTGTTCATGATGAGTTCGATCGCTGGCCGGAAGGTCTATCCGGATCATACCGTTTACTGCGGGACGAAATTCTTCGTTCACGCCGTCTCGGAATCGCTGCGCGACTATCTTTCCGACTATGACGTCCGCGTGGTCGTGCTTTCGCCCGGTGTAATCGAAACCGAAGTTCTGAGCGGCGTCCTCGATCCGCAGACGCTCGCCAACTACAAGGCCAACAAGCTCAAGATCGGCGGCGGCATCGGCCCGGAGCACGTCGCTGACCTCATGCTGCACACCTATCAGATGCCGCAGAACGCGCTCGTGCAGGAAATCGTCATCACGCCGACCAGGCAGAAATACTGACGACCCGAATCCGGGCGTCCGGAAAGAGATAGAGAATGGCCACCGTAGAATATAAGAGCATCGCCAAGAGTTTCGGGCATGTCGAGGTGATGAAGGACATCTCCTTCGGCATTGCTGACCGCGAGTTCGTCGTGCTTCTTGGGCCGTCTGGCTGCGGCAAGACCACGCTCCTGCGCATGACAGCCGGGCTTGAGAGCGTGACCAACGGTGACCTGTTGATCGGCGACAGGCGGGTCAATGATGTTCACCCGCGCGATCGCGACATCGCGATGGTGTTCCAGAACTACGCGCTCTATCCGACAATGAAGGTGTTCGACAACATCGGCTTCAGTCTGGAAGTGGCGAAAGTGCCAAAGGCCGAGATCAGGAAGAAGGTCGAATGGGCGGCGGAAATCCTGAATCTCACGCCCTACCTCGGGCGCTATCCCAAGGAACTGTCGGGCGGCCAGCGCCAGCGCGTTGCCATGGGCCGCGCCATGGTGCGGAATGCCGCCGTTTTCCTCTTCGACGAGCCGCTCTCCAACCTCGACGCCAAGCTGCGCACGCATATGCGCGTGGAAATCCGCCAACTCCACAATCGTCTCGGCACGACCACGATCTACGTCACCCATGACCAGATCGAGGCGATGACGATGGCCGACAAGATCGTGCTGATGCACGCCGGCAGGATCATGCAGATCGGCACGCCCGACGAGGTCTACGAGCGCCCGAACTCGAAATATGTCGCTGATTTCATCGGCTCGCCGTCGATGAACTTCATCGCCGGCGCTGTCGAGACGGCGGGCGGCAGTCCTCGCTTCGTCGCCGAAGGCGTGTCCATCGGCCTCTCGCCGCAGATCAAGGCGAAGCCAGGCCAAAAGGTCATCATGGGCGTCCGGCCGCACGATCTCGGCATTTCGGATGCGGGTGAGATCAAAGGCGAGGTCGTGCTGTCCGAAACGACCGGCGCGGACGTCCAGATTCATTTGCGTGTGGCGGGATACGACGCCGTCGCCGTGGTGCCGCGTGACGAGCGCCGCAACGCCGGCGCCGCGATCAACCTTTCGGTACTGCCGGGCAAGGTGCACCTCTTCGATGCGGCCACGGAACTGCGTGTCGCCTGAGCAGATTCGCGGTGCCGCGCCCGGCCATCGCGCTGGCGACTGAGTAACTGCACGCGTGAGCAGCCGTTGCAGGGTGGCTGCACTCTTTGCCTAAGGAGATGGTGCAGCCGCCGCGTCTTCCACGTCGAGAGAATCTTTGCTTCCGGGTTCCGGGCGATGGTCCAGAGGAGAGTATTCGCCGCTGCATCCGGTTGCGATATCTTTAGCGCGGGCCGCGCGGCCACGACCTATGGCCTTCCTATGTCAGCGGCCCCGCCATCTTGGTTTGATTGCGGGGAACGCCCGGATGTTCGCCCGTCATCTCATCCAAGGGGGGCGCTGGGTCGTCGGCAAATAGATGCCTCACACGTCAGTAATTGACGTTAGAACATTTCAATGTATGCTGTAACGCTGAGACATCATGTCTCAAAGCTGAGCCGAAGGGTCGCCGGTGATAACTGCACCACAATTGCGCGCCGCCAGGGCACTGCTCGGTATCGACCAGCGCAGGCTTGCCGAATTGTCCGGCCTTTCGGTCCCGACGATTCAGCGCATGGAAGCCAGCGAGGCGATGATCCGGGGCAATGTCGATTCGTTGATGAAATTGATTGCAGCACTTGAGGCTGCCGGCATCGAGTTGATCGGGGAAGGCGCGACCAGCCAGGCTGGCGGACGGGGCGTGCGGCTGAAGGCGGGGCTCAATCCAGCCAGGATTTCAGGCGCCGACGAAGCCGAAGCCGAGGTCGGCGGGGGCCTGCCGTGACGTCGATCGTTGCCCTTCTTTTGTGGGGTGTCGCCGCGTTTTTGGGAACCGCCGTACTGGCTGTCGCCGTCAGTCGGCGCGGCTCGGCGACGCATCTGGTCTATGGCGCAATCCTCGGCATCTCGGCCGTCATGTTCGCGATCGCCGCAGCGGGGCTAACAGGCGATCCTGCCGGCGTATCCACTGTTACGCTGCCGCTCGGACTGCCGTGGATCGGCGCTCATTTCCGTCTCGACGCGCTGTCGGCATTTTTTCTGGTTGTCGTCAATCTGGGCGGCGCGGTAGCTAGCCTCTATGGGCTTGGCCACGGCCATCACGAACCTGCGCCGCACCGGGTGCTGCCGTTTTTCCCGGCCTTTCTTGCCGGCATGAATCTTGTCGTGCTGGCCGACGACGCCTTTACCTTCCTGCTGTCCTGGGAGTTCATGTCGCTCGCCTCGTGGGCGCTCGTCATGGCGCACCATCGCGAACAGGACAATACACGGGCAGGCTACATCTATCTGGTGATGGCGAGCTTCGGCACATTGGCGCTGCTGCTCGCTTTCGGCCTGTTGGCTGGACCGGACGGAACCTACACATTCGACGCGATGCGAGCCGCCGGGCCAAGCCGGTTCGTCGCTGCCGCCACCCTGGTTCTCATGCTACTCGGCGCCGGCTCAAAGGCCGGCCTTGTCCCGCTCCACGTCTGGCTGCCGCTTGCTCATCCGGCGGCGCCCAGCCATGTCTCGGCCCTGATGAGCGGCGTCATGACGAAAGTCGCCGTCTATGGCTTCATACGCGTCATTTTCGACCTGCTCGGTGAGCCGGCATGGTGGTCTGGCGTCGTCGTGCTTTTCCTCGGCGGCCTGACGGCGGTGCTCGGCATCCTCTACGCCTTGATGGAAAAGGATCTCAAGCGGCTCCTTGCCTACAGCACCATCGAAAACATCGGCGTCATCTTCGTTAGCCTTGGCCTTGCGCTCGCCTTCAAGGCCAATGCGATGCCGTCGGCCGCGGCACTGGCGCTCACCGCAGCACTGTTTCACGTTCTCAACCATTCCTTTTTCAAGAGCCTGCTGTTTTTCGGCGCGGGCGCCGTGCTCACTGTGACCGGCGAGCGCAACATGGAGAAGCTTGGCGGTCTTATCCATCGCATGCCGCTGACCAGTTTTGTCTTTCTCGTCGGCTGCGTTTCGATCTCAGCACTTCCGCCCTTCAACGGCTTCGTCTCCGAATGGCTGGCCTTCCAGGCCATCCTGCAGAGCCCCGATCTGCCGCAATGGGGCCTGAAGGTCATGGTGCCCGCTGTCGGTGGCCTGCTGGCATTGTCGGCGGCGCTGGCCGCCGCCTGTTTCGTAAAGGCGTTCGGCATCACATTTCTCGGCCGGCCACGCTCCGCGGCGGTGGAGCAGGCGGAGGAGGTCGACCGCTACTCACTGGCGGCGATGTTCGTTCTCGCGGCCCTTTGTCTGCTTGCCGGTATTCTGCCGGGCCTGATCATAGACGGTCTGTCACCGGTGACGCTTTCGCTGATCGGCAGCCGCATGCCGGTGCAGATGGCGCAGCCCTGGCTGTCGATCGTGCCGATCGCCGAGAGCCGCAGCTCCTACAACGGCCTGCTGGTGTTTGTGTTCATTGCAATCTCCGCATCGCTTGCGGCGTTCGTCATTCACCGCTTCGCCTCGCATGCGCTGCGTCGCGGCCCCGCATGGGGTTGCGGCTTTCCCGACGTCACGCCGGCCGCGCAATATACGGCCGTCAGTTTCGCGCAGCCCATTCGCCGCGTCTTCGGCACATTCGCATTCCGTGCCCGGGAAAAGGTGGAAATACCGCCGCCGGGCGCCACCGCCCCGGCGCGCCTCACCGTGGAAATCCACGATGTGATCTGGGAGACTTTTTACCAGCCGATCGCTGGCGCTGTCGGCTATGCGACCGAGAAGCTGAACCATCTGCAGTTCCTGACCATCCGGCGCTATCTGACCCTGGTCTTCCTCTACCTCGTCACCTTGCTTCTGGTGCTCGCGCTATGGCCCTGATCCTTGAACTGGCCGTCCAGGGCGCGCAGATGGTGCTGGTGCTTTTGCTGGCACCGCTGCTGACCGGCTTCGTGCGCAAGGTGAAGGCGAGACTGCAGCGCCGCCGGGGACCTTCGCTGTTCCAGCCCTACCGCGATCTCCTGCGGCTGATGCGCAAGGAGGTCGTCCTGGCGGACAACGCATCCTGGCTGTTTCGCGTCATACCCTACCTGATCTTTGCCGCCACCTGGGTCGCCGCCGCGCTCATCCCGACATTCGCAACCGGCCTCACCTTCAGTTGGACCGCCGATCTCATCGCCATTGTCGCGCTGCTTGGCAGCGCGCGGTTTTTCCTGGCGTTGGCGGGCATGGATGTCGGCACGAGCTTTGGCGGCATCGGCGCAAGCCGCGAGGTGATGATCGCTTCATTGGCCGAGCCCGCCATGCTTTTGATCGTGTTCAGCCTGGCACTCGTCGCCGGCGCGACGCAACTCTCCACCGTCGCCGCCGTCATGGCTTCGCCGGATGTCGGCCTGCGGGTCTCGCTCGGCATGTCGCTGATCGCTCTCGTCATGGTGGCGCTCGCCGAAAACGCCCGTATACCGGTCGACAATCCGGCGACGCATCTTGAGCTCACCATGGTTCACGAAGCGATGGTGCTGGAATACTCCGGCCGCCATCTGGCGATGATCGAGTTCGCCGCCTTCCTCAAGCTGCTGCTTTATGTCTCGCTGATTTCCTGCGTCTTCATTCCCTGGGGGCTGGTGACAGCTCGAGCCGGACCAGGGGCTTATGCTCTGGGCGTCGCTGTCTACATCGGCAAACTTGCCGCCTGTGGCATTCTGCTTGCCGTGTTCGAGACCGCCATCGCCAAGATGCGCGTTTTCCGCGTCCCGGATTTCCTCGGCGCTGCCCTCATGCTGGCACTGCTTGGCACGCTCTTGCTGTTCGTCTCACGGAGCCTTTGATGAACGGTCTCACCTTTGACATCGCTCATCTGCTCGCCGGCGGCCTGGTGCTGGTCAGTTTCATGATGCTGTACCAGGATCGCCTGTTTGCGCTGATCAACGTCTTTGCGCTTCATGCGGTCGTCCTAGCTCTGTCCGTGGCCTGGCAGGCCTATATCCAAGACGCTCATCACCTTTATGTCACCGCGGCGATCGCCCTCATCTTCAAGGCGATCGTCATTCCCGTCGGGCTTCATCGCATCATTCAGCGGCTCGGCATCCATCGCGACATCGAGACCGCCGTCGGCATCGGTCCGACCATGCTTGCCGGCATCGGTCTGGTGGCTCTGTCGATGGTGCTGATGCTGCGGGTCACGCCCGAAGCCGACCCGCTCGCCCGCGAAGACCTGGCCTTCGCGCTGTCGATAATATTGCTGGGGCTGCTGGTGATGGTCACCCGCCGCAACGCCGTCAGCCAGGTTGTCGGCTTCATGTCGCTCGAGAACGGCCTGGTGCTGGCCGCCACCGGCGCCAAGGGCATGCCGCTGGTCGTCGAGATCAGCGTCGCCTTCTCGATCCTGATCGCCTTCATCGTCATCGGTGTCTTCCTGTTCCGCATCCGCGAGCGGTTCGACTCGGTGGATGTCGGCGCGCTCGACGACTACAGGGGAGAACGCCGTTGACCGCTCCCTTCGACGCGGTGGCCGCCATCCTACTGATACCCGTCGGCGCGGCCGCACTTCTGGCGGCGCTGCCGAATTACCGGATGTCGGCAGGCCTGAATGTCGCCGCGAGCTTCCTGACCTTGCTCGCCGCGCTGTCGCTGTTCGTCACCGATCGGCCGCAGCCAGGCCAATACCTGCTCGTCGACGATCTCAACATCGTTTTCATCGTGCTCAACACATTCGTCGGCTTCACCACCAGCGTGTTCAGCGCGTCCTACATTGCGCACGAACTGGAGACCGGCCGGCTGACCGCGCCGAACCTGCGATTCTATCACGCGATGTACCAGATCATGATGTTCGGCATGAACCTCGCCTTCGTGTCGAACAATATCGGTTTGATGTGGGTGGCGGTGGAGCTTGCGACGCTGACCACCGTGCTGATGGTCGGCATCTATCGCACGCATGAAGCGCTGGAGGCCGCCTGGAAATATTTCATCCTGGGAAGCGTCGGCATCGCGCTTGCGCTGTTCGGCACCATCCTCGTCTACATGGCTGCACAACCGGTCGTCGGCGAGGGCACCGACGCCATGGTCTGGACGGTGCTCATCGAACAGGCGGCGCATTTCGACCCGGCTTTGCTTAACGTCGCCTTCGTCTTTCTGCTGCTCGGCTACGGCACCAAGGTCGGCCTCGCGCCCTTGCATGCCTGGCTGCCCGATGCGCATGCCGAAGGCCCGACGCCGATCTCGGCGGTGCTGTCGGGCCTGTTGCTGAACGTCGCGCTCTATGCCGTGCTGCGCTTCAAGCTGTTGCTCGCCGCAAGCCCGGAGGCGATAGCCCCGGGACCATTGATGGTGGCGATGGGGCTCACCTCGCTCATCTTCGCGGCATTCATGCTCTACCGCCGCCGCGACATCAAACGTCTGTTCGCATACTCCTCGATCGAGCACATGGGCATCATCGTGTTCGCGTTCGGCATGGGCGGCCCGCTCGCGAACTTTGCCGGCCTGCTGCACATGGTCATGCACAGCCTGACCAAGTCGGCGATCTTCTTCGCTGTCGGTCACATCGCGCAGGTCAAGGGAACACAAAAGATCGCCGACATCAGAGGGCTGACGGAAACCCATCCCGGGCTTGGCTGGGCGCTGGTCATCGGCGTCGTTGCCATTGCCGGCCTGCCGCCGCTCGGCATCTTCATGAGCGAATTCCTGGTCGTGAGCTCGACATTTGCAAGACAGCCGCTTCTGGCGATCCCCCTGGTGTTCGGGCTTCTCATCGCCTTCGGCGCCCTGCTGCTGCGGCTGACCGGCGTCGCCTTCGGTGAGCCGCGCGGCAGCACGGCGCCCGTCGAGGCATCCTACGTGCCGATGTATTCCCACCTGGCCCTGGTGTTTGGCGCCGGCATCTACCTGCCGGCACCTCTGGTCACGTGGTTCCAGCACGTCGCGGACATCCTGGGATGAAGCGCAAAAGAAAGATGCCCGCGCTGATCGACCTCATCGAGGCCGGCCGTCCTGTCGAACACCACGCCCCCTGGCGCCGCGCCATGGTGGCGCCGACAACCTGGAACCTTGCCGTCGAGCAGCTATCCGAGGGCCGCTGGAGCCTGCTCGGTCTTTGGGGCGAGCCGGAGACCGTCCACATGGCGCTTCTCGACGCGGCCGACATCGGCGTCATCAGCCTGAAATGCCCCGGCGGCCGCTACCCATCGGTCGGCCAGCGGCATCCGCCGGCACTGCGCCTCGAGCGCGCCGCCGCGGATCTGTTCGGGCTGCTGCCGCAAGGGCTTCCTGATACACGCCGCTGGCTCGATCACGGCCAATGGGGCGTCAGTCATCCCTTGGCAGCGGGGGCATCGGCGGCGGAAGCATCAGCAGTGCCGGCTCATGCGCCAGCCATGGCCTCTTACCGCTTCCTTCCCGCGGAAGGCGAAAGCCTGCACCAGATCCCGGTCGGGCCCGTGCATGCCGGCATCATCGAGCCGGGGCATTTTCGCTTCACGGCAAGCGGCGAAATAGTTGTCCGGCTGGAAGAGCGTCTCGGCTACGTGCACAAGGGCATAGAAGGCCTGATGGCAGGTTCGCCTGTCGAGCGCGCGGCCAAACTGGCGGGGAGGACGTCCGGCGACAGCACGGTGGCGTATTCGCTGGCCTTTGCTCGCGCGGTCGAAGCCGCGCTCGGCGTCGAAGTGCCCTTGCGTGCCGTCTGGCTGCGGGCGCTGATGGCGGAACTCGAGCGTCTTGCCAACCATCTCGGCGATATCGGCGCCATCTGCAATGACGCCGCCTTCGTGCTCATGCATGCCCATTGCGGCGTGCTGCGCGAACGGGTTTTGCGCGCCGACGATGCGGCCTTCGGACATCGCCTGATGCGCGACCGCATCGTGCCTGGCGGGGTGGCAAGTGACCTGAGCGAGGCGGGGACGGCCGCGGTCCGGTCTGTGGTCACGGAGATCAGGCAGCGGTTCCCTCATTTGATCGAACTCTACGACAACACGGCGTCGCTGCAGGACAGGACCGTCGCGACCGGCCGGCTCAAGCCGGCCCTTGCCCGGCAATACGCAGCGGCCGGTTATGTCGGCCGCGCCTCCGGCCGAGAGTTCGATGCGCGGCGCAGTCCAGGCTACCCGCCTTATGACGAACTGGCCTTCGACGTCCCTCTCCTTCAGGAGGGCGACGTGAATGCGCGCGTCTGGATCCGCATCCGCGAGGTCGAGCAGAGCTTATCGCTGACCGAGCAGATCCTTCAAAGGCTGCCTGGCGGCCCGATCCGCGTCGATGTCGCCGAGGCGAGCGTTGCCCAGACAGGCGTCACCAAGACAGGCGGGCCGCGTGAAGGCATGGCGCTGGTCGAGGGGTTCCGGGGCGACATTCTGGCCTGGCTGCGCATTGGCGAAGGCGGTATGGTCGAGCGCTGTCACCTGCGTGACCCGTCATGGTTTCAATGGCCGCTGCTTGAAGCGGCCGTTGAGGGCAACATTGTCGCCGACTTTCCGCTCTGCAACAAATCGTTCAACTGTTCCTACTCCGGTCACGATCTCTAAGGCATTCCGCCATGCGCAAGCACCTCTTTGAAGGCCTGACACGGCCCCCACTCACAGAGCGTCCGCCCAAGGCGAGCCAGACGGCGATCGACGAACTCTCGCGCGCGCTAGACGGCGCTGCCCGCAAGCGACTGGGCCGCAGCCTGTCGATCCGGGCGGTCGACGCTGGTTCCTGTAACGGCTGCGAACTCGAAATGCATGCGCTCAACAATGCCTTCTATGACGTCGAACGCTTCGGAATCCGGTTCGTCGCGTCGCCGCGCCATGCCGATGTGCTGCTTGTCACAGGGCCGGTCACCAAAAACATGCGCGAGGCACTGAAACGGACTTATGACGCAACTCCCAATCCCAAATGGGTGGTCGCGCTTGGCGACTGCGGCATGAACGGTGGCTGTTTCGCCGGGAGTTATGCAGTCGTGGGCGGCGTGTCGGAGGTACTGCCTGTCGATCTGCACATTCCGGGCTGCCCGCCATCGCCAATCGAAATTCTAAAGGGATTACTAGCGTTGCTTGAGAGGGTGAACGCAAAGACTGCTGCCCCCTGAGGTTGATATCGAAAAAGCACCGCTATACCGGCGAACGGCCGGCAGCGTGCGCGCTGCCTCAGCCCCTCAGACGCAGATAGTCAGCCAAAGCCACTGCGTTGTTGTGCAGCTCGTCCTGGGCGCCGTAGAGCAGCGTCACCCGGCCGTTGTCGAGCAGGGCGCGCAGCTGGCCGACCGCATCGCTGTTCCTGTCGAGCTCGCCGCGATAGCGCTGCTGGAATTCCATCCAACGCGTCGGCTCGTGGCCGAACCATTTGCGCAATTCATCGCTTGGCGCGAAGTTCTTCAGCCATAGCGTCAGCGCGGCGTCTTCTTTGCGGACGCCGCGCGGCCATACGCGGTCTATGAGCACCCGCTGCCCATCGCCAGGCGAGGGCGGCTCGTAGATGCGCTTGACCTTGATATCGAGTTTCATCGTCAACTCCGGGGTTGACCGCCAAGACGGCTTGCTGGCGGCTCCTTACGCCCACTCGCCCTTACGCATGACCGGTACGCGGCTGCCGTCCTTGCCGACGCCGTCGATGTCGATCTTGTCCGAACCGATCATCCAATCGATATGGATAAAGCTCTTGTTGCCGCCACGGGCCGCGATCTCGTCCTGGCTGAGCGAGGCACCGTCGACGAAGCACTTCGAATAGCACTGGCCGAGCGCGATATGGCAGGCGGCATTCTCGTCGAACAGCGTGTTGAAGAACAGCAGACCGCTCTTCGAGATCGGTGAGGAATGCGGCACCAGCGCGACCTCACCGAGCCGGCGTGAGCCTTCATCGGTATCGAGCACTTTTTTCAGCACATCCTCGCCGCGGCTAGCCTTCGCCTCGACGATGCGGCCGCCTTCAAAACGCACCGCAATGCCGTCGATCAGCGTGCCTTGGTAGGACAGCGGCTTGGTGCTCGTAACATGGCCTTCGACGCGCCCTGCATGCGGCGTGGTGAAAACCTCCTCGGTTGGGATGTTCGGATTGCAGGTAACGCCGTTCCTGGCGGTCGAGGCGCCGCCCATCCATTCATGGCCGTCGGCCAGACCGACGGTCAGATCGGTGCCGGGTCCGGTGAAATGCAGCGCATGGAAATTATGGCCGTTCAGCCATTCGGTGCGGCTGCGCAGAGCCGCATTGTGCGCCTTCCAGTTGCCGATCGGGTCGTCCACATCAACCCGTGAGGCGGCAAAGATGGCGTCGGCGAGCTTCGCCACGGCGACGTCGTCGGTATCGCCCGGAAACACCTGCCTGGCCCAGGCCAGGTCGGGGTAGGCAACGATGTTCCAGTTGATGTCGAAGCCGGTGATCTTCTCCAGCGCCGGCTGATAGGCGATCGAGTTCGCCTTGTTGGCGCGCGCCACTTTCGCCGGATCCTGTGCCGACAGCAGCGACGGATCCTCGCCGCGCACGGCCAGCCGCGCCGCATTGTTGGCGAAGGCCTTCGCCATGCCCTCATAGAGCCAGCCGGCGGCGTGATCGAAGCCGGCATCGGCGCCATAGCGGAAGCGCGCCAGCGTCATCTCGTCGTCGTTGAAGATCGGCGTCACGAGGCCGGCGCCGGCTCTATAGGCATGCTCGACGATCCGTCGCGTCAAAGGCAGTGCTGCGATCGACGATGTCAGCACCAGGTCCTGTCCTGGCTGCAATTGCAACCCGACCTTGATGGCGACTTCCGCCAGCCTGTCGAGCTTCACCGGGTCGATCGTTGCGGAAACGCCGCGCGAATGTGTGGTCATGGTCCTGCCTGCCGTGATGTGGGGGTCTGGTTCTTACATAGACCCGCACTGCTCTCCTTTCCACCGCGATTGCACGCGGGGGGTTCAGTTCGCGGCGGCGAGCGACCCGAAATGCGCCATGGTCGCCGCTATCTCTTCGCGGACCCAGACCTTGAAATCCCTGACCTTACGGCTTTCGGTCTTGGTGGCGGAGGTCACCAGCCAATAGCCGAGCCCGCTCTGGGCGCGGACGCCAAAGGGGGCGACAAGGCGGCCGTCGGCCAGCGCGTCGGCAGCCAGCAATTGCCAGCCGAGCATGACGCCGTGGCCGGCGATCGCCGATTCCAGGCACAGCATCGGGTCGGTGAAGCGCGCGCCTTTGAGGAAGGTGATCGGCTTAACCCCGGCGGCCTCGAACCAGCTTTCCCAACTGATCATCGCCCGTTCGTCGGTGATCGCGCAGGTCAGGGCAAGATCTTCGATCGATTTCAGTTTGTCGGCGATCACCGGGGCGCAGACCGGGAAGACCTCCTGCGCTAGCAGCAATTCCGCCCGCGCACCCGGCCACGTCCCGTCGCCAAGCCGGATGGCGATGTCGATGTCCGAGCGGTCGAGATCGGCAATCCGCACCGAGGCGTCGATGCGCAAAAGCACATTCGGATGCTGGGCGAAGTGACGTGACAGCCTCGGCAGCAGCCACTTCGACGCGAAAGCCGGCGCCACCGAAACCACCAGCGTGCATTCGGAGGCCTCGTCGGCGAGCGCCACGGCTTGGGCGAGCTCGCGGAACCCAGCTCCGAGCCGCGCGGTGAAGACGGTGCCGAATTCGGTCAGCAAGAGGCCACTCGTCGTTCGTTCGAACAGCGCCTGGCCGAGCTGCTCTTCGGTGCGCTTGACCTGCTGGCTGACGGCGCTGGCGGACACGTTGAGTTCCCTCGCCGCAGCCGAAAGCGATCCCAGGCGGGCGACGGTTTCCACGGCGCGCAGGCCGTTGAGGTGGACGCGGTTCAGCATAGCCATACAGTTTTTCTAAACCGGGACGGTTGAAATCTCAATTGAAACATAAGGCCGGACGGCAGATTTTAAGGAAATAAGCAGACCTATCGAGGAAAATCCGATGAAGATTTTATCACTGCTCAGGGGCTTTTCCGTTGTCGGCACAGAGCAAAGCCGGTCGTATGAAAGCGAGAGCACCCGATGGGCGATTGATCCGCTGTCGCATCCTGTGCTCGACACCATGTCGGAGCGTGAACTCGGCGACGTGCCGTTCAGGCTGACGGCCCGGCGCACTGCCTGCGAGACGGGCACCGGGCAGATCGGCTGCGGCTGATGAAACAGATTTAGCGGGCCGGCCCTCTGCGGTGGACTCTGGCCAACAGCCATTGCGAGCCGTTCTGGCCCAACACAAGCGGATTGTTTGACAGGCTCGTGCACCTATTGTGCACGGCAATGAAAACCGCTTTGCCATCCCCTTTGCGTCTCGCCTTCGCCGGCATGATTGCCCTAGCCGTTGCCATGGGCATCGGCCGATTCGTCTACACGCCGATCCTGCCCGGCATGATGCAGGAACTTGGCCTGTCGCCGGCGGATGCCGGCTGGATCGCATCCGCCAACTATCTCGGCTATCTCTTCGGTGCGTTTGCGGCCGTCGGCGGCTGGGCGCACGGTCGCGAGCGCCTGCTGATGCTGGCCGGTCTTGCCGCCACCGCAGTCCTCACCGGGGTGATGGGCCTGGCCGGTACTATGGTGGCTTTTCTCGTCATCCGCTTTCTTGCCGGTGTGGCCAGCGCCTTTGTCTTGGTGTTCATGTCCAGCATCGTTTTCGGCCATCTCACCGCGGCCGGCCGAAACGATCTGCAGGCGCTGCATTTCGGCGGCGTCGGTCTCGGCATAGCGGCGTCCTCAGCGCTGATGGCAATCCTCGTCACCGGGCATGCCGGCTGGCCGGCGGGCTGGTTCTGGTCGGCCGCGATCTCAGCCTGCGCCGTTGCCGTCGTGGCGCTGCTGCTCGGCAGCACTGCGACCGCCAACGGCGCCGATGGTCGCGAACCGGCGCTGCCGAAGGACCGCTCGCTGACGAAGATCATTGTCGCTTACGGACTGTTCGGCTTCGGCTACATTGTGACAGCGACGTTTCTGGTCGCCATCGTCCGGCAAGGCGGCGGCGGCCGCGTCTTCGAAGCCGTGGTCTGGATGGTCACCGGACTTGCTGGGATTCCCTCGGTCTGGCTTTGGCAGAAGATCGCCGGAAAGATCGGGCTCTACCAGGCTTATGCCTTCGGGTGCCTCGTCGAGGTGGTCGGCGTCACCGCGAGCGTCGCCATGGGCGGACACATTGGGCCGCTGCTCGGCGGATTTCTGCTTGGCGGGACCTTCATCGCCATCACCGCGCTCGGCCTGCAGACCGGAAGGCAGCTTGCCCCGCAAGCGCCACGCCGGATCCTGGCGTTGATGACGGCCTCGTTCGGCCTCGGCCAGATCATCGGTCCGATCGTCGCCGGGCTGCTTGCCGAAGCCTCGGGCGACTTCTTCCTTGCATCGATCCTGGCCGCCGCCGTGCTGCTTGTCTCCGGCGCGATCACCTGGTCGGCTGCTCCAAAATCGCCATGATTGTGGTCTTGCTCGGGGCCGGGCATCACGCACCGGCCATTTTCATTCCGATCGATGTGTGACCTTATGCCCGTGAACAGCAACGCCGCTGATTTGCGCATCGACCGAGGATTTCCCCACAGTGTTTGTATCCTTCTTCCCGCAGCCGAAGCTTTTTTTCATCTCGGCGGCCGTCTGGAGCCTTCTGCTGGTTATCCTGTGGTTTTTTGGCGGCGAACACCTTGGCACGATGCTTGGGATGCCGCCGGTAGATCCGCGGGCCGCACCCGTCATCAGCCCAATAAGATTCCTGACGCCGGCATTCCTCTGGTTCTACGCATATTTCTTCGCCGGTATGGGCGTATTCTACCTTTTTTGGTCGCTGTATGCCCCACACCGTTGGCAGAACTGGTCGATCCTTGGCTCTGCTTTGATTATTTTCGTCACCAATTTCATCGTGCAGATAAGTGTGGCGCTCAATGACTGGCGTGGCATGTTTTACGACATGGTGCAGAAGGCGCTCACCACGCCCGGGTCCGTTGCGCCTGCCGAGCTTTACTATGGAGTATGGCAGTTTCTGTCTTTGGCCCTGGTCTATATGACCATTGCCGTTCTGAACGTTTTCTTCGTCAGGCACTATGTTTTCCGCTGGCGTACGGCGATGAACGATTATTTTACCGCTTACTGGCCGAGGCTGCGCCATATCGAAGGGGCGTCGCAGCGCGTTCAGGACGACACGATGCGCTTCTCGGGCACAATGCAGGGGCTCGGAGTGAACTTCATCGACTCCATCATGACCCTGATTGCTTTTCTACCCTTGCTGGCATCCCTTTCTCTCCATGTTCCAACTCTCCCAATAGTCGGAGCAATCCCTTATCCGTTGGTTGTTGCGGCGATCGCCTGGTCGTTGTTTGGCACCGGCTTGTTGGCAGTCGTCGGCGTCAAGCTGCCCGGGCTGGAATTTCGTAATCAGCGTGTTGAAGCCGCTCTGCGCAAGGAACTTGTCCTCGGTGAGGACGATACGGCGCGAGCGCAGCCACCAACGTTGGTCGAGCTTTTCAGAAATGTTCGCAAGAACTATTTCACTCTCTATGCACACTATGTCTATTTCGACATGGTCCGCTATCTATACCTTCAAGTCGACAACGTCTTCGCTACGCTTATTCTCGTTCCAACCTTGGCAATCGGTAAGATAACATTTGGCGTTTTCCAGCAAATTGTCACCGCCTTTTCACAAGTCGCCACTTCGTTCCAATATCTCGTGAATTCCTGGCCGACTATCGTCGAGCTGATATCCATCTACAAGCGCCTGCGCGCCTTCGAGGCGACGCTTGAAGGTGCGCCGCTGCCGGAAATCGACCAGGACTATCTGGAGCGAGAGCGAGCCGGCTTGCGCCCTGAGGATCAGCCGGTCAGCTAACAGTGGCGGGCGGCGGTCACTTCCGGATCCAGCCGCCCACCGACGCCTGCGTTTGGCCGCCATCGCGCCGCGAAACATAGTCGCGATAGCTGATGCACTCGACGTCGGGCCTGGTGCAGACCTCGCCGGCAAAGCGTTCCAGCGCATTCCAGTAGGCGCCGTCATTCATCAGCGTGAAATGGAACCCGAGTTCCAGCG
The DNA here is from genome assembly GCF_055811615.1 of Mesorhizobium sp. WSM4807. Taxonomy (NCBI): domain Bacteria; kingdom Pseudomonadati; phylum Pseudomonadota; class Alphaproteobacteria; order Hyphomicrobiales; family Phyllobacteriaceae; genus Mesorhizobium; species Mesorhizobium sp. WSM4807. Next base: position 15,781 of record NZ_JBVVQY010000002.1, read on the forward strand.
GAATGCGTTTGCCCTGGTATTGAGAGTCGAAGGCTGCGCGAAAGGCGTCATAGGTCCGGTCGGCGAATTCGTTCGCCTTGCTCGGCCGCTCGAAACCGCCGGAATGCCTGACATAGAGATTGTAGTCCATGGCGATCACTCGCCTTGTGTCAGGACCTTCCGGGATCTGCGGTAGCGAAAAGCGTGTGATGCCGTCGCGGGTCGGTGGCCGGGCAGGGCCGCGTGACACACCGCTCGCATCGAACAAATAGCCCGCCTTTGGCAGCGCCTCGTAGAGCGCCTTGTTTGCCGACAGATAGGGCGCGCGAAAGCCGACCGCCTTGCGCGCGATTTCGCGCCAATCCGCGGGTTCAGCGGTAATAGCGTTTATCGAATAGGCGTTCTCGAGAATATGCTTGAACGAACCGAACTCGCTCAGCCAGTCGGCCTTGCTCCAGTCCTTGCCGTCGAAATGGCCGCAAGCGTGGCTGCCGATATCGTGGCCTTCTGAGACGGCAAGGTTTATCTGCTCGAGCCGGTCGGCGACGTCCTGTTTCGAGGCGGCAAAGCCGATGTTGGATTTGCCCGATGTCTTGCCGGGCGCCATGTACGCCTTGCGCGTTTCCGGCGAGAGCAGGAAGACGCAGGACACGAAGTAAGTGAAATGGGCGCCGGTGCGCGTGGCCAGCGCCCGGCTGCGCTTCCACTGCGAAATATCGCTTGCGCTGTCGAACGAGATGATGACCGCCTGCTTCGGCCTTGCCGGCGGTGGCGCCGCGGGCGGATCGGCAAAAGCAGCGCCCGCTGCAGCAAGCGACGCGATCGAGAACGCAACAACGCGGGACAAACGAGGCATCGACATCCGATCTGGATTTTAAGGAGGGCTCGAGCACCGGCTATCGGCGAAATGTGGCGCGCGTGCGGTCGCCCTTTCAGTCACCTTTGCGTCGCCTGTCCGGCGATTAGCCGATTTTCCTGTCCAACCCCTTCCATGCCGGCAAAATTTCGCTAAAACGCGGGCTACCGCATCGGCCTGAAAAGCAGAATTGATTTTCAGGAAGCGCGATGCGCAAATTCAAAGTGTTAGAGCGTACTTTCCATGGACGCACGTCGCTCTAAACCGCCCTGGGGGCGGGCAGGATGGTTTTGAGATGTCGGACGACAGTTTTATCCGCGAAGTCAACGAAGAGATGCGTCGCGATCAGGCGCATGCGCTATGGGACCGTTTTGGTCCTGCCTTGCTTGCGCTCGCGGTGTTGGTGGTGGTCGGCACCGCCGCCTTCGTCGGCTATCGCTATTGGGACGAGACTCGCGCCAATCGCTCGGGCGACGCCTTCTCGCAGGCGCTGAAGCTTGCCAATGAGGGCAAGAGCGACGAAGCGCTGACTGCCCTCGCTGCGTTGGAAAACGATGGCTACGGCGCCTATCCGCTGCTCGCCCGCATGCGCGCGGCAACCGTCAAGGCGGATAAGGGCGATGTCGCCACCGCCGTCAAGGACTTCGACGAGGTCGCCGCCGACGCGGACATTCCATCAGGCCTTCGCGACATGGCGCGCCTCAGGGCAGCGCTGCTGCTCGTCGACCACGGTTCCTTCGCCGATGTCTCCAGCCGCGTCGAGACGCTCACCGCCGACACCAATCCGCTGCGCCATACCGCGCGCGAGGCGCTCGGCCTTGCCGCCTGGAAGGAAGGCAAGGCGACGGACGCACTGAAACTGTTCGACCAGATCGCCTCGGATGACGGGGCCCCGCGCAACGCGCGCGAGCGGGCGACGTTGATGTCCGAGCTGATCCGTGGGTCGGGCAGCGTGTCGTAATGCATGTCGCCCAAAAGTGTGTAGCGGTTTTGGGACAACGACATGCATGGCAGATGCATGTCGCCCAAAAGTGTGTAGCGGTTTTGGGACAACGACATGCATGGCAGATGCATGTCGCCCAAAAGTGTGCAGCGGTTTTGGAACGACGACATGCTGGCAGATGTAGGGCCGCATGACGTTCAAAGTCGCCATCATCGGCCGGCCTAACGTCGGCAAATCGACCCTTTTCAATCGTCTGGTGGGAAGGAAGCTGGCGCTTGTCGACGACACGCCGGGCGTCACCCGCGACCGTCGCGTCCATGCCGCCAAGCTCTATGATCTGCATTTTGATGTCATCGACACCGCCGGCTTCGAGGATGCTGCTGCTTCGACGCTGCCGGGCCGCATGCGCGCCCAGACCGAGATCGCCATCCGCGAAGCCGACCTGATCTTTTTCACGATCGACGCCAAGTCCGGGCTGATGCCTGACGACAAGACCTTCGCTGAGATCGTGCGCAAGTCCGGCAAACCGGTTGTCGTCGTCGCCAACAAGGCCGAGGCGCGCGGCGCCCAGGGCGGCATGCTGGAGGCCTGGGAACTCGGCCTTGGCGAGCCGATCCCGGTCTCGGCCGAACACGGCCAGGGCCTGCCCGATCTGCGCGATGCGGTGATATCAGCACTGGGCGAGGCGCGCGCCTTCGGCGAAGAAGAAGAGGATGCGGACGAGGAGACCGCCGCCAGCGAGGAACTGATCGGCGAGGACATCACCGATCCGGATGCCGAGCCGAGCTATGACGACACCAAACCGATGCGCATCGCCGTCGTCGGTCGCCCAAACGCCGGCAAATCGACCCTGATCAACGCGCTGATCGGCGAGGAGCGGCTCTTGACCGGACCTGAAGCCGGCATCACCCGCGATTCCATATCCGTCGACTGGGAGTGGCATGGCCGCCGCCTGAAACTGTTCGACACCGCCGGCATGCGCCGCAAGGCCAGGATCCACGAAAAGCTGGAAGTCATGTCGGTGCAGGATGCCCTGCGCGCCATCCGCTTTGCCGAGATCGTCATCATCGTGCTTGACGCCACCATTCCCTTCGAGAAGCAGGATCTGCAGATCGCCGACCTGATCATCCGCGAGGGCCGCGCGCCGGTGATCGCCTTCAACAAATGGGATATGGTCGACCATCCCCAGGAACTCCTGGCGGAACTGCGCGAGAAGACCGAGCGGCTGTTGCCGCAGGCGCGCGGCATGCAGGCGGTGCCGGTCTCGGCCGAGACCGGGCGCGGCCTCGACAAGCTGATGGATGCGGTCATCAAGACGCACAGAGTGTGGAACAGCCGCGTCTCGACCGGCAAGCTCAACCGCTGGCTAGAAGGCATCCTGGCGCATCATCCACCGCCTGCCGTCGCCGGGCGCCGGCTGAAGATCAAATATGTCACCCAGGCCAAGACGCGACCGCCCGGCTTCGTCGTGTCCTGCTCACGGCCGGACGCGATGCCGCAATCCTATGTCCGCTATCTCTCCAACAGCCTGCGCGAAGCCTTCGACATGCCCGGCGTGCCGATTCGCATCGCCTTGCGCACCTCGGAAAATCCGTTCGCCGGCAAGGCGAAGAAACGCCGCTGAGCGCTTGCGTCTTCCGGCCGCCAGCATCAGGCTACGCTTCGCAGGCGGTTCGCGGGCAGCGCCTGCACATTTTCGGGCAGGCGATTCCACCGCCACCTGCAGCAGGATGTCGGCAAGTCGCGCCGCCACCGGGTCTGGCTCGGCCTCCCTCGCGACGCGGGAACAGCGCCATCTCAGGCAGTGCAGTGCGGGCAGCCCAGCGATCTGCGGCGTCATCACCCTGACAGTAGCCAGCACGAGTGGGGACAGCCAGTGCACCTAATGGGCGGTGTAGGCTCCGTCCACCAGATGGTAGCTCCCAGTGATAAAGCTGGCCTGATCGGACAACAGGAAGCACACAAGAGCCGCTACCTCTTCCGGTTTGCCGCGTCTGCCCATCGGCTGAAGGGCTGCCATGCGCCGCGTGGCTAATGCCTCCACTTGCTCCGATAGAAGAGGCGTTTCGATCCAGCCGGGGCCGACGACATTGATCCGGATGCCCATCCTCGCATATTCAATCGCCGCAACCTTGGTGAGTCCAACGACCCCGTGTTTAGCTGCCGTGTATGCGGACGCAGTCGGCAAGCCGACGGAACCGAGAATCGAGGACATGTTCACGATGGCGCCTCCGCCTCGATCCAGCATGGCGGCGATTTCGTACTTCATGCTGTAGAAGACGCCATTCAGATTGACGTTTATAAGCTTGTGCCAGTTGTCGAGCGGATAGTCTGCCGTTGCTTTTCGAACGCCGTCGATACCTGCATTGTTTACCGCCATATCCAGTCCGCCGCATTTCTGGACAGTGAACTCGATCAGCTTTTCGACGGCTGCCGCATCTGTGACATCGACCGCAAAGTCGTGGGCCCTGCCTCCTAGCGAGCTTATTTCGGCGGCTTTGCAGTGCGCGGCCTCGGCATCAAGGTCGGCGACAACAACCTCGGCTCCTTCTTGCGCGAGTTGCCGTGACACAGCCGCTCCTATTCCGGAGCCTGCACCAGTCACAATCGCGACTTTCCCATGGAAGTCAGCCTTCATCGTCTCTGTCCTATGCCCATTGTGACATAACCGAGCAGAGGCAGACGCTTATCGCAAGAAGTTTCGCTCCAATTCGCTTGTCAATCCTGTGAATTCATTTTGCCACCACACAGAGAGACTTGGCCCGCAGGCCTTGGAATGGTAGAGACGAGGGCGGGGTAGATTGACCAGTTTCCTAGCAGGTAGAAATGGAAGAACACCACATTGCGCGCCGGGGGCTCGTGCTGGGTAGTCTGGCTCTGATGCTTTCCGGATGTACGTCGACGTTACGACAGGTGGCGGAGCCGATTTCATCCGCGTTCGGACCAAGGAATGGCCTCAATCCTCGTTTCCGACGGCGGCATGTGCGGTACGACGGAAACGAGCCGCCTGGAACGATCGTCGTCGATACTTCGCAACGTTTTCTCTATGCCGTCGAGACCGACGGGTGGGCGACGCGCTACGGCGTCGGCGTCGGCGAGCAGGGACTTTCGTTCAAGGGTACAGCGACCGTCGCCCGCAAGGCGGACTGGCCGTCGTGGACACCCACCGCCAATATGATGAGGCGCAAGCCGCGCCTGGTGAAGTATGCAGGGGGGGTCCCTGGCGGACCAAACAACCCGCTTGGTGCGCGTGCCCTTTATCTCTATCGCGACGGGCGCGACACGCACTTCCGGATACATGGTACAAACGAGCCATGGACGATAGGCACAGCGGTATCGAACGGGTGCATCCGTTTGATAAATGACGACATCATTGACCTCTACGAACGTACTCCTTTGGGCACGACGGTGGTGGTTGTTTGATGGTGGGCAGGCCTGATCTCCGTTGGATGGTGAGCCCTGCCGGCACGTCACCGCAAAGCTGCCGTCTGCAACCGGGTGCCAACTGTGTCATTTCTGCACTAGGCGTTGGTGTAGATCGCAGCTAACTTGGTGGGGCTGCATATCTTTTTATTTGTGGCGATTCTATTGGCTGTTCCGCCCCTGGGGAAAGGATTGCTTGATGAGCAGGATGTTGATTGTAATGGTTGCTACCCTCGCCGTTGCCAGCCTGAGCGGCTGCGCGAACGGCTGGATCGGTAAAGGAAAGGGGAAGGCTCCTCCGCCGGAACCCGCTGCCGTAGAAGAGCCCGTGATTAAATAAGCACCGGCTTTCGGAGATTTGGGGAAGGGCCGCCAGGCCCTTCCCCATCGATATGCAGGGGCCAAGGCCGGATTCGCAGCCTACCTGAGGTTGGCGGGCATAGGCTGGCACTAGGTCTACGGTCCTCGGAGTTCTGGATGAGATGACGCTTGTAAGTGGCCGTTCAACAATTGTGGCCCTGCTCGCGCTTGTCGCAGCGTCATGTCAGTCGCAGGACAACAAGCCCCAGCCGACTTTCGTGTCCGATGATCGGGCACTGAGATCCGCGGCGATGACGGCGCCCGCGGCGGCATCAACTCAAGCCCAACGGCATTTCATCGAGTTCCGCTCCCGGTACGCCCTTACCTACGGCCATTCCTTCGTGATTTTTGGACGATTGAACCAGGCGGGACGGATGGTCAACCCCGAAGTCGCGGGGCTCGCTCCGAAGTCCAATGATCCCAATGTCTATGTTCTCGGCCATTTGGCGCCCGTGCCAGCCTCGACCGGGTGGACGGACGGCGACTTGGAAGATGCCTACCGGTCGGCAAGCTGGCGAGTTTTGCTTACCGAAGCCGAATATAGGAAAGTCGTCGCGAGCATACGAAAGCTGCAGGCCAGCTCTCCGCTTTGGCACGCCTCGCTCTACAACTGCAACGCATTCGTAGCGGACATCGCCAGATCGATGGGGTATAAGACCCCCGGTACCTGGCTCCGGCCGCAACAATTCATAACCAAGCTTCGGGAGATGAACGGGGGTTGAAATGCGATTGGCAAAACCCGCTTTCGCGTCATTCGCCCGGTTAAGTCCGAAAGGAACGCGCTCTGAATGTCTATCGGTCGACAATTCGGACGCTGACATCGTTGCGACGGCTAATCGCGGTCCCAGATCGAGAAAAGGCTCCGGTGACCTGAAGTGACCATTGCTGTAGCTTCACTTGGCGAGATCATATGGGTGATCGGCATCGTTGCTTGGTACGTGATCCGGTATCCGTTCGAGCGCCGGGCAAGGCGCGTGCGAATTGTAGCTGGCGGCCGCTCAAGTTCCGACACCGTCGGGCTTGCATCGGCTCTCCTTGGCCTCGCGATCCTGCCTGGCTTCTATGTCGCCACCGGCATCCCCGCAGCGGCTGACCATCCGGCCAGCCTGTGGTCGGTGGCGCTCGGAACCATCATCTTCTGCTCCGCGCTGTGGATTTTTCGCATGTCCCACAAGGAACTTGGCCGTAACTGGTCGATCACGCTCGAGATTCGCGAGCGGCATGAACTGGTCAGCGCCGGGCCATACGCCTTGGTCCGTCACCCGATGTACACCTCGTTTCTGCTTATGGGGCTCGGCCAGCTCTTTCTGCTGCCGAACTGGGCTGCGGGCATATCTGGTTTGATCGGTTTCGCAGTGCTTTTCCTGCTGAGAGTGGATAAGGAAGAGCGTATGATGCTGGAGAATTTAGGCCCGCAATACCGCGCCTATATGGAAAGGACCAAGCGAATATTCCCTTATCTTTATTAGAGGTCGTTTGATGCGAGGCCGAGCCCTCAAGCTTTCGGCGCCCCGGCGCCTTGTTGGCGATCTGATGAGGTTTTCGATCGGCGTGCCACGGGTCGCGGTGCAGCGTCAGATGAACCTTGGCCCGCTCCTAAGGGCTAGAATGGCGCAGCAGACCAGGCCCTCGTGGACTGCGATCTTCCTGAAAGGATATGCGCTTCTCGCCCTGGAGATGCCGGAGCTGCGGCGCGCCTATGTCAAGTTGCCCTGGCCGCAGCTTTACGAGTATCCGGCAAGCGTAGCCTCGATTGCCCACGAGCGCGAACATGATGGCGAGCCGGCCGTTCTGCTGAGCTGCATCAAGTGCCCGGAGCGCTACTCTATCACGCAACTTGAGGAATCCATCCACGCGGCTCGATCACGGCCGATCCTCGAGGTCCCGGAGTTCCGGCGTGCCTTGCGGATGGCAGGTGCGCCCGCGCCAGTCAGGTGGCTGCTTATGTGGCTAGGGTTGAACATCGGCCGGCAAAGGGCAAATTACTTCGGTACCTTCCAACTGTCCGTCTATTCTGGTCTCGGTGCGGAATCACTCAACCCGCTGACGCCATTGACCACGCTTCTAAACTACGGTCCGATCGAAAAAGACGGATCGGTGAATGTCCGCATCCACTACGATCACCGGGTCATGGATGGAGCGAACGTCGCACGAGCACTGGAGCGATTCGAAAAGATCCTGAACGGCACTGTCGCCAATGAAGTGGTGCTGCTCGGTCAAGGTGCTTCCGCTCCTGCAAGACGGAGGAACGCGACGTGATTTCGCACTATGAATTCCGGCCAGCCGTCGTCGTGATTGGCGGCTCGGGTGGAATTGGCCGGGCGATTGCGGGCGTCGCTGCACTGGAGCGCGGTGCGGTTGTGCTGGTTGCCCGCTCGCCCGAGGGTTTGGCCGCCGCGGCGTCTGAGGTTCGGGAGGCGGGTGGCGAGGCATTCACGCTCGAGCTGGATCTCGTGGCCGGCGATGCGCCAACGCGCCTGGAGGGCTTTCTGTCCGCACACGGCCTGGTCTGTGATGTCCTGGTCAACAGCGCCGGCTATGGCCTGCGGGGCGCGGCGACGGCGCTGCCCATTGATGGTCAACTCGGCATCATCGATCTCAACATACATTCCCTCACAGAACTGACCCTCCATTTTCTGCCGGGCATGGTGGCGCGCCGACGGGGCGGGGTGCTCAATCTCAGTTCCGTGGCCGGGTTCCTTCCTGGGCCTTATATGGCTCTGTACTTCGCTAGCAAAGGTTTCGTGCGCGTCTTCTCAGAGGCGCTTCACCAGGAATTGCGCCGAACCGGTGTGACGGTCACATGCGTGGCGCCAGGCCCGGTGTCGACGGAGTTTCTCGCAAGGTCAGGCGCCAATCAGACGGTGCTCTTCAACATCTTGCCCAAGGTGGGTCCGGAGTATGTGGCCGAACGGGCGTGGCGAGGGTTCAAATCCGGTCGTCGCCTCGTCGTGCCGGGAATCTCGGCCAAGTTGGCTGCCCTTGCGGCATCGCTTCTGCCTTCCGCAGCGCTGCTGCCCTTGGTCGGCCGGCTGCAACGCGGCGGCAATGATCAATGTCCTTGCGGTTCAGGTATGAAGTTCAAGAAATGCTGCGGTACCCGCCAGATCCAGCTGCGCCGGGGCCCTCGGGGAATTATCCCCTAACCGGACCAGCACGCCACCGAAAAAACCTCATTGAAGCAAGAGACCGCTCGCCGATGACGGGCCGTTAAGCATGTTCGTGGCATAGAGAGGATCCTCCATCTCTAAACAGCGCTCTGCGGAGTGCTTATTGGGGCCGCTGGAGCCGTTTCCAACAAAGCCATTGAAATGATTGGCGCTGGTCGAACTCCGTTAACGCCCCATCAAGGTTAATGCATCATCGTGCCTCTCCAGTGGGGTCCGTTGCGTTTCTGGAGAGTTCCGTGCATCGACGTGTTTTGAAGCGGCTTGTCGCTTTCGCCGGTGAGAAAAGACGTTCCTTTCTGTCTCCTCTGGTCATCGGACTTGGCATCTGGGTCGGCTTTCCCAATGCCATTGCCTACCAGGACATGACGAGCCTGGTTTCGGGCCTCAAGGCGCCGAACGCCCGCTGGAACGCCTATGTCGAGAAATCCGTCGCCGGCTCGGTCCATGCCGCCGAGATGCCTTTCCTCGATTCCGACACCACCGGTTCGATCTCGGGTTCCGGCGTCCGGTTGCCCGGCATCGGCGCCGTGTCGTTTCGCGGCAAGGGCAGCGTGGCCAGCACGACACCCGACGAGGACCGCATCATGCGCGCCGACAAGAAGGGCCGCATTATCATCGTCTCGCCGGTCGCGCCCCCGAAGAACTTCAATGCCGGCTCGGTTTTCGAGCGCACCTCCTCGCTGCTTCGCCCGAGCATGGACAGCGGCCTGAAATTGGCTTTCGCCAAGCCCGAGATCAAAGGCAAGGAGATCCAGATTGCCGCCGCGTTTCATAGGCGCGTCGACAAGAAGCCGGATCCCGGCGTGCCGGCCATGCTGGCCGCACTGGTCAACAACGACCGCCCCGACGTCCTGGCGACGGCCTACGCAGCGGCCGCGCCCGACTATGCCCAGGCTTCGCCCTTCGAGGCCTTGCTTCAGGACGAGAAGCCGAATGATGGCCGCTTCATTCCGCCGGTGGCCAAGGGCGATCATTCGTGGATGCAAACTCCGCTGCCGGCGAGCGTATTCTCCAAAGCGGAACAGACTTGCCTCGCCAACGGCATCTATTTCGAGGCGCGGGGTGAAACGGTGCGCGGCCAGGCCGCCGTCGCCCAGGTCATCCTCAATCGCGTTCGCAATCCGGCCTATCCGAACTCAATCTGCGGCGTCGTCTATCAGAACGACAAATGGTTCAACCGTTGCCAGTTTTCCTTCGCTTGCGACGGCAGGAAGAAGCGCATCCAGAGTCCCGCCCACTACAAGACCGCGCAGGACATCGCCATGGCAGTCACTGCCGGCAAGATCTTCATCCCGGAAGTCGGATCGTCGACCCATTACTACGCCAACTACGTCAACCCAGGTTGGGCGCGGACGATGAAAAAAATGACCAAGATCGGCCTGCACATCTTCTACCGCACCTATGGCGGCGGCTGGAGCTGAGCGCTCCGGCAGGGCCTGGGCGCGGTCGATCGAAGACCCCTCGGCGCAGGGATTCGGCCGCGGCACGCCAGCGGCGGTAGCGGGCACGATGTCGCACCCTGGCAAGCCATTGATATGAATGGAGAAAATACTTAAGGCGGAAGTCCCGCCCGTGGCTTGACGGGCGCGGACCCTCTAACTATGTTGCCGGCGACTTAAGAGCGGACGGACGGTGACGATCTGAACGGGCAAGGGGGTTGCGATGGCCGACAAGAATGGGCCAGACGGAACCGGAGAAACCGGCCGCGGCAAACAGCGTCAAGCCGACATCCGCGACGACGATCTTGAGCGCCGCCGGCGCGATCTTGAAGCATCGCTTGCGACAAGGCGGCCGGACCGGCTCGAGGGGAAAGACGACGCGAAAGCGGGCAGTGCGGCCGGATATGGCCAGGCGCTTAAGCTATCCAGCGAGTTCATCGCCGGGATAGTGGTTGGTGCTGGTCTTGGCTGGATCATCGACCGTGTGGCGGGGACATCGCCATGGGGTCTGATCGTTTTTTTGCTGCTCGGTTTTGGCGCCGGCGTGCTCAATGTCCTGCGCTCCGCGGGACTTATGGCGGAATTCGGACAGGGCGACAAAGCCCGCGATCCGAAAGAATGACTTGAGGCGCCGCTTGCCGGCGCAGTGAACAGGACACTAAAGCCGCGCGCGGCTTTGATGGGGATTTAAAGTGGCTGCTGACAAGGTCGATCCGATCCACCAGTTCCATATCAACAAGCTGATTCCGATCGAGATCGGCGGCTACGACCTGTCGTTCACCAATTCTGCACTCTTCATGGTCGCGACCGTCGCCGTTGCCTCGGCGTTTCTCTATCTCAGCACCTCGAGCCGCAGCCTCGTTCCTAGCCGTCTTCAGTCGGTCTCGGAAATGGCCTACGAATTCGTCGGCAACATGCTGAGGGACGCAGCCGGAACCCAAGGCATGAAGTTCTTTCCCTTGGTATTTTCGCTGTTCATGTTCGTGCTCGTTGCCAATCTGCTCGGTCTTTTCCCGTATTTTTTCACCGTCACCAGCCACATCATCGTTACCTTCGGCCTTGCCGCGTTGGTGATCGGAACCGTCGTCGTCTATGGCTTCATGAAGCACGGCCTCGGTTTCCTGAAACTGTTCGTCCCGCACGGCGTGCCGATTTACCTGCTGCCGCTGGTGGTGCTGATCGAGGTGATTTCCTTCGTTTCGCGCCCGGTCAGCCTCTCGGTTCGTCTGTTTGCCAATATGCTGGCCGGCCACATCACGCTGAAGGTGTTCTCCGGCTTCGTGGTGAGCTTGAGCGCGCTTGGCACGCTCGGTATTGCCGGATCGGTCCTGCCGCTGGCGATGGCCGTGGCACTGACGGCGCTGGAATTGCTGGTCGCCTTCCTGCAGGCCTACGTCTTTGCCGTGCTGACCTGCATGTATCTGAACGACGCCCTGCATCCCGGGCACTGACCCAGGTTGACCCAAGAGTTTCCGGCATTGCTGCCGGATGGAATTGCAACGGAATTTTAGATCCAAAGGAGTTGAACACATGGAAGCAGAAGCAGCAAAGTTCATCGGCGCCGGCATCGCATGCCTCGGCATGGGTGGCGCCGGTATTGGCCTTGGCAACATCTTCGGCAGCTATCTGGCGGGCGCATTGCGTAACCCGTCGGCCGCGGATGGCCAGTTCGGCCGCCTGATCTTCGGCTTCGCCGTGACCGAAGCGCTGGGCATCTTCTCCCTTCTCATCGCGCTTCTGGCCCTGTTCGGCTAACATTGGGAATTGGACGGGCCGGCCGCAATCAGCGGCAGGCCTGATATCAGGGGATAGTCCATGTTCGTGACATCTGCCTTTGCGCAAGAGTCCGCGCCCGCCGCCGAAGGCGGCCATGCCGGCACGGAAGGCGATACGCATTCCGGCACCGGCGTGCCTGCCGAGGCGCACGGCGTGTTCCCGCCATTCGATCCGGCGACATTCCCGTCGCAGCTTCTGTGGCTGGCGATCACCTTCGGGCTGTTCTACCTGTTCCTGAAGAAGGTGGTGATGCCGCGTGTTGGCGGCATCATCGATGTCCGCAACGACCGCATCACGCAGGATCTCGACCATGCCGCCAGGCTGAAGGGCGAGGCCGATGCAGCCGTTGCCGCCTATGAGCAGGAATTGGCGGAGGCCAAGACCAAGGCCAATGCGATCGGCCAGCAGGCCAACGATGCCGCCAAGGCGGAAGCCGAGGCCGCCCGCAAGAAGGTTGAGGCTGCGCTTGACCAGAAGCTTGGCGAAGCCGAGGCTCGCATTTCATCCATCAAGGCCAATGCCATGAAGGAAGTCGGCACGATCGCCGAGGACACCGCTTCTGCTATCGTTGAGGCGCTTGTCGGCGGCAAGGCCAGCAAGGCCGAGATCGCGGCAGCCGTCAAATCCGTGGCCCGGTGAGGAGCGCATCATGGACGCCACATCACTCGCGACGCTTTGGGCCACCGCTGCCCTCGTCATTTTCGTGGCCATTGCCGTCTACGTCAAGGTGCCTAAGCTGATCGCCAAGGCGCTTGACGCCCGCGCCGACAAGATCAGCAACGAGCTTGAAGAAGCGCGCCGGCTGCGCGAGGAGGCCCAGCAATTGCTCGGCCAATACCAGCGCAAGCGCAAGGAAGCCGAGCAGGAGGCCGCCGCCATCGTCGCCGCCGCCAAGCGCGAGGCCGACATGCTGGCTGCCGAGGCGCACAAGAAGACCGAGGACTATGTCGCCCGGCGCACCGCACTTGCCGAACAGAAGATCGGTCAGGCCGAGCGCGAGGCGATCAGCGAAGTGCGCGCAAGCGCCGTCGATATCGCCGTCGAAGCCGCACGCACGCTGCTCGCCGGCAAGATTGACGCCAAGGCGGGCGCCGACCTGTTCCAGGCCTCGCTTCAGGATGTGAAGTCCAAGCTGAACTAAGGGGATAATCTCCCCCCTCGAGGGGGGAGATGTCGCCGAAGGCGACAGAGGGGGTCGCCTCGGCGTCGCGACGCGATATCGGATAATTACGTCGAATGAAAGAGGAGGTTGGCGCTTCACGCGCGGCTACCCCCTCTGGCCTGCCGGCCATCTCCCCCTCAAGGGGGGAGAAAGCGCGACGATGGACCATCGCTTAATCCAGACCCGAAAAACTCTCTTCGTCGAGCACTTCGGTTCCGCCAAACCGGAACGGTGCGAAGGACGCGCGGTGCAGCCGCGCCACCGGTCCATGCAGCTCGATCGCGGCACGGTGGCGGACTGTGGCGTAGCCCATATGGAGTTCGAAACCATAATGCGCGTGATGGCTGCCGCAGCCGCACATCATGCGGTCGCGCATCACCTTGGCGACGATCGAGGCGGCGGCGATCGACTGCGAGCGCTGGTCGCCCTTGATCAGCGCTCTGCCTTCGCATGGCAGTCCGGGCGGCACGTCGCGCCCGTCGGCCAAGGCTAATTTCGGCTGCACTGACAAGCCGACCAATGCGCGGCGCATCGCCTCGAGGCTGGCCTTGAGAATATTGCTGCCATCGATGCCTTCGGCGCTGACCGAAGCCATCGACACGCCAAGAGCGGAGCCTAGGATTTTCAGGAACAGCGCCTCGCGCTGCAGATGGCTGAGGCGCTTGGAATCGTCGAGGCCGTCGGGAATGTTGGCGGGATCGAGCACCACCGCTGCCGCCACGACCGGCCCGGCGAGCGGGCCACGACCTGCCTCGTCCATTCCCGCCACCGGCCATAGTCCTTCGGCCATCGCCTTCGTCTCGAAGGAGAAATCGGGCCTCTCAACGATTTCGAAGAGAAGCGGAGAATCAGAACGCGCGCGAGCCATGTTGCGGCGAGGTTCGCATCGGCTCCGATTCTCCGCAAGCCCCTCCGGGTCGGGTGAGGCACCGGACCCGGAGGGCACCGTCTGCAAGCCCGGGGACAAGGACAGGCCGGACGGGATTTTTCATGTGCCGCCGGCAGCGGCGGCACACGATGTCTTCACAGCAGCATCAGTTGCTCGGTTGCCTTGGCCGCGACGACGAACTGGTCGGTCCTGAGGGACCGCCGTTCGGCGTTGAGGCCAAGCCGTTTGGCGGCGATCTCGAAGCGCCGGCCGATCTGCCAGGCATAGGGGCCGGAGCCTTTCATGCGCTTGCCCCAATCCGAATCGTAATCCTTGCCGTCGCGCATCGAGCGGATCAGCGACATGACGTGACGGTAGCGGTCCGGATAATGGCGCAGAAGCCAATCCTTGAAGATCGGCGCGACCTCCAGCGGCAGGCGCAGCACGACATAGCCGGCCTCGCGCGCTCCTGCCGCACGTGCCGAATCGAGGATGCGTTCCATCTCCTGATCGGTCAGGCCGGGGATGATCGGAGCGACCATGACCGAGGCCGGAATGCCGGCGTCCGAAAGCTGCCTGATCGCCTCCAGCCGCTTGGTCGGCGTCGACGCGCGTGGCTCCATCGTTCTGGCCAGCATCCGGTCGAGCGTCGTCACCGACAGCGCCACCTTGGCCAGACCGCGTTCGGCCATGCGCGACAGAATGTCGATGTCGCGCGTCACCAGCGCGGATTTGGTGACGATGCCGACCGGATGGCCGCGCGCCTCCAGCACTTCGAGGATCTCGCGCATGATCCGGTACTGCTTCTCGATCGGCTGATAGGGATCGGTGTTGGTGCCGATGGCGATGGTGCGCGGCTGGTAGCCGTCCTTCGACAGTTCCTTGTCGAGTAGCCGCGCCGCATCCGGCTTGGCGAACAGCCTCGATTCGAAATCCAGCCCGGGCGACAGGCCCATGAAGCTGTGCGTCGGCCGCGCGAAGCAATAGACGCAGCCATGCTCGCAGCCGCGATAGGGGTTGATCGAGCGGTCGAAGGAAATGTCGGGCGATTCGTTACGGGTGATGATGGTGCGCGGCTTTTCGACCTGCACCTCGGTCTTGAAGGGCGGCAGCTCCTCCAGCGAGTTCCAGCCATCATCGAACACATGCCGGCTGACCGGTTCGAACCGGCCGGACGGGTTGATGCCGGCGGACCGGCCGCGATTGCGGTCTGGACGGATTCGGACGCCACTCTGCTCGATCATTGCATTGGCCATCTCGGCCCTTCCAGCCCCGAAGGCGGCAATGTCGGCACGTACGATCTGTTCCATTTTTGCCCTCTCCCAACGACTGTCGGCTGGCTGTCGAATCGCTCTGTTCATGAAAATAATCCTATTTTTTCCAGCAGAACAAATCAAGAACATTTTGCGATGCGACGCAAAAACTGGCACTGCGCCCCGCATTCCGCTATTCGGCTAACGATGCTTAGCGTTCTCATCCAGACCCTGAATGACGAAGAGAGACTTGCCCGCACACTTGCCTCGCTGATTGGCGGCGCGGTCGAGGGCGTGGTGCGCGATGTCATCGTCTGCGACACCGGCTCGACCGACCAGACGCACCGCGTTGCCGAACATGCCGGCTGCCTTTATGTGGCGAGCGGCGGCATTGCTGCCGGCATCAGGCAGGCCAAGGGCGACTGGCTGCTGCTGCTGGAGCCGGGGGCGCGGTTGGCGGAAGGCTGGATCGACGAAGTCGTCGCCCACACGGCCCGGCAAACCATGCCGGCGCGGTTTTCGCGGGCGCGCGGCAGTCGCGTGCCGTTCCTGTCGCGGGTATTTTCGGGAAACCGGGCACTGGCCGAAGGGCTGGTGATCAGCAAGCGTCAGGCCGCGGCCTTATCGAAAAACGCCCGCAGCGCCGAAGCCATCGCGCGCGGCCTTGCGACCAAGAGGCTCGACGCCGAAATCTGGGTGGCGCCGGCGAAGTGACGGTCGTCACTCTCCCCATAGCGGGCGAGGGAACGTCGCGTCCTTCGTTAGGATGAGGCGGCGCGCAAGCCGTGGGCGGAAAGCGGCATGATGGAATCCGCATTGGCGCGATACTCTTGGGAGGAATGCATATGCTTGTCGTCCTGCGGGAAACTCGCGATACTCAGCAATATTCGGGGAGATTGCAGATGAATGTATCTAAATTCGTTCGTATCGCCTCGCTGGCAGCCGCTTGGTCAGTGCCGGCGATCGCTTTGGCGCAGGAATCGTCGCTTTGGTCGGTTTATGAGAACACGCTCAAATCGGCCAAGTACATCGATCTGACCCACGCCTTCGAGCCGGTGCAGCCTGTATGGCCGGGCTTCGCCAATGCCAAGTTCAAACCGACTGTCGCCGGTCGGGATATCGAGGGCTACGTCAAGGCCGGCGAAGAGTTCACCTACGACAAGCATGGATTCGTTGCGACCGCCTACGAGTTGACGACGGACCAATATGGCACGCAGCTCGATCCACCCTCCCATTGGAATCCACTCGGTGCAACGATCAGCGACCTGCCGGCCACTTATGCCGTGCGGCCGCTCGTCGTGATCGACATCAGCGGCAAGGTGCAGAGCGACGAAGGCTATCACCTCCAGGTCGCCGACATCGAAGAATGGGAAAAGGAGCACGGCCGCATACCGGAGGGTTCGGTCGTCTTCGTGCGTTCGGATTGGTACAAGAAATGGTCCGATGCCGCCCGCTTCAACCAGAAGCCGTTTCCAGGCGTCAGTTTGGACGCGCTGAAGTTCCTGCATCTGGAGCGGAAGATCCTGTTTCATGGTCATGAGCCGCTCGACACCGACACCACGCCCAATCTCGAAGGCGAACATTGGCTGCTTCACAACGACTTCACGCAGGCAGAAGGCGTTGCAAACCTCGACAAGGTGCCTGAGGCTGGGGCGTTGGTTACAATCGGCTTTGCCAAGCCGCTTGGCGGGTCAGGCGGATATGCGCGTTACGTCGCTATCGCACCCGCCGACTGGACGGAGGGGGTTTCGGTCACCGAAGTGCCTGGTGTCCCGCTTTCCCGGCAAAATGCGCCGCTCAAGCGCGACGAGAACGGCGTCTTCCGTCCGACGCCCTGATCGCTGGCGACGTCAGTCGTGAGGCCGGGCCATGGCGCGTCCCATTCCACGCGATTTGTCGCGCAAGTCGGGAGAAAAGGTCCAGACGACCAGCCCCTCCAGCGCTCGCGAAAACGTGACTGTCCCGACGATAGCCATCACAATTGCTGGCGCTATCGTGGCATGAGCGCCGATCCTGCCACGGGAGGCAGTCATGCTCCGCCTATCTGCCGCCGTTCTGCTGAGCCTGGCTTTCTGGCCGTTCGCCGCGTCGGCCCAGGAAGAGCCGCCGCCGTCGAGATGCGTTGCGATCGCCGAAGCGCTGCCGTCGGCCACCTATGCCAGCTTCACAGCGCCAAAGGCGCAGACGCCTCCGCTGGCCGAGGCTTTCGTCGACGGCGACGTTACGATCACCTATGCCGGCCATTCGACCTACATCATCGAGACGCCCGCCGGCGTCAGGATCGCCACCGACTTTTCCGGCGTTTACGGCGCTGACCCGCTGCCGCGCGTGGTGACCATGAACAAGGCGCACCGCACCCATTATTCGGACCATCCGGATCCCGCCATTGAATATGTGCTGCGCGGCTGGAATCCGGACGGCGGTCCGGCGCGGCACGCCCTTGTCGTGGACGATGTCTACATCCGCAACGTGCCGACGGATATCCGCAATGGCGGCGATCTCGGCAAGGACGGCAATTCCATCTTCATCTTCGAAGTGGCGGGGCTCTGCATCGGCCATCTCGGCCATCTGCACCACCGACTGGAGGACGCACATTACGGCGCCATCGGCCGGCTCGACATTCTTATGGTGCCTATCGACGGCGGCATGACGCTGTCGCTCGACCGGATGACCGAAATCACCGCGCGGCTCTATTCCTCGATGATCCTGCCGATGCATCGCCATGCGACTCCGATCAGCGAATTCACAGGTAGGATGGGCGACGATTTCGCAGTGGAATTCCTGTCCGGCCGGTCGCTGACGGTTTCGCTGAAGACCCTGCCCGACCGGCCGACGATCGTCATTCTCGACGGGGTTTGAATCGCTTCGTCGCGATCTTCTCCACCGTGCGCAACCTCTTCGTTCCACCTCGCTCGAAACACTCGCTGTCGCGAAATCAACGAGCCTTAATGCTCCGTCAAGCTTGCCGGAAAGTTTGCGACAGCTCCTTCCATTGTGCATTGCACAAAATATAACCGAGGGTTACCATTCCTTTGATGCGGGCGGATGGGTTTGGATAACGCCTGAGCGGTGAGCGGCCGACGCTTCGTCGACGCGGCCCTTATAGCTGAGGATGATGATGACCCTTTCAAGTCCTGACCAATCCGGTGCTGCAAGCCTCGAGTCGATTGCCCGAAACGGCAGCCTGCTGCGCCGCATTGCGGTGCGGATTCCGACCTATCTGTCGGACCTTCGCGAGAATCCGGCATGGCTGCCGATGTTTATGCTGGCGCGCACCATGCCGGCGCGGCGGTTGCATTGGCGTGGCGCAAAGCCGGTTCGACCCGCACAAAAAGACCAGGAGACCATGTTCGCCGGCGTCGATCGTGACGCGGTGGTCGGCGCGCTCCGCTCGGACGGCCTCTTTTCCGGGCTTGCCCTGCCGTCGTCGATCCACGAGGAAATCGCCAGCTTTGCGCAGCGCACGCCTTGCTTCGGCAATTTCGACCGTCGCCTGGAGTTCCTGCCGGCCGAACATGCCGAGGCCGAGAAGCACTTCGGCCGTCCCTTGCTCAGCGGCCATTTTTTCGAGCGGGTTCTCGACTGCAACGCTGCGCTTACCGTACAGCGCGACCCGCTGCTTCTCGACATCGCAGCCCATTATCTCGGCAGCCAGGCGAAGCTGATCACCACGCGCGTCTGGTGGAGCTTTCCGACGAGCTCCGTCTCCGACGCCGAGAAGAACCTGGCGTCGCTTGGCAAATACCACTTCGATCTCGACGATTGGCGGATGCTGAAATTCTTCTTCTATCTCAATCCGGTCGATGCCGAGACCGGTCCGCATGTCTATGTTCGCGGCAGCCATAATCGCCGCATCCTCAAGCATCAGATGACGCTTCTTGTCGGCCATCCCGCGGAAGAGGTTCTGAAGGTCTACGGCGAACAGAGCCCGATTACGCTGACCGGCGAGGCAGGTCTGGGCTTTGTCGAGGATCCGTTCGGCTTCCACATGGGCACCGTGCCGACGCGCAACCCGCGGCTGATGATGGAAGTCGGCTTCGGCGTTTCGCCGCCCTCGCGCCGGCGGTTCCACGGCGAGCCGGTTATTCGCTGATTTTTGGCGCTGATTTTTGGCCCGAAACAGCCTTTTGGGAACCTGGCCTAACTTGTCTTGGTGCCGCCGCGCCGCAGATGCTCGTCCAGGCGCGGCATGATCTCGACGAAGTTGCAGGGCATGTGCCGGTAGTCGAGCTGCGGCCTCAGAATGCCGTCCCAGGCGTCCTTGCAGGCGCCGGTCGAACCCGGCAGCACGAAAACGAAAGTCGCGTTGACGACGCCGCCGGTCGCCCGGCTCTGGATCGTGGAAGGGCCGATCTTGTCATAGGAAATGCGGTGGAACACTTCGGAAAAGCCGTCCATGCGCTTTTCGAAGATCGGCTCCAGCGCCTCCGGCGTCACATCGCGGCCGGTAAAGCCGGTGCCGCCGGTGGTGACGACGACATCGATCGCTTCGTCCTTCGACCAGCCCAGAACCTTGTCGCGGATTTTTTCGCGGTCGTCGGTGACGATGTCGCGGGCGGCCAGGATATGGCCGGCCTCCACGATGCGGTCGGCCAGCGTTTCGCCGGATTTGTCGTCGGCGAGGCTGCGCGTATCGGAAACGGTCAGCACCGCGATGCGCACGGGAATGAAGGAGCGGCTCTCGTCAATCCTGGCCATGCATGTCAGCCTCCGATGTCATGCTTCGCGTCGCGGCGACGAACCAGTCGGGATGGCGGCTGCGGATATCGACGGCCGCGCGCTTGGCGACATTGCCGGTCTCGAACAGCCCGAAGCAGGTTGCGCCGGAACCGGACATCCGGGCGAACCCCGCTCCGGCCTTGTCGAGCACCGACAGCGCCTTGCCGACGGCGGGTTGGATCGCCCGCGCCGCGGGCTCGAGATCGTTGCGGGTGATCTCCAGCCAGTTGCGGATACTGTGGAAGTCGAGGCTGCGCGGCAGCGGCGGCAGTCCCTCATTGTTACGATCGGAAAGCGCATTGAACACGTCGGCCGTAGAGATGGCAGTGCCGGGATTGACGAGAACCAGCCCGAGTGCGGGAAAGCCCGGCACGGCCGACAGTTCGTCGCCAACGCCACGCGCGATCAATGGCTTTGCCGCGAGGCACATGGGAACGTCGGCGCCAAGCGAGAGGCCGATCCGCGCCAGGTCGGCGTCGTCGAGGTCCAGTCTCCATGTCTCAGCCAGCCCGCGCAGCACCGTTGCGGCGTCGCTCGACCCGCCGCCGACGCCCGACGCGACCGGCAGGTTCTTTTCGAGCCTGATGGCGACCGGCGGCATATGCCGCTGACCGGCCTGCTCTCGCAACGCGTTGCGCGCTTTCACGACCAGATTGCCGTCATCGAGCGGGACCGCGGAGGCGTATCGGCCCGACACGGAAAACCCGTCGCTGTCGGCAATCTCGATCTCGACCCTGTCGCCGAAGCGCGTGAACACCGCCAGGCTCTCGATCATGTGATAGCCGTCGGCGCGCCTGGCGGTGACGTGCAGCGCGAGATTTATCTTGGCATGTGCATGCAATGCCCGAACGGTGATGCCGGAATCCGCTGTGTCAGTCGCGAGAGAGATGATGTCAGTCCTTGGCCAGACGGTATTCGCCGGTCTTCGGGTCCTTGACCAGCGTGCCCATTGTGCCGTTGGTAGCCTGTTTTTCGGTGCGCCGTATCTTGGCCGTCACGCGCTCGGCTTCCCTGATGAAGGAGCGATAGCCGAAATAGGCGAGCAGGCCGACTGCGATGAAGAAAATGATCTGTGGCATGTCAAACTCCTTCCTCGCAAGGCCGGCTGCGGTGGCCGGTCGGGTCGGTCAAGCTCTTAAGTTAGACGCTTTTGCCGGTTTTTCAAAGCCCGAAGCGCGCCCACAGCGCGCGCTCTTCCGCCGCATCGATCACGCCGCTTGCGGCAGCAGCGGCGATATCGGGCGCCGAAAAGCCCCACTTGCTTGAGCCGAACCAGCCGAAGCGGCCGAACAGGCCGCGCGGCGCCGTGATCAGTTTGAGCTGGGTTTTGGGCCCGAAACGGGTCTTCAGCACGCTGCGCATATCGCCGAGCGCATCGACAAGGCCGAGCTCCAGCCCCTTCTTGCCGGTCCAGAACAAGCCGGTGAATAGGTCCGAGTCGTCCTTGAGCTTGGGACCGCGCCGGTCCTTGACGAGGTCGATGAACGTCTCGTGGACATCGAGCTGCAGCGCCTTCAACCGCTCGATATCTTCCTTTTTCTCGGGCTTGAACGGATCGAGCACCGCCTTGTTCTGGCCGGCAGTATGGACGCGGCGCTCGACGCCGATCTTCTTCAACAGCTCGGGAAAGCCGAACGAGGCCGACACCACGCCGATCGAACCGACGATGGAGGACGGATCGGCAAAGATCTCGTCGCCGGCGATCGCGATCATGTAGCCGCCCGAAGCCGCCACGTCCTCGACGAAGACCAGTACCTTTTTGTTCTTCTCGGTCGCCAGGTCGCGGATGCGTCTGAAGATCAGCCGCGACTGCACCGGCGAGCCGCCCGGCGAATTGATCGAGATGGCGACCACGGGCGCATCGAAGCAAAACGCCTTCTCGATAGGGCCGGCAGTGGATGCGAGCGACAGGCTGGGCCGGAACTGGCCGCCGCCGGGCATGATCGTGCCGTGCAGCCGGATGACGGGAATGACGACGATGTCGGAACGCCAGGATTTCGGCAGCAGGCGGTTCAGGAAGCGTTTCACGGGGTCTCCGCTCGATTGGCTTGAAGGCATGTAGGGATTCGCCGGCCAACGGCAATGCCGCGCCGCCGGCCGGTAGAAAAAGGCTCAGTCGCCGAACAGCGAAGCCAGCCCGTTGTTGATCATCTCGGTCCGCTCGGTTGGGCCGTCGCCTGATTGTGCATGCAGCATCAGCGGCGGGCGGATCGACAGTTTTCCGCGTGCGCCGAGTATTGCCCTGACGACAATGCGGATCGCCGCTGCCTCGGGGCGAGGGTGGACGGCCAGCATCTCGGCGTCGCCGAAGCGGCCTGATATCGCATCGAGGATGGCGCCGAGCTGATCCGGCCGGGCAATCACGGCAAGACCACCGCGCGGCCTGACCACGGCAGCCGCACTTCGGATCCAGCTGTCGAACAGCCCGTCCTCCATGACATGCGCCGCCTTTCTGAGCGGGTCGGGCGTGGCGCGATCCTCGGCGGCATTGAAGGGCGGGTTCATGATGACGAAATCGAAGGAATTGTCGGCAAGCCCGGCGGCTGTTCGCGCTTGGCCCGACAGCGCGACATCGGCGGCGAGCACCGAGGCGCGGTCGTTGAGATGCGCATTGCCGGGGTGGGCAAGCGTCGTTGCGGCGAAGGCAGCCATTTCCGGAGACCGTTCGATGAGCACGGCCTCGGCATCAGGACAGCGCGACAGCACGGCCAGGCCTGCGGCGCCGGCACCCGCGCCGAAATCGGCAAGGCGCCCGGCGAAGGCGGACGGCACGGAGGCCGCCAGCATCATGGCGTCCATGCCGGCGCGATGGCCGGCCTGTTTCGGCTGCACCAGCCAGAACCGCCCGCGATGGAAGGCATCGACCGTATGCGCCGGCGTGTCCTGGACAAGGGTGGCGCGCGCCGCGGACATTATGTCTGGCGCATCTCGTTGGCGATGCCGGCATCCGTCAGGATGCGCCGCGCCGCATCGGCCTGGTCGGCATCGACCATGATGCGCCGGGGCAGGATGCCGATCGAACCGTCGAGCACGCTCATGTTCTGGTCGGCGACGAAACAGCCGATGCCGGCATCGCGCATCAGTGATTCGACAAATGAGATGATCACGGCATCGTTGGTGCGGATAAGCTCTATCATCGGACGAAACTCGCAGGTTGCAGCGTCTATGTAAACGTGGGTGGCTCCCGCCGCCACCTCGACCGCGCCAAATCGCCTCTTGCCGTGCCTGTGGGTGCCGCCCTAGAGTCTGCAGCGGTATCGGGGTGCCGTCGTGCGCGTGACTTAAGACGGGAGTTTGTCGTGGGTGTCGTTCTCAACATTGAAAACGGGAAGCGGGAAGCCGCGTCCATCAAGGATCTCATCGACCTGACTTCGGCCGATATGGGGCGCGTCAACAAATTGATCCTGTCGAAGGCCGGTTCCGACGTCGAGATGATCCCGGAGATTGCCAACCACCTGATCTCTTCGGGTGGCAAGCGGCTGAGGCCTATGCTGACGCTCGCCTCAGCCCAGATGTTCGGCTATTCCGGCGAGGGCCATGTCAAGCTCGCCACATCAGTCGAGTTCATGCACACCGCCACGCTCCTCCACGACGATGTCGTCGACGAGAGCGGCATGCGGCGCGGCAAGAAGACCGCCCGCATGATCTGGGGCAACCAGGCGAGCGTGCTGGTCGGCGATTTCCTGCTCGGCCAGGCTTTCCGCATGATGGTCGATGTCGGTTCGCTGGAAGCGCTCGACATCCTGTCCAGCGCCGCCTCGATCATTGCCGAGGGCGAGGTGATGCAACTCGCCGCCGCCAAGAACCTCGAAACCACGGAGGATGAGCATTTCGCGGTGATCAAGGCCAAGACCGCGGCCCTCTTCTCGGCCGCCGCCGAAGTCGGTCCAGTTATCGCCCAGGCGACGCGAAACGATCGTGCGGCGCTGCGCTCCTATGGCATGAATCTCGGCCTTGCCTTCCAGCTGATCGACGATGCGCTGGATTATGGCGGCACCAGCAAGGATCTGGGCAAGAATGTCGGCGACGACTTCCGCGAAGGCAAAGTGACGCTGCCGGTGATTCTCGCCTACCGGCGCGGCACCAAGGCCGAGCGCACCTTCTGGAAGCGCGCCATCGAGGACAATTTCACCGACGACGCCGGGCTGGAAAAGGCGATCGGATTGATGACTCGCCACGGCGCGATCGCTGACACTATCGGGCGCGCCGGCCATTTCGGCGAGATCGCGCGCGACGCGCTGGCGCCGCTTGAAGCGACGCCGCAGAAATCGGCGCTGATCGACGTCATCGATTTCTGCATCAGCCGGGTGAACTGAAAGGCATCGCCGACATTTGGCCGGCACGGCGCCCCGCCCCCTCATCTTGGTTTCCCCGGAAGAACCATTGCGGCGAGCAGGCTGAAAATGATGCCTGCCGCAGCGAGCCAGAAGGCGACCTGAATGCCGTCGGCGACGGCGATCTTCAAGGCACCGCCCGTCAATCCGCCGACATGGCGGTTGGCAATCGCGATCAACACCGCCATGCCGATCGCATTGCCGACATCGAGCATGGTGGAAGCCATCCCCGATGCGACACCTTGCTCGTCATGGGAAACACCCGAGGCGGCGGCGATCCACATGGCAGTCCAGACGATGCCTTGTCCAATGCCGGAGATTATCAAGCCGGGTACGAGGGACAGATAGCTGCTGTCGGCGTCTGCACCGGATACCATCAGGGCCGTCCCGATCGCCCCGACGACCATGCCGCCGACCAGCGTGGCGCGCGTCGAAAAACGCGTTGCCAGACGTTCGCCGACCTGGGTGCCGGCCGCGATGGCGATGGATGGCACCAGGAACGCCAAGCCGGTCTGCAAGGCGGTGAAGCCATGCACGTTCTGCAGCAGCACGGTGAGAAAGTAGGGCAGGGCCCCGAAGGTCCCCACGTAGAGGAAGGTGATCGTCATGCCGGCGACGAGGCTGCGGTTGTGGAACAGGCGCAGCGGCATCAGCGGGTCGGCGCTCTTGGCCTCTATCACCGCGAAGGTGGTCAGGAAAATTACCGCCAGCAAGGCGCTGGCCATGATCGCGGTCGACCACCAGCCATATTCTGGCCCTTGAACCAGCGTGAAGACGAGCAAGGTCGCGCCGGTGGTGACGGCCAGCGCGCCCGGCAGATCGAAGCTGCGGTATTCGTGCCGCTTGCTGTCACGCGGAATGATGGCGAAAGCCGCGACGATCGCGACCCCCGCCAAAAGCACGTTGACATAGAAGACAGAGGGCCAGCCGAAGGCGCTGGTGAGAAGCCCTCCCGCCAGCGAGCCGAGCGTCAGGCCGCTCGCTCCGGCGCCGCCCCAGACCGCAAGTGCCCGGTTGCGCTCCGGCCCCTCGGCAAACAGGCGGTTGATCAGCGACAGCGTGGCCGGGAACAGGAAGGCGGCGCCGATGCCTTGCACCGCACGGGCCGTGATGATGACTTCCGGCGACCAGGCAAGGCCGCCGACCAGGGACGAAAGCGCATAGAGCCAAAGCGCAAAGATGAAAACGCGGCGCTGGCCGATCAGGTCAGCGGCCCGACCGCCGAACAGCAGGAAGCCACCGGTGAACACGGTGTAGGCGCTGACCACCCATTGCAGGGTCTGGCCCGAAAAGCCCAGCCCGTCACCGATTTCCGGCAACGCCACGAAGACGATGTTGAGGTCGAGTGCGATGATGAGCTGCGCGAAAGCGAGCAATGCCAGCGTGGCGCCGCGCTTCGCGCCGACCCCTGTTGCCCCGGCGAACGGCGCGCCCTGATCGAGTGAACTCATGTCAATCTCCATGTCGACGATTCTTTATCGATCGACAAAGAATTGAGTTTGCAATCCGAAGTCAAGCGGATTATTTGTTGATCGATAAAAAATGGAGATCGCAATGGCGGGAAGGCCAAGGGAGTTCGATCGCGACCAGGCGCTGGAGAAGGCCCGCGACGCCTTCTGGACACGCGGCTATGAGGGCACCTCGATGGCCGATCTCGTGTCGGCGCTCGGTCTGGCTTCGCCGCGCATCTATGCCGCTTTCGGCTCGAAGGAGGACCTGTTTCGCGAGGCGGTGGCGCTTTACGAGGCCAATGAAGGCGGCTTCGCCACTCGCGCGCTGGCGGAGGAACCGACCGCCCGGCGGGTCATCGAGCGAATGTTGCGAGAAGCCGTCGAGACCTACACCAGGCCGGGGCGGCCGCAGGGCTGCATGGTGGTGTCGGCCGCGACCAACTGCGCCGTTGAAAACGACAGTGTGCTCCACTGGCTGGCGGAGCATCGCCTGGCCCGCACCGCATCGATCGTCGAGCGACTGAAGCAGGGCGTTCGAGACGGAGAGCTGAAGCCGGATACGGATGCCGAAACGTTGGGCGATTACTACGCGACGCTGATGCACGGTCTCTCGGTGCAGGCGCGCGACGGCGTGCCGAAAGAGCGGCTGCACGCTCTGATCACCGTGGCAATGCAGTCGCTGGACGCAAGACTCATCCAGGGGGCCTGAGCTTCATCGACCGGCGCCGGAAATCTGCACGGAATTCCCGGCAGATCAGCAGATACTCATGGGCATGTCGAGATCACGAAAACGACCACGTGCTCTTCAGCAGCGCCACGAGCTGGCTCTGACGGCTAGTTTCGGTCTTCCGGAAGATCCGCTCGAGATAGGTGCGGGCCGATTTGACGGCGATGCCGATTTCCATGGCCGCCTCCTGCACCGAAAGGCCCGAGGCAAGCTCGACGGCGAGCCGGGCTTCTGCCGGCGTCAGGTCGAACAGGCCTGAAAGGATACTGGGCGATGGAACAGTCGCGCCGATGCCGACCACGGTTGCGGCAACGAGAATGTCCGCGCCCGAAAAAATATCATGCGCGGCGCGGCGCAGCGGCAACAGGTGAACGACCAGCGCGGACCGCCCCTTGATGGCAGCGACGGGGACGGACCGCACGACGCGGTTATCCCGGTTCTGCGCGATCGCCTGCTGGAACAGCGCGTTTGCAGTTTGATCGGCAATCGCGATGCCGCCATGGGCTGTGGGAAGGAAGACGTCGGCCATGTCTTCGAAAAGCGGATTGGCCGTCAGCACACGGCCCGATCCACTCATGCCCGATCCATTCATGATTGCGGCCGGCAGCCCGATTTCCCGGAGAATGGATACGGCGGTCCTGGCCCGTTCCAGGCCCAGGCGCCCGGCGACAAGGCCGGCCCGTGCGAGGTGCGGACGCAGTCCGTTCAACAGTCCGATTGCGGCCTGGTCATAACTCCCGTCCTTCAGCCAGCGCTGGAAGACAAAAAGGACAAGCTCGCGGCCAGGCATGGGGATGGCTGTGCACAGATGCGGCCCGATGCCAAACGCGGTGGCACTTTTGCGAACGTGATCGCACTCGATCTCCTCGCAGATGATGAAATTATCGACCCGCACAAAGGTTGCCGGCTGCGCGGCGCACATGCGCTTCACGCTCTCGGAGAACCGCCAAGTATCCCCCTTCATGAACGCGTCGAGCAAGGGCTTGACATGCGTTTCGGTGATGGCGCGGACCGGCGAAT
Source organism: Mesorhizobium sp. WSM4807 (assembly GCF_055811615.1). Classification (NCBI taxonomy): domain Bacteria; kingdom Pseudomonadati; phylum Pseudomonadota; class Alphaproteobacteria; order Hyphomicrobiales; family Phyllobacteriaceae; genus Mesorhizobium; species Mesorhizobium sp. WSM4807. The sequence goes on from NZ_JBVVQY010000002.1 coordinate 43,261, forward strand.
GATCGCTGACTACAAAGATCGCGCCGTTTGCCGAGCGGGAGATCGCGCTTGCCGCCGCCAGTACCTCCGGCCACAGCTCGGCCGCGAACGCCGCTTCGTAGATTCGATCGACAATGGCGAAGGCCTGCTGGTCCTGCGGCATTTCCAGCATCGGCATCTTCCTGGGCGAAGCAACGGCATCCATCTGCACAGTTCCACGCATCATTCCGCTGCGTAAACTTTCGCCGCCCGCCGCTTACGGATCGCTTACGGCATCGCGGCGCCGGTGCTGCAGCAGGACAGGCCGGCGGCGCGTCAGGCCGGCAAAGCGCGGTCGACGGTCGCAGTTGGGCGCATTTTCGCGTGGTTTTTGATAGCATTACCCGATTGTGAATTCGGGCCGGGTTGAAGCGTCACCGCAAAAAGGCCATGCTTTGCCTGGAAAAGATCGAGTCTACGGCGATCCCGCTGACGCGGGCATGGCTTTGACTGAAAGGGGTACGATGCGGCAAGGATGTGCGCGCTGGCTGACAGGGCTGGCAATTGTGACGGGCATGGCGGTCTCCGGTCTGCCCGCCTATGCCAAAGAGACCACCGAGCCGGTCAATATCACGTCGTTCTCGGGGGCCTATCTTGCCGCGCGGGTCGCCGAAGGCGACAATGATCTCGACAGCGCCATCGCCTACTACAAGCAGGCGCTCGCCTTCGCTCCCGGTGACACCTCGTTGCAGCAAAGCCTGATGCTGTCGCTGATCGCGCAGGGGCGCTTCGAAGAATCCCTGGTCTATGCCGACAAGCTCAAGACGGTTCCCGACGTCGAGCGGTTCTCGCGCCTGGCGCTGGCCGTCGGCTCCTTTCACAAGAAGGACTTTTCCAAGGCCGAATACTGGCTCAAGCTTTCGCTCGAATCCGATCTCGACCGGCTGATCTCCGGCGTCATGACCGGCTGGGCCAAGCAGGGCGCCGGCGACCCCGGCGAGGCCATGGCCTCGATCGACAGACTGCAGGGCCCGGACTGGTTCGGCCTCTTCAAATCCTTCCATCGCGCGCTTATCGCCGATGCCTCGGGCCTGCCCGAAAAGGCGGATGCGATTTACGCCGCGACCTTGCAGGACACCGCGACCGGCGCCGCCGCGCCCGAAACCTGGATGCGCAATGCGCAGGCCTATGCCTCCTTCCTTGCCCGCAAGGGCGACAATGACAAGGCGCTGTCCGTGCTCGATCAGGCCGAGGCATTTGCCCCCGGCAAGGTCGAGATATCAGCGCTTCGCGACAAGATCACCAAGGGCGAGAAGGTCGAACCCTTCGTTGTAGGCGCGTCCGACGGCGCCTCGGAAATTCTGCTCGATCTCGCCACCGCGCTCAATCGCGGTGGCGGCGAGCCGTTCGTTCGCCTCTATCTGCAATATGCCCTGGCACTGAGGCCCGACAGCGACGCGGCCCTTGTCCAACTCGCCGCCGTTTCCGAGCAGTTGAAGGACGGCGAGGGCGCCATCGCCTTCTATCGCCGCATCCCGGCCAGTTCGCCACTGAAGGCGCTTTCGGAACTGCAGCTCGGCCTCAACCTTGCCGATCTCGACCGCTATGACGAGGCCATCGCCCATCTGAAGGCCCTCGTCCAAGCGCATCCCGACGACATGCGTGCCTATCAGGCGCTCGGTGGCGTCTATGCCTCAAAGGAGGATTTCCGCTCCGCGGCCGGTCTCTATGACAATGCGGTAGCGATGCTGAAGACCCCGACCCGCGCTGACTGGAATATTTTCTACCAGCGCGGCATCGCCTATGAGCGGCTGAAGGAGTGGCCCAAGGCCGAGCCGAATTTTCGCAAGGCGCTGGAATTGTTCCCCGACCAGCCGCAGGTTCTGAACTATCTCGGCTATTCCTGGGTGGACATGAACGTCAACCTCGAGGAAGGCCTTCAGATGATCCAGAAGGCCGTCGACCTCAGGCCGAGCGACGGCTACATCGTCGATTCGCTGGGCTGGGCCTATTTCCGCATGGGCAGGTTTGAAGACGCTGTGCGCGAAATGGAGCGCGCCGTGTCGCTGAAGCCGGAAGATCCGGTGCTGAACGATCACCTCGGCGATGCCTATTGGCGCGTCGGCCGCAGGCTGGAAGCCACGTTCCAGTGGAACCAGGCCCGCGACCTGAAGCCGGATCCCGACGTGCTCGCCGCCTTGCAGCAGAAACTGCTAAAGGGCCTGCCGCCGATCGAATCCAACACAGCGCAGGAAACCCCGAAGGTCAAGCCCGAGCCGGCGCCCGCGCCGAAGGGCTGAATACTTCTGAATTCGACTATGCGGGGCTCGTCGCCGCTGTCGCTAAGGGTCTGGACTATAAGCCATTCTAATCGTGCTCGTTGCCGAGCACCGCTCGGAGCCCTGAGTCGTTCTGGCGGAGATGTTCCTCGATCCATCGGGTCGTGCGGTCGTAGGCATCCAAAAACAACCCGGAATGCCGACTCCAATCCATGAAGCTGATCGTGTTGGAAACCTCCGGACAGACCAAGATATCCTCTTCGCCGACGGCAATGTCCTGCGGCCGGTGTGCCAGCATGCTCGAGGCAATGACCTGAAGCATGCTGGGAACCCGAGGCAAACGGGCACGACCGAAAGGGTTCAGCAAGGCCAATGCCAGTTCGGAAGCTCCGGGGATGCGGTCATAGTCTATGTCGTATTTCTGCGGTGCACTCGTCCCGAAGGTAACGATGACATTGGGTCCGGTCTTGAGCTCCTTCATCTGCTCCAGCGGCAAATTGTTCATGATAGCGCCGTCCACCAGCATATCGCCGTCATCTGTAAAGAACGGCGGCAGGACACCCGGGATGGAGCCGGACGCCCGAACGGCGTGCCAGAGCTTTCCACGACGGTGGACATGGGGCTGACGGCTGCTCAGATTGGTCGAAAGCGCAAAGAACGGAAGCCAAAGATCCTCGATCAGAACGTCGCCGTATTCCAGCCGAAGGGCCCGATCAAACGCTTTGTGATCCAGAAGCGCGAAATGCGGCAAGGTGGGACGGCGAAACGCCCGGCTCTTGATAAATATGTTGTGGGTACCTCGGTCGATCTGCTCGGCATCCAAGCCTCTTGCGAAGCCGGCCATCATCGCCGCTCCGGAACTTGTCCCGCCGAGATAGTCGAAGCAAGCGCCCGCCTCGACGAAAGCCTTGTAGACGCCTAAATGAGCGCTGCCGAGGGACCCACCCCCTGCCGCCACGAAGCCCAGTGCCTTGCCCGAAATAAATCGGACCAGGCGCTGGAAATCAGACCCGTCGTCCAGCGCAACATGATGATGCTGGTCAACATAGGGTCGCTCATCGAGCCATGCAGAGGTACCGGAGACCGCAGCCGAGCGACGGTCGTGAATTAGGACAAGCCGACTGGTCGATGGCGGATGGACCGATAGCGTCAGTTCCTCAGACGGGTTCAGGCGAGGCGAGCAGGACGCGTTGGCCAGCAACAGGACGGTATCGGCCTGGCGAATGCAGATTTGGGTCCATTCATTAGGTTCCTCATCGGCAACATAGACGATGAATTGGGCTTCCGCCTCCAGTTCGTTCAACCAGTTAAGGATCGGCTGGTCGTCGATCGGAAGACCTGGGAACTTCGCTTGGATCTCAAGCCGGGAAACGAACCGAGCGCGCGTGGCCGCGCCGAACGCTTGCCGCAGGTGCTGGATGAGCACCGGTGAGATGCGACTTCCGCCGGCTGCAATGATCGCAAGCGTTCGGATCTTGGCAGGTTCCTTGAGACGCGACGAACTCGGAGATTGGGTGGCAAACCGGCGCGCCAGAAATACCGTGACCGCCTCTCTCAGGCTCGGCAATGTCTCGGCCGCCTTCTCGAAATGATTGCGACCGATTTCAAGGACGATCGAATCGCGCGCTGCAAGGACAGTGGCCGTGCGGGGTAGTCCTGCGAAGAAACCGATTTCACCGATGAGTTCGCCCTGTGCGATCTCGGCGACCGAGCCAGTCGAATCTCCTTTGTGTACCGTAAAGCGTCCAGACAGCACGATGAAAAACCTGTCCGACGCATCGCCTTCGCGAACCAGAACCTCACCGCGTCTCAGGACCCGACGGTCGGATTCGGCAGCTAAAGCCTCGAGCGCCAGCAACGACGCCCGATCGAACATCAATGTCGCCGACAATAAACTCGCTGCAAGAGAATCGACGGAGGACATCTGAGCCATCCCTTGGGAATCCATGACTTTTGTCTCCTCGAGGGTGCTGGACGCCCTGCCGAATGACACCATACCACACGTGAGAGCCGCCGAACGGCTGAGGCGCGGGACTGACCGCTGGGCGCTCTCTGGCTCCCAGCAAGGGCCACGATCAGGCCGCCACGCCGCTCTCGGCGTCCGTCTTTTGGGCCGGGAAATTCACTTGAGCCCACATCGCGAACCTGCTCGCTTGCCTGCCTGCTATTTTGTTTACGAGCGCAATCTCGTCGTGCGGACCCGGGCCAAGGTAAGTGTGAACCTGGAAGTAGCTAAAAGTCCCTGCCACCTCGGCGGCCCCAGGAAAAGAGGTAGCAAAAACGTCCGTTGGGACTTGTTTGAATGAAATCTTATGTCCCTGCCGTTTCAGCGTGTCGACGATTTCATTGAAGCTCATGAAATCACCGACCAAAGGCAGATGCTCGCCGTTTCCTGGCTCATCCGGGTGTCCGAATGCGCCGGCCACGGGGTCGCCGAGTTCGGTGATGTCGCCCATGTGAATGCAACGTACGTCCGGATCAAGGGGAAGAGCCCAGCCCAGGTTTCCATCTTCCTGCTTTTGCGGAGCAAGTGCGCCCACAAAGTTCTGGTAGAAAAATGGCGCGATAACGAACGTATGATGCGCAAAGCTAGCCTTCTTCACGATCCAATCAATTTTGGCTTTGCCGGTGAAGTGGGGAACGTGGGGCTTGCCGCCGCTGATTGCTTCTACATTGGGCAACGTTGACCAGACAAAATGCTGGACGCCGGCCTCTTTGGCGGCGCGCACCGCTGCTGTTGCTTGCTTGAACTCGTCGGTACCTTCTTCCCAAAAATTGGTGACCAGAAAGACGCCGTATGCCCCTTCAAATGCAGCTTTGAGGCTTTCCGGGCGGTCCAGATCTGCTTCGACGACTTCCTCGGCGAGTTCGCGGTTTTTGCTGGGACACGCCTCTGCGGCCGGCCCCTTGCCTTGACGCTTGCCGGTGGGCGCTCTAGGGAGGGCCGCATCCCCGCCTTTCCCGTCGAGGCCGCCGTGACTGTTGATATCCCAGCCCATATGCATCCCAGCCGCTCGTTCCAGGAGCTGATCCTGACCTTGCATAACTACTGGGCTGACTATGGCTGCGTCGTTCTCCAGCCTTACGACATGGAAGTTGGCGCCGGCACGTTCCATCCGGCGACGACGCTGCGCGCGCTCGGGCCAAAGCGCTGGAACGCGGCCTATGTGCAGCCTTCGCGCCGGCCCAAGGACGGGCGCTACGGCGAGAACCCGAACCGGCTTCAGCACTATTACCAGTACCAAGTGATCCTGAAGCCGAACCCGGCTAATCTGCAGGAGCTTTATCTCGGCTCGCTGTCGGCCATTGGCGTCGATCCACTTCTGCATGACATCCGCTTCGTCGAGGACGACTGGGAAAGCCCGACGCTCGGCGCCTGGGGGCTGGGCTGGGAGTGCTGGTGCGACGGCATGGAAGTGTCGCAGTTCACTTATTTCCAGCAGGTCTGCGGCATCGAATGCGCGCCGGTGGCGGGCGAGCTCACCTACGGGCTGGAGCGGCTGGCCATGTATGTGCAGGGCGTCGACAATGTCTACGACCTCAACTTCAACGGCCGCGAGGGCGCCGACAAGGTGACCTATGGCGACGTCTTCCTGCAGGCCGAGCAGGAATATTCGCGCCACAATTTCGAATTCGCCAACACGGCGATGCTGCTTCGGCATTTCGAGGACGCCGAAGCCGAGTGCAAGGCGCTGCTCGATGCCGGCGCGCCCTTCTCCCCCCTCGAGGGGGAGATGCCCGCGAAGCGGGCAGAGGGGGTTGCCTCAGAAGGCACCGCAAGTAGGACGTCGAGCACTGCCCGAGCGACCTCTCCCGGCCAGGCTTCGTCTGGCCACCCTCCCCCCAAAGGGGAGGGGAACCACCGCCTGGTATTCCCCGCCTACGACCAGTGCATCAAGGCCAGCCACGTCTTCAACCTGCTCGACGCGCGCGGCGTGATTTCCGTCACCGAGCGGCAGAGCTACATCTTGCGGGTACGCAATCTGGCGAAAGCCTGCGGCGAGGCGTTTTTGCTGACGCAGGCTGGCGGGCTGGCGGCTTAGCTCCAGAGGCTATTTGCGATTTCGACTGAAGCGCTGATTGGCAATACGCCTTGGCCGCTGGAGCCAGCCATCGTCCGCAGCGCTTGTCTAACGCCAGGCATCGCGAACGTCCCATGAGCCTGCGCTGCGAAACAGGCGCTGAGCGCGAGGATCTGTAGGAATGTCGATGCCGTCTTCATGGTCGTTCAGCCAATAGTTCCCTGCCTGAGCGTTGGTCGCTTCAGCGCTGCGTTCGGTTCATGGAAATCTTTGACCCAAGGACGGATAGCCCCGCTTCGACCCGACAGGCAGCGGAAATTTTTTGGAAATCGTCGGTAGACACGCCGATTGCATGGGGAAGGGTGACAGCGGCCAGCCGAGTTGCTATGCCCCGCCCGGACCATTTTGCCGCGTGAGCACAATCAATGCCCGACCTGCTTTTAGAACTCCGTTCGGAAGAGATTCCCGCGCGCATGCAGCGCAAGGCGGCGGGCGACTTGAAGAAGATGATGACGGACGGTTTGGTCGAGGCCGGGCTGACCTATGAGGCGGCGCGCGAATATTGGACGCCGCGGCGGTTGGCGCTCGACATTCGCGGCGTGACCGCGCGCTCGAAGGACATAAGCGAGGAGATCAAGGGACCCTCGACCAAGGCGCCCGAACAGGCGGTGCAAGGTTTTCTGCGCAAGGCCGGCCTTTCCTCGATCGCCGAGGCGCATGTCCATGCCGATCCGAAGAAGGGCGACTTCTATGTCGCCCATATTGCGAAGCCGGGCCGGGCGGCGGAAGAAATCATCGCCGAACTGGTGCCGGGCATCATCCGCGGCTTTCCATGGCCGAAATCGATGCGCTGGGGGCCGGCCTCGGCGAAACCCGGATCGTTGCGCTGGGTACGGCCGCTGCAATCCATCCTTTGCACCTTCGGCCCGGAGACCGAGGAGCCGGTGGTCGTCGACTTCGAGATCGACGGCATCCGCTCGGGCAATGTCACCTACGGCCACCGTTTTCATGCGCCGGGCGCGATCACCGTGCGCCGCTTCGACGACTATGCCGCCAAGCTGGAGGCGGCGAAGGTCGTGCTCGACGCCGACCGGCGCAAGGAGATCATCCTTTCCGACGCCAGGAATCTCGCTTTCGCCAACGGGCTCGATCTGGTCGAGGACGAGGGGCTGCTCGAGGAAGTGTCAGGCCTGGTCGAATGGCCTGTCGTGCTGATGGGCGAGTTCGAGCAGGACTTTCTCGCCATTCCGGCCGAGGTGATCCGGCTGACCATCCGCGCCAACCAGAAGTGCTTCGTGACGCGGCCACCGGGTGTCGGTGAAGCGCTTTCCAACCGCTTCATCCTGACCGCCAACATCGAAGCAAGCGACGGTGGCAAGGAGATCGCCCACGGCAACGGCAAGGTGGTGCGCGCCCGCCTGTCCGACGCGCTCTATTTCTGGAAGACCGACCAGGGCGACCTGCCTGATCTCGACCAGTTGCAGGCATCGGCGGAAAAGTTCGGGCTTGATCTCAAAAAGCCGCTCGACCAGCGCATGGCCCGTCTCGACCATCTCGGCGTCACCTTCCACGCCAAGCTCGGGACGCAGGGTGAGCGGGTTGAGCGGATCAAGAGGCTGGCTGGCGAGATCGCTGACACGTTGTCGAAGCAGCCGAATTTCTTCGATGGCAAGCTTCTGTCCGCCGACGATCTGAACGTCGAGCAGAAATATCTCCGCGAGCGCGCCGAGCGTGCTGCCGTCCTGGCCAAGGCCGACCTCACCACCGAGGTAGTCGGCGAGTTTCCGGAATTGCAGGGCGCCATGGGTCGCAAATATGCGCTGCTGCAGGGAGAGCATCCCTCGGTCGCCGCCGCGATTGAGGAACATTATAAGCCGCAGGGCCCGTCCGACCGTGTTCCGACCGACCCGGTATCGGTGGCCGTAGCGCTCGCGGACAAGCTCGACACGCTGGTCGGCTTCTGGGCGATTGACGAAAAGCCGACGGGGTCAAAGGATCCCTATGCGCTGAGAAGAGCAGCGCTAGGGGTGATCAGGGTCTTGGTCGAGAATGGCGTGAGGCTACCGGTCCAGCGCCAGTTTCTTTACGCACTGTTCGGACTTACCTACAATGGCGGTAATCGTTTTTCGGTGGTCTGGCGAGCGGATGACGGGGGTGATTTCACTACTGGCGTTGGATCGGCCGATGATCTGCTCAGTGAGCGAGCAGGTTTGTTGTCCTCGGAGGTACGTGGCGTAGAACCCCCAGACCATTCTGCGGCTGAAATAATTGCCGACCTCCTCTCCTTCTTGCACGATCGCCTAAAAGTCTATTTGCGCGACCAGGGTGCGCGGCATGATTTGATCGATGCTGTGTTGGCGGCGGGTTCGCGCCCAATCTCCCCCCTTGTGGGGGATCTGTCGGCGAAGCCGACAGAGGGGGGCGCTGTCCCGCTGGCGTCTCAAAATTCTGCCGGGGAAGGGCGCTCTACGTTGCCCCTCTCTGCCCTGCCGGGCATCTCCCCCACAGGGGGGGAGATCGGCCAATCGCCGAACGACGACCTGCTCCAAATCGTCCGCCGCGTCCAAGCACTTGGCACGTTCCTCGACACCGAGGACGGCAAGAACCTGCTTGCCGGCACCAAGCGTGCGGCCAATATCCTGGCTGCCGAGGAGAAGAAGAAAACGACCATCGCCGAACGTGTTGAGCCGGCTCTATTCCGGGAAGATGCCGAGAAAGCGCTGTTTGCCGCGGTGAATCAGGCCGAGAGAGAAGCCGGCCAAGCGATTCACAATGAAGACTTTTCCGCCGCCATGCTGGCGCTTAGCGCGTTGCGTGAACCGGTTGATTCATTCTTTGAACGCGTTCTCGTGAATGATGAGGACCTGGCCGTGCGCGCCAATCGTCTGGCACTGCTGGCACGCATCCGGGCAGCGACCGACAAGGTTGCGGATTTCTCGAAAATCGCCGGCTGAGGCTTGGGAAAATATTTCTTTCCCAATAGCCGGTCGAGCCGGCTTACAGTCATATGACGATCATCTCTGCTGGCACAAGGAACATGTTCGCCAACCCCGCGGAGGCTTTCATGAATTCCGCTCGCGACATCGAAGTGACAGAAGAAACTCCCGCCGAGACGGTTGCGTCCGCTTCCGAAACGACCCTCGACGAGGTCGCCGCTGCCGACGCGGACAAAGAAGTCGCGGCCTGAGGTTTTTCAGGCGACGGAATTTTACTCAATGAACCAGGCGGCGCGCGAGCGTCGTCCTGGCCTCGAACGGCTATCTGGCCTGGTCGATCTCGGGAATGGGCGTCGGTTGCGGCGTTGCGGGCTCAGGCGGGCTGTTCGTTGCACTTATCTTTTTGTCGGATCTGGTGGCCGCCCCAGGTGCTGCGACAGCGGTTGTCGCGGCAGGTGCGACGCTGGGGGCCGGCTTTGCGAAGGCGTCGCCGACGATGCCGCCGCGAATGATCATCGGGCTTTGCATGAAGTCATGCTTGGGTTGGCTCGGGATCGCAGCAACTTTTTCATAGGTGACGTCGGGCACTGGTTCGCCGAGCGCCACGATCGATGGCGTCGAGGAGCTCCCAGCCATCTTCACCGCTTCAGGCGCGCCGAGCCTGACGACGGATGGCATCGAGGATGGTGCACCGAGAACAACGAATGACGAAGCCTGTGCTCCGCCCGCCGCCAGAGTGAGACCGAGCGCTGCCAGGATACGCACCCAGACCATGATAGTTCCCCTTGCCCAACAAGTCGGCACCATATCGTCCGGGAATTGATGCGGGCTTGCGAGGAAAGCTAGCATTTTAGCGATTTGATAATTCGCTAACGTCCGGACTTGCCCCGTAAACGTCACCGTATTACGCACCCACATCTGTGAGGTCCCGCATCTGTAAGGTGATGAGAGTGGCTGAGATACTTGCCGCCGGCGAGGCGATGGAGCGGGCGCTGGCGCTGCTCGAAGTCGGCGATGTCGTCGCCATTCCGACGGAAACCGTCTACGGGCTGGCCGCCGACGCCACCAATGGCGTTGGCGTGGCGCGCATCTTCGAGGTCAAGGGCCGGCCGCGCTTCAACCCGCTGATCGCCCATGTCGCCGATCTGGCGATGGCCGAGCGCCTCGCGCTGTTCGATCCGCTGTCGAAAAGACTGGCGCAGTCATTCTGGCCGGGACCGCTGACGCTGGTGCTGCCGCAGCGGCCCGGCAACGGCATTCATCCGCTGGTCACCGCCGGGCTCGATACGATTGCGCTGCGCATGCCGAAGGGCTTTGGCGGCGAACTGATCGCCAGGCTCGGACGCCCGCTTGCCGCGCCCAGCGCCAATTCCTCAGGCAAGATCAGTGCAACGACGGGCGAGGCCGTGGCGGCGGATCTTGGTGCAAAAATCAAGCTGGTGGTCGATGGCGGCGCGACGTCGGTCGGGCTCGAATCGACAATCGTGAAGATCGAGGGGGGAAAGCTGCGGCTGCTGCGACCGGGAGGCATTGCCGCCGGGGAGATCGAAGCGGCCGCCGGCGTGAAGCTGTCGCGCGGTGCGGCGGGCATCGAGGCGCCGGGCATGCTCGCCTCGCATTACGCGCCTGGTGCTGCGGTGCGGGTCAACGCCGCAAAAGTCGCAATGGGCGAAGCCTTGCTGGCGTTCGGGCCCCGCCGTGCCGAAGGCTGGCAAGGCGCTGCCGCCTTGCGCAACCTGTCGGAGACCGGCGATCTGCGCGAGGCCGCGGCCAACCTCTTTGCCCATATGCAGGATCTCGATCGCAGCGGCGCCAAGACAATCGCCGTCGAGCCGATCCCCCTCGACGGGCTGGGCGAGGCGATCAACGACCGGCTTTCGCGCGCCGCCGCCCCTCGTGACAAGATCGACGTAGGGCCATAGTTTCCAGCTATGAACGACATATCCCGGGATATCGACCCCGCCATCATCGACCGCTTTGCGGCCATCGTCGGCGACAAATATGCGCTTCGCGACCAGCAGGACATCGCGCCCTACCTCACCGAAAGGCGCGGCCTGTGGCATGGCCGAACGGCGCTGGTGCTGAGGCCCGGCAGCGTCGACGAGGTCAGCCGCATTATGCGGCTGGCGACCGAGAGGGGAACGCCGGTGGTGCCGCAAAGCGGCAACACCGGGCTGGTCGGCGCGCAGGTGCCGGATATGTCCGGCCGCGAGATCGTGCTGTCGCTGTCGCGGCTGAACCGCATCCGCGAGATCGACATCCTGTCCAACACGGTCACCGTCGAGGCCGGCGTCATCCTGCAGACGCTGCAGGAAGCGGCCGATGCCGCCGACCGGCTGTTTCCGCTGTCGCTTGCTGCGCAGGGCTCCTGCCAGATCGGCGGCAATCTCTCTTCCAACGCCGGCGGTACCGGTGTGCTTGCCTATGGCAATGCGCGTGAGCTCTGTCTCGGCGTCGAAGTGGTGCTGCCGACTGGCGAGGTCTTCGATGATCTGCGCAAGCTGAAGAAGGACAACACCGGCTACGATCTGAAGAACCTGTTTGTCGGCGCGGAGGGCACGCTCGGCATCATCACCGCCGCCGTGCTCAAGCTTTTCCCCAAGCCCAAGGGGCGCGAGGTGGCCTTTGCCGGCCTGTCGTCACCTGAGGCGGCACTGTCTCTGTTCAGCCTAGCGATGGACCGCGCCGGTGCCGCGCTCACCGCGTTCGAACTGATCGGCCAGAGGCCCTACGACTTTACGCTTCTGCACGCGCCAGGCGTCGTGCGGCCGCTGTCCGGGGATTGGCCGTGGTATGTGCTGATGCAGATCTCTTCGGGCCGCTCGGCGGAGGATGCGAGGGCCCTGATCGAAGAGGTGCTCTCAGCCGGCCTCGAACAGGAGATCGTCGGCGATGCGGTGATTGCGGCGAGCATCACGCAGGGCGATGCCTTCTGGAATTTCCGCGAGGTGCTGCCCGAGGCGCAGAAGCCCGAAGGCGCCTCGATCAAGCACGACATCTCGGTGCCGGTGGCGGCCATCCCGCAATTCATCGAAAAAGCGGCCGGCGCCGTGCAATCGGTCAGCCCGGGCGCGCGCGAGGTCTGTTTCGGCCACATGGGCGACGGCAATCTCCACTACAATATCTCCCGGCCGATCGGCGGCGATGACGAAGCGTTTCTCGGGCTCTATCACGCCATGAACAAGGCCGTGCATGATGTCGTGCGCAGCTTCCACGGCTCGATTTCGGCCGAGCACGGCATTGGCCAGCTGAAGCGCGATGAATTGATCGCGACGGCGCCGCCGATGGCGATCGAATTGATGCGAAGGGTGAAGACGGCCTTCGACCCGGCCGGCATCATGAATCCCGGTAAGGTTATCTGATCCTTTCGATGTCTTGTGAATGGTCGCATTCCGATAACCATCCCCTTGAGATCAGCAAAATTTAACCGACTTTCTTAAGCGCTGCGATAAGAAGCCCGCGCTAACGTTTCCCCACAACGAGGCTGGAAAAACCGGCCCGGAGAACCGGAAGACCGGCTCTCAGGAGAGACAGGAAGGGCACAATATGAACACTGGACTGAAGCCAGTCTGGGCCGGGCGCAACATGCGCCTCGACCCATTCCGCCTGCCGCAGGTGGTGAGCTACGGCACGCGCGACGATTATGGCGACGTTACCTTCACCATCGACCAGCGTGGCGCCGTCATTCGCCGCATGCTGGAGATGAGCGGCGTGCCGGCGTTCATCGCTCTGCCTGCCAACGCGTTTCGTGGCGTGGCCGCCCGCGCGATGGAGGATCCGGATGGCAATGTCACGGTGACGCTGGAGCTTCTGCACAATGATCCGATGCTGTCGGTGCCGCTGCTGGTGGCCGACGATCTCGAGGATGTCGCCGCCGACTGGCGCGCCTGGGCCGCTGCCTACCGCCTGCCGATGCTTCTGATCGAATCGGACGGCATCGCCCGCACGCTGGAGGAATCGCTTGGCGCCGCCATCAAGACATTGCCGGCGCAGAACCGCCGCAAGGGTCGGGTTTCGACCACGCGTCGTCCGCGCTTCCTCGCCCGTCGCAGGGCCGGCGATCTCGGCCTCAGGCTGGTGATTGGCGGCCAGGAAATTATTTCGCGGGAATAACTACACCAGCGGCTTCAACGCCACCCACAGCCCACCGCCGATCAGGCCAAGGAAGATCAGCCAGCCGACCTGGTTGTTCGATCTGAACAGAAGCATGCACTGGTCCGGATCGTCGATGTCCAGCCTTGCTATCTGCTGCGCCATATGGGCGCCGGCGGCGATCAGCCCGGCCAGCGCCGGCACCGGCGCCTGCGCCGAGGCGAAGGCGATGGCGAAGCAGACCAGCGCCCCGCCATAAAGCCCAACGAGCCAGGTCTTGGTGTTGTCGCCGAACAGGCGTGCGGTCGAACGCACGCCGACGATGGCGTCGTCCTCCTTGTCCTGATGCGCATAGATCGTGTCGTAACCGATCACCCACAGGATCGAGCCGATATAGAGCATGACGGGCGGGCCATCGAGATCGCCGAATTCGACCGCCCATCCCATCAGCGCACCCCAGGAAAAGGCAAGGCCGAGAATCAGTTGCGGCCAGTTGGTGAATCGCTTCATGAATGGGTAGATGGCGACGACGGCGAGCGAGCAGATGCCGAGCAGGATGGCAAAGCTGTTGAACTGTAGAAGCACAGCGAGTCCAATCAATGCCTGGATAACGAGAAACGCCCAGGCCTGCCGGCGGGTGACCTTTCCCGCCGGCAGCGGCCGCGAGCGCGTGCGTTCCACCTGGTTGTCGATGTCCTGGTCGACCAGATCGTTGTAGGTGCAGCCGGCGCCGCGCATGGCGATGGCGCCGATCAGGAACAGCACGAGATACCATGGCGCCGGCAGCAGCGAGAGCAGTGGATCAGTAGGGCGTGGATAGGCACTTGCGGCAAGGGCTGCCGACCACCAGCACGGCCACAGCAGCAACTGCCAACCGATCGGCCGATCCCACCGGGCAAGCTGCGCATAGGACCACAGCCAGCGCGGCAGAATGCGGTAGACCCAGTGGCCGCTCGGCGCATCGGCGACGCGGCCCTGGGCAGCTTTCGATTGGATGGGTTCCATCGTGCTGAAGTGGCAGCAGAGGCGAACGCCGTCAAGCATCAAGCCAAATGGTCATGCCGTAAAATATGGTAGGCGGCGAACCAGCCTTTCCCCGCTGATGCCCGACGTTCCCGTGCGCAATTGGTCCCAAACCATCCAAATGTCTTGACCCATCGTCCGGGGCGCAATAGCGCAGTCCTGATCGTGGAATGGCAAGGGATCTGGGCATGCGTGTTTTGTTGATCGGCTCCGGCGGCCGCGAACATGCGCTGGCCTGGAAGATCGCGGCCTCGCCGCTGCTGACGAAGCTTTACGCGGCGCCGGGCAATCCAGGCATCGGCCAAGAAGCCGAACTGGTGACGTTGGACATTGCCGATCATGCGGCTGTGGCCCGGTTCTGCACGGAGAAAAAGATCGACCTCGTCGTGGTCGGCCCGGAAGGGCCGCTGGTCGCCGGCATTGCAGACGACCTCCGCGCTGAAAACATTCGCGTCTTCGGCCCGTCCAAGGCGGCGGCGCGGCTGGAAGGCTCGAAGGGTTTCACCAAGGATCTTTGCGCGAAATACGACATCCCGACCGCCGCCTATGGCCGTTTCGGCGACCTAGCGTCGGCCAGGGCCTATGTCGAAAAGATGGGCGCGCCGATCGTCATCAAGGCCGACGGCCTCGCCGCCGGCAAGGGCGTCACCGTCGCCATGACGTTGGCCGATGCGCTGGCAGCACTCGATGCCTATTTCGACGGATCCTTCGGACAGGCCGGCGCGGAGGTCGTGGTCGAGGAGTTTCTCACCGGCGAGGAGGCGAGTTTCTTTTGCCTGTGCGACGGCGCCACTGCGCTGCCGTTCGGCACCGCACAGGACCACAAGCGCGTCGGCGACGGCGACATCGGCCCGAACACCGGCGGTATGGGGGCTTATTCGCCGGCTCCGGTGATGACGCCGGAGATGATCGACCGCACCATGCGCGAGATCGTCGAGCCGACCATGCGCGGCATGGCCGAACGTGGCGCGCCGTTTTCGGGCGTGCTGTTTGCCGGGCTGATGATATCAGGCGAGGGGCCGAAGCTGATCGAATACAACACCCGTTTCGGCGACCCGGAATGCCAGGTGCTGATGATGCGGCTGAAGGACGACCTCCTGGTCCTGCTCAACGCTTCTGCCGACGGCCAGCTTGCACATACCTCAGCGCGCTGGCGCGCCGAGGCGGCGCTCACCGTGGTGATGGCGGCCAGGGGTTACCCCGGCACGCCGGAAAAGGGCTCGGTGATCCGCGGCGTCGAAGAGGCCGCGGGCGATGGTGTCGAGATCTTTCATGCCGGCACCGCCATCAACAGCGGCGCGCTGGTCGCCAATGGCGGCCGTGTGCTCGACGTCACGGCGACCGGCAGGACGGTCGGCGAGGCGCAGAGGCGAGCCTATGCCGCACTCGACCGGATCGATTGGCCGCAAGGCTTCTGCCGCCGCGATATCGGCTGGCAGGCCGTCGCGCGCGAGCAGGCGCGCTGACGCCGAACGGCTTTCAGATTTCAGCGCAGGCCACGGTCGAACTCGGTCGATGCGGTGCTGACCGGATCGCTGGCGGCGGGCGCGGCTCCAACGCCTGATGCGGAGGGCTTTTCTTTCCGCGTCCAGGCCACATATTCGGCAATCCCGCGCGGAAGGCGCAGCAACGTCTTCACAGCAGGCATTTGAAAGCTGCTGCGGAACTTGGCCCAGCGGGCGCTGAACATGGCGATCATTTCGGTGAAGGTCGGTGGTGCCACCACGGTGGCGTAGGTGATGGCATTGCCCGCAAGGCCGGCCTCGCGCGAAAGAGGCACCGGTATCGAGGCGAGGTAATCCGGCTGCACCTCGATCAGGCCGCCGAAGGGCCATTGTGCGCGCAATGTGGCGGCATCCATTGGTGCGACATTGACGTCGATATCGTTGGGCGTGCCGGCCACCCGGTAAGGACAGCGGAACCGGCCGCAATTGGCTTTTGCCGAAAACTGCCAGAGTGCGTAGCCCTGCCAGTTGCCCATCGGGAAATGCACGCCGATGTCCGGCTTGTAGCGCGCATACCAGAGCGGCAGCCGCGACAGGAGCCGGTATTTGTACTTGTTGTCGGCGATGTGCCTGGCGGTCTTGCCGTTGGTGTAGAGCACCGGAAAGCGGCCCAGCCGCCGATGCACATGGCGCACGAACTCCTCTGCATCCTCGAGCGACATCCATTTCGTGGGGTCGTCATCCTCGATGTCGAGGGCAAGCAGGTCATCCGGACCAGGTTTCGCGAAATTGATGAAATTATTGGCCTGTCCCACAGGGTTGCCGGGGCGGGCGAGATGATAGGCGCCCCATTTCAGGCCGAGCGCCTTGGCCACCACCTTGCGCGTCTGGAACAGTTCCTGTGCCACCGCATGGCGCTTCCACAGCGTCTTGCAGAGCCGCGTCTCGGTCTCGTCGCCGAAACAGAAATAGACTGGCGGCATCCCGTCGGACGCCTTGTTGATGAAGCCGACGATCCGCTTGTCGGTCGCAAGTTCAGCCCAATCAATGGGATTGTATTCGTAGGCGTCGATCACCAGCGCCCGGTTGGTATCCTTCCACGGCGCGGAGAAATCCGAGGCTTGTGTCGGCCCCAACACCATTGTCATCGCGGTCGCGACGACGAGGAGTCCTAGGCGGCGAAGAGGGTGCGCCGGCGGCTTCAAACAGCAGATCCTTGCTGGCCAAAACCTGATTCTGAACCGCCATGGTTAAGGAAATACTTTCGGCGGCCCGCGGCGAATGCCGCAATTCTGCCGGTGGTGGCTTTACTGGCCATCAACGGAGGGAGAGCGGCTGGAACGGGTCGGGCGCCGGCGCTTGCGGCAGCGTTCCCTCAGCCTGGCGTTTGCGGTGATGGGCCAGCGAGCATTGAGGCGAACACAGAATGCCGCGATCCGACCAATAGGCGGCGCCGTCCTCGATCTTGCCCCGATGGTGCCAAAAACCTGCCGCTCGATAGGGCAGGCCGCATTCGATGCAGCGAAAGGCGTCAGGTCTGGCGAGCACGGGCGGTCCGATCCAGTATTCTTGAATCTGTCGCCGGTCGACTTGTCCGGCTTTTTGCCGATTTTAGCGTGAACAGCTCCAATTGCAAAATCCGCGTGACAAAATTTGACGTTTACGTAAAAAGAAGGCGGGAGAGGAGACCCAAAAGCGAATGGTTTTGTGTCCGCACGGATATTAAGTTTCCCTGCCGGACAGAGGAGGAGCGAGCGGCATGTATCGGGCACCGGTCGAGGAGATCGCCTTCACGCTGAAGCATGTGGCCGGCCTGAAGCCGGCGCTCGACGCCGGCACCTTTGGCGAGCTTGGCGAAGACCTCGTCGCCGCCATTCTGGCGGAAGCCGGCCGCTTCGCCACAGAAGAGGTCGCGCCGCTCTACAAGATCGGCGATGAACAAGGCGTGGTGCTGAGCGGCGCTGCCGTCACCATGCCGCCTGGCTGGAAGGCGCTCTATCGCCGCTGGATCGACGGCGGTTGGAACGCGCTGTCCGCACCGGAGGAATTCGGCGGCCAGGCGCTGCCGACCATGCTGGGCGTCGCCGCGCTCGAAATGTGGAACTCCGCCGCCATGGCCTTTGGCATCGGCCCGACGCTCACCATGGGCGCGGTCGAAGCACTCGACAAGCACGCCTCACAGGCGCTGAAGGCCAAATACTTGGAAAAGCTCGTCTCCGGCGAATGGATGGGCACGATGAACTTGACCGAGCCGCAGGCGGGCTCAGATCTGAACGCCTTGCGCGCCCGCGCCGAGCCAGCCGGCGACAGCACCTACCGCATCTTCGGCCAGAAGATTTTTATCACCTATGGCGAGCACGATTTCACCGACAACATCATCCATCTGGTGCTGGCGCGGATGCCGGACGCGCCGGCCGGCACGCGTGGCCTTTCGCTGTTCCTGGTGCCGAAATTCCTTGTCGGCGACGACGGCGCGCTGGGCGCACGCAACGACGTCTTCTGCTCCGGGCTGGAGCACAAATTGGGCATCCACGCCTCGCCGACCTGCACCATGATCTATGGCGACGGTTTCGAAGGGACCACCCCCGGCGCGATCGGCTGGCTGATCGGCGAGGAAAACAAGGGGCTCGCCTGCATGTTCACCATGATGAACAATGCGCGGCTCGCCGTCGGCATGCAGGGCGTGGCGGTTGCCGAAACGGCCACGCAGAAGGCGCTCGCCTACGCCAATGACCGCCGGCAAGGCAAGGCTGCAAGCTATGACGGCAACGGCATGGCGCCGATCGTCCATCACCCGGACGTGCAGCGCAATCTCCTGACCATGAAGGCGCTGACCCAGATTGCGCGCGCCATCAGCTATTCCTGTGCGCATGCCATTGACCACGCGCGCGTATCTGTCGGCGATGAAGCCACGCACTGGCAGGAACGTGCCAATCTGTTGACGCCGCTGGCCAAGGCCTTTTCCACCGATGTCGGCGTCGAGGTCGCCTCGCTTGGGCTGCAGGTGCATGGTGGCATGGGTTTCATCGAGGAGACCGGTGCGGCAGCACTTTATCGTGACGCGCGCATCGCGCCGATCTACGAAGGCACCAACGGTATCCAGGCGATCGACCTGGTGGCGCGCAAGCTGCCGCTTGGCGGTGGCGAGCATGTGCATGGTTACATCGCCGAACTGAAAGCGGTCGCCAATCAAGTGCGGACCTCAAATCTTCAAGGTTTTGGCCGCACCGCCGATGCTCTCGACCAGGCGCTCGACGACCTCGGCCAGGCGACGCGTTTCCTGCAAGGGCTGCTTGCCGACGGGCGCTCGGACGAGGCGTTGGCCGGTGCGACGCCGTATCTGCGGCTAATCTCGCTTGCGGCGGGCGGCGCCTATCTGGCACGCGGCGCGCTTGCCGACCAAAGCCGCACCGCCCTTTGCCGTTTCTTTGCCGAAAACCTGCTTGGCGAGGCGGGTGCGCTGAAGGAGCGCGTCATTGGCGGCGCCGAAAGCCTTGCCGCTGCCGGCAAGACACTGATTTCTGCCTGACATCCACAAGGTCGACGTTTTACAAAAGCCCGGCGTCTCACAAAGGACCACCACCCGTGACAGACCATATCCTCGTCGAGCGCCAGGGCGCCATCCAGATCATCCGCATGAACCGTCCGGACAAGAAGAACGCCTTGACGCGCGCCATGTATGCGAAACTGTCCAAAACCCTTGCCGAGGGCGACGCGGATCCGGCGATCCGTGTTCACGTCTTCCTCGGTGTTTCAGGCGCTTTCTCGTCCGGCAACGACCTTGCCGATTTCATGGTCGTCGCCACCGGCGGCGAGGGCGGCACCGAGGTCTGGGATTTCCTGATGGCGCTGGCCAGGGCGGAAAAGCCCATGGTTTCCGGCGTCGACGGCATCGCGGTCGGTATCGGCACCACGCTCAACCTGCATTGCGACCTGACCTTCGCCACGCCGCGCACGATGTTCCGCACGCCCTTCGTCGATCTCGGCCTGGTCCCCGAGGCGGGGTCGAGCCTGCTCGCGCCGCAGATTCTCGGCCGGCAAGGCGCCTTCGCGCTGCTTGGCCTCGGCGAAGGCTTTTCGGCCGAGCGGGCGAAAGCGGCCGGACTGATCTACGCGGTGGTCGAGGAGAACGAGCTCGAATCCGCCGTGCTTGCCGCCGCCGGGCAGATCGCGGCCAAGCCGCCCCAAGCGCTGAAGATCGCGCGTGACCTGATGCGCGGCTCGCGTGAAGAGCTCGTTGCCCGCATCGGCCAGGAATGCGAGCATTTCCGCGAGCGGCTCAAATCCGACGAGGCCCGCGCGGCCTTGATGGCCTTCATGACCAGGAAGAAGGTAGGTGTTTAGTCCGGCATTTGATAGGTGGGATCGAGTCGGAACCGTTGGGGCTCTTTTGCCCAGATTTTGCCGGCGCCGTTAGTGCTCCACCGTATATTGGCGATGCCATATTGCCGCGCGTCCAGTTCTCCCCGGTGAAGCCGCTTAAGGGACCACCCCTCTCAGGGGTAAAGCCTTGTCTTGTCCCAGCCGCCCTTGGCATTGCGGGAAAAGACGACGCGGTCGTGCAGCCGGAAAGGCCGGTCGTGCCAGAACTCGATCGTCTGCGGCACGATACGGAAGCCCGACCAGTGTTTCGGCCGTGGGATCTCGCCGATCGCGTGGCGCGCCGTGTATTCGGCGACGGCTTTTTCCAGTGCGAAGCGGCTCTCCAGCGGCCGCGATTGTTTCGAGGCCCAAGCGCCGATTCGGCTGCCGCGCGGACGCGTCGCGTAATAGGCGTCCGCTTCCGCCTCGGTAACGATCTCCACCGGCCCGCGCGCGCGCACCTGCCGGCGCAGCGATTTCCAGTGAAAGCACATCGCCGCCTTCATGCTGCCAAGAATCTCGCGGCCTTTGGCGCTCTCGAAATTCGTATAGAACACAAATCCGCTTTCATCGAACCCCTTGAGCAGCACCATCCGCACATTCGGCATGCCCTCGGCATCGACGGTCGCCAGCGCTACGCTGTTGGGATCGTTGATCTCACTCTTCGTCGCGTCGTCGAGCCATGCGGCAAAGAGGCGGAATGGCTCGGCAGCCTCGGTAAAGTCACCGCTTGTTAACTCAGTTTCGCTCATAGTTTTTCCAAATTCTATTGCCTGCCGGGGAGATTGCCGATTGTCGCGCATCGCGCAACCTTTTGACAGCAGGCAATGGAGCCTTATTGCTTCGGCCAGCGCCCAGGCTGCGGTCAAGGCCGCCGCGATCGTGCTGGTCGTCTTGCCGCTTGCCGCCTGCGGTGCCGGCGGCTTCAGTTTGGAGCAGGCGGAGGTCGACCGTACGATCCTGACCAGCAGCACGCCTGCTGTTGCCTCACCGATCGATCAGGATCGCGCCTCGGACCAGGCGACGATCCGCAACGCGGTGTCTTCCGCCGATATTCAGGAGCTTGGCGGGCAGGCCGTTCCCTGGGCGAATTCCGATACCGGTTCGCGGGGCTCGATCATCGAACTGGCGGAGTCTAGGGACAACGGTCAGCTTTGCCGCCGCTTCACCGCGTCGCGCGAAAGCTTCGACGGCGTCGCCCTGTTCAAGGGCGAGGTTTGCCTGGCCGGCGCCGGCGCGTGGCGGATGCAGGACTTCAAAGCGCTCTGATTTTCCGCCATCATATGACCGCGCGCCACTGGAATTTCTTCCTATGCGAGCGCATATAGGTGGCAATCGTGGACTCACCTCTTCTCCAGGGCAGGAAGCATGCGCGACCCCTATGAGGTGCTGGGCGTTGCCAAGAACGCATCGGCCAAGGATATAAAATCGGCGTACCGCAAACTCGCCAAGGAGTATCATCCGGACCAGAATCCGGATCCCAAGGCGAAGGAGCGGTTTGCCGCAGCCAACCAGGCTTACGAGATCGTCGGCGACGAGAAGAACCGTGCGGCTTTCGATCGCGGCGAGATTGACGCCGAGGGCAAGCCGCGTTTTCAAGGCTTCGAGGGTGCCGCCGGCGGCGCCGATCCGTTCGCCGGCTTTCGTCGGCAGCAAGGACCGGGCGGCTCGCGCTTCGAGTTTCGCTCAGGCCGTCCGGGCGGCGATCCGTTCGACGGCAACAGCGACATCTTCAGCCAGATTTTCGGCGAGACCTTCTCTCGCGGTGCCGGGACGGGCGCCGGCCGGCAGGCGCCGTCCGGCGCCGACCTGAACGTGACGCTCGACGTCACCATCGAGGAAGCGGCGACTGCGGAAAAGGTAACGGCGATGTTCCCCGACGGGCGCAAGGTCGCTGTCAAACTGCCAGCCTATGTCGAGGACGGCCAGACGATCCGGCTGAAAGGCCAGGGCGAGCAAGGGCCGGGGCAGCCGGGCGACGCGCTGGTCAAGATCCGCTTCCGGCGGCACCCGCGCTATCGTGTCGAAGGCCGCGACCTCCACGCCGACCTGCCGGTTGCACTGGCGGATGCGGTGCTGGGTGCTAAGGTGGCGGTCGAAACGCCGACCGGCAGGCTTGCGGTAAATGTTCCCGCCTGGTCGAGCTCGGACAAGGTCCTGCGGCTGAAGGGCAGGGGCCTGCCGGAAAAAGTTGGCGGTCACGGTGATCTCTACGCGCACGTGCGGTTGATGCTGCCTGAAGGTGGTGACAGCGATCTCGAAGCGCTGATGCGCAACCGAAAGCGCTAGTTTTGCGCGTCCAAAAGGACGCGCGGCGCTGTAGAGCGATGCTTTTGTCCCCTGAACTGTCCGTGTTGAGCGCTTGAAGGGGCTCTGTGCCTGTGCGATAGCCACTCCACAAAGCAGAAGATCTTGCGGAGAGCGCTCACATGACGGGTGGACAAGGCATTATGGCCGGCAAGCGCGGGCTTGTCCTGGGCGTCGCGAACAATCGGTCGATCGCCTATGGCATAGCCAAGGCCTGCGTCGACAACGGCGCCGAGATTGCGCTGACCTACCAGGGCGAGGCGTTCAAGAAACGCGTCGAGCCGCTGGCGGCTGAACTCAACGCCCGTGTCGTCGGTCATTGCGATGTGACCGATCCGGCAACGCTCGATGCGGTCTTCGACGACATCGCCAAGCATTGGGGCAAGCTCGATTTCCTCGTCCACGCCATCGCCTTTTCCGACAAGGACGAGCTGACAGGCCGCTATGTCGAGACGACGCGCGACAATTTCCTGCGCACCATGGACATCTCGGTATTTTCCTTCACCACCATCGCCAAGCGCGCCGAGGCGCTGATGACCGATGGCGGTTCGCTGCTGACGCTGACCTATTACGGTGCGGAAAAAGTGATGCCGCATTACAACGTAATGGGTGTCGCCAAGGCGGCGCTCGAAGCCAGCGTGCGCTATCTGGCCGTCGACCTCGGCGCCAAGAAAATCCGCGTCAACGCCATCTCCGCCGGCCCGATCAAGACGCTGGCCGCCTCCGGCATCGGCGATTTTCGCTACATATTGAAGTGGAACGAATACAATTCACCGCTGAAGCAGACGGTAACGCAAGAGGAAGTCGGCGATTCAGCCGTCTATTTCCTGTCCAATCTTTCGCGCGGCGTCACCGGCGAGATCCACCATGTCGATTCCGGTTACCATGTCGTCGGCATGAAGGCGGTCGACGCGCCTGATATTTCGACCGTCAAGGAATAACCCCTCGAACTCTCCCGCCTCCAGCCTGCTCTCGACCGCTCTCCGGATGACCTGATGTATCCGCTCGTCTACATCGCGCGCCATGGCCAGACGGTGTGGAACGCCGAGTCCCGGCTGCAAGGACAGGCCGACACCGATCTCAACCCGCTTGGCTGCGAGCAGGCGACCCGCAACGGCCATCGGCTTGCCGAATTCGTTCATAACCCCGAGGATTTCGACTTTGTCGCCAGTCCGATGCGGCGGACGCGCCAGACCATGGAGCGCATTCGCGCTGCAATGAGGCTCGATCCGCGGGCCTACCGCACCGATCCCCGCCTTGTCGAAATGAGTTTCGGCGATTGGCAGGGTTTCACCTTTCCCGAACTCGAGGCCCGGCATCTGGGCTCGGGCAGAGAGAGGCGCCTCGACAAATGGAATTTCCTGCCGCCCGGCGAGGGCGCCGAAAGCTATCAAATGCTGCTCGAGCGGGTAAAGCCGTGGTTCGACGCGCTGGACCGCCCGACGGTCTGCGTGACCCATGGTGGCGTCGTGCGCGCCCTGTTTCGCATGGTGCTGGGAATGCCCGAGGCAGAAGCCGCAAACCTGGATGTGCCGCAGGATCGCTTGCTCAGGCTGGAGGGACGAACCCTGGCGTGGCTCTGAAGGACGCGAGTTCAGGCCTTCTCAGACATTGATTCAAAAATTGATGCCAAGTCGGGACGACGTAGAGAAGCGGGCGGCGGTTGGCGGCCAGTCCCCGTACGGCCTCTCCCAGGCGGGTGCGGTCCTGCTCTGCTATCTTTTCAAATCAAGGCCGCCAGGCAAGCTCCACTTCCTGCACATGCTCAAGCGGATTGTCGGACAAACCGGCAATCTCCGTGACGATTTTGCGGCGGAGGACAGGAAAATAATCCTCCAATGTACGAGCTGTGGTCGCGAAACTGTTGGGACCGCCGGTAACGTGGCTATAGAGATAGTCGGTTGGGTGCTGCCACACTCCTTCGTATGGGTCGAGGCTGACAGCTAAATCGTCAAGTGGTAGCACCGGCGCGGGGATGGCAAGCGCATTGATGATGTGGCCCATGGCCAAGGCGTGGTCCCGCGCAGTCTCTGGGGCAGGACCATCATTGTTGGGTCCATTCGCTGAGATGTCGATAACCGCGCGGTCGGGTGTGGCGGGGCACTGGGCCAGGCTCTGGGACGCGTAGGAAATGGCCCAACTGAGGCTAGTGAGGCCGAGGCGGTCTTGACCGGTACGGTGGCCCATATCTCGAATAACGTCAGCTGCCTCTCGCGCGCCGCGCGCATTTTCTATAATGCGCCAAGGCAATATGGTGTGGGCGGTATGATGGCTGGACCATTCGACGTAGGTCACGGCGATCCGCCCAGTGCGGGTCAGGGCTATGGCGGACACAACGTCACGGTGGCTCAACGCCTGAGCGTGACCCTCACGCTGCATATGGGCTGTGTCATTGGCGATGCTGGCCGAGATATCTGCGGCCAGGACGAGGCACACGTCAACCGCAGTGTCGGCCTTCTGCGCGCGGACGGATGCAGCTGGAATAAGGCAGCTTGTGCAGATGATGAGGGTAGGCATGAGGGCGCCCCGGTGTTTCGGTGCGACTGCGGGGGTCGCTGTAAGAGCGTGGAGAGTTCCGTTGGTAGGGGCGATGTCGCCATTGATTTGGACGGTGCGTGCGCCGTGCGTTGCAATTTTAGCCACCGATCCCCCCATTCACAAAAGACGCCTACGGCCCGCTTTACGCTCGCGCCGAGACAACTGAACACGCAAGGATGCGTCGTTCGTCTTTTGACCCCGTGACCTCGCCGGTTCCCGAAGGCTGTTTTATAGAAATTCAAATCTTGCGCATGCCCCAACTGGGTCAGACCAAGTGTACTAGCCCTACTCGTCAGGCTCCCTCGGCCGCGGCCGGCTAGAAGTTTCAACTTCGCTAATATAAGCTCGGATTGCTTCTCGGCTGCGGGACGGAGATGGGCACGGCTTTCGATCTGAATGCAGTGGGCAATGCCATAGCCGAAGCGGCGGCCGACCCGGCGCTTTGGGATGCTGCAATGGATGTGGCTGCGGACGCCACTGGAAGCTTTGGCGCAATGCTGTTCGACACGAAAGGGCATTTCCCCGGCATACCGAAAAGTCGCCGAATGGGTCCGTCGCTCGAGACATACGTCAAGGATGGCTGGATCGACCGGGACGACCGGTACAACCTGTTGCCTCTGTTGATCCGAAGAGGCGCCGTCAGCGAGCTTGACGTACTGACGCCCGAGGAAATCGCCAGGCATCCCTACTATCAGGAATTTCTCGCGCCATTCGGCCTGCGGTGGTTTGCGGGTGTGAAGGTTGCGGCAGGCGATGCCTCTGGTGCCTGTCGATCCAGAGGTCGATCCAGCAAGGCCCTTTTTCGCCATCCGAGATTCAGAGCCTTGCCGACTTCTCCAGACAGTTGGGTTCCGCGGTCGCGCTCGCGAGAATGCTGAGCTTCGCGCGTGCCGAAGGAGCGATGGGTGCATTCAGCGCAAGCGGCACGCCTGCAGATGCTTGACCGGAACGCCGCCGTGATCCTGGTGAACGAACCTGCAGAGAGCCTGTTCGGTCGAGACCTTTGGGTGACCGGCCGCCATCTGGCTTGTGCCGACAAGAACGCCACTGATGCCCTTAGGCGCATTTCACGGGCTGCTGCGAAATCCGACCCCGCCAGCAATGGTGGACCCCGTCCCGCTGCCCCGCCTCGGAGGCAGGCCTCTGCTAGCTTATCCCACGCGCCTGCCAAGAATTACCACGAACGTCTTTGCATCCTGTCAGATAGTTGTCTGCTTTATCGATCCGGACATTTATCCTCAGCCGTCGGAGGTTGCCTTGCGGACTTGCTTCGGGCTGACCCCTGCCGAGGCGAGACTGGCTCGCCGGGTTTCATCGGGCGCAGAGTTGAAGGCCGTCGCGGATGAGTTGGGAGTCACTTACGAAACCGCCAGGAATCAGCTGAAAGCCGTCTTCGCCAAAACCGAGACCCACCGCCAGCCGGAACTGGTATCGTTGCTCGCGAGAATAGCCAGCACCGCCCAAACTGAATGACTCTATTCGGTTGAATCGCTGTCCGGCAATTGCATGTCGGTGATGACATTCTCGCCGTTTGTCTCGTCGTAGGCGATCACGATATCCATGCCGGGTTTCAGCGCTTCGAGATCGGTTTCGGCGTTCAGCTTGTAGGATTTGCCGTCGTCGAGTGTCAGCGTCAACGTGTCCTTATCGACCTCTTTGATCAGGCCTTCGGTTTGGCCGGCGAAGGCGGCGGTGGAAATCAGCAAAGTCGCGGCAACGGCGCCGATCAGGATACGCATCATCGTCCTCTTATCATTGCGCCGGCACGGCGGCGGCGGGTGTTCAACAGACGGATCGAGGGAAGCAGAAACCAACCGAATGTGTCAAAACTAAATCCGCTAGATCACAGTTTGACCACTGCGGAAAACGCCAATAGAACGCAGACAGCGCCGCGCGTCCTGTTGGACGCGCAAGGGACGCTGTAGCACTTTTGATTTTGCGCATGATCCTTTCCGAAAATCGCTCCGATTTTCGGGGTCATGCGGTAAGCCGGCTCCGAGGCCGGCAGGGCTGGTTTTCATGTCTCACAATACGTTTGGCCACCTTTTCCGCGTCACCACCTGGGGCGAAAGCCATGGCGCAGCGCTCGGCTGCGTGGTCGACGGCTGTCCGCCCGGCATCCGCTTCACGCGCGCTGAGATCCAAGCCGACCTCGACAAGCGCCGCCCGGGTCAATCGCGTTTTGTGACGCAGCGTCGCGAACCCGACGAGGTCAAGATCCTGTCCGGCTTCATTCTGGATGAGGACGGCGAGACGATGATCACCACCGGCACGCCGGTGTCGATGCTGATCGAGAATGTCGACCAGCGCTCCAAGGACTATGGCGAGATCGCCCGCCAGTACCGGCCTGGTCATGCCGATTACACCTACGATGCCAAATACGGCCTGCGCGACTATCGCGGTGGCGGCCGCTCTTCGGCCCGCGAGACGGCGGCGCGGGTGGCGGCCGGAGCCTTGGCCCGCAAGGTCGTGCCCGGCATGATCGTGCGCGGTGCGCTGGTATCGATGGGCGAGAAATCGATCGACCGCGCCAACTGGAACTGGAATTTCGTTGGCGACGCCGAAAATCCGTTCTTCACGCCCGACCCGGCATCGATCGCCGTCTTCACCGCGTATCTTGACGGCATCCGCAAGGCTGGTTCCTCGATCGGCGCGGTGATCGAGATCGTCGCCGACGGCGTTCCGGCAGGCCTCGGCGCGCCGATCTATGCCAAGCTCGACCAGGACATTGCCTCGGGCCTGATGTCGATCAATGCCGTAAAGGGTGTCGAGATCGGTAACGGCTTCGAGGCCGCCCGCATCACCGGCGAAGAGAATGCCGACGAGATGCGCATGGGCAATGACGGCAAGCCGGTCTCCCTCTCCAATAATGCGGGCGGCATCCTCGGCGGCATCTCGACCGGCCAGGCGATCGTCGCGCGCTTCGCTGTCAAGCCGACCTCGTCGATCCTGACCCCGCGAAAGTCGATTGACAAGGACGGCAACGACGTCGAAATCATGACCAAGGGCCGGCATGACCCGTGCGTCGGCATCCGCGCCGTGCCGATCGGCGAGGCGATGGTTGCCTGCGCGATCGCCGATCACTATCTGCGTCATCGGGGACAGACAGGGAGGGGAGTAGGGGGAGTAAGGCAGTAGGGGAGTATGTTACGCAGCTCCCGCGACCGTATTTTCCTTTTTCCTACTCCCTTACTGCCCTACTCCCCTACTCCCGCGAGCAAAGCGAGCACTTATGCCTTACGACCAGAAGAAGATCGTCGAAGCCCTGCGCGCCTTCGAACGCGGCGAAATCGTCGTGGTCATGGACGATGACGGGCGCGAGAACGAGGGCGATCTGATCGTCGCCGCCGTCCATTGCACGCCGGAAAAGATGGCGTTCATCGTCCGCAACACCTCCGGCATCGTCTGCACGCCGATGCCGCGCGAGGAAGCCAAGCGGCTGAATCTTTCGCCGATGGTCGCCGACAATGACTCGGCCCACACCACCGCCTTCACCGTCAGCGTCGATTTCAAGCACGGCACGACGACGGGCATCTCGGCCGACGACCGCACATTGACCGTGCGCAACCTTGCCAACGGCAATGTCGGGGCGTCCGATTTCGTCCGCCCCGGCCACATCTTTCCGCTGATCGCGCGCGAAGGCGGCGTGCTGATGCGTTCGGGCCATACCGAAGCAGCGGTCGATTTGTGCAAGCTTGCCGGCCTGCCGCCGGTCGGTGTCATTTCCGAGCTGGTCAATGATGACGGCACTGTGATGCGCGGCCCGCAGGTACAGGCCTTCGCCGAAAAGAACGGTTTGAAGCAGATTTCGGTCGCCGACCTCATCGCCTACCGCCAGCGCAAGGAAACGCTGGTCGAACGTGTCGCCTGTTCGGACATCGACACGCCTGGCGGCAAGGCGCAGGTCTTCACCTACACGCTGCCCTGGGATTCTATGCACCATGTGGCGATCGTCTTCGGCGACATCCGCGACGGCGAGGAGGTGCCGGTGCGGCTGCATTCCGAGGACGTTGTGACGGACGTCTTCGGCACCAGCCACAGGCTGGACGGTATCATGAAATCGATGGGCGAGCGCCGGCGCGGCGTCATCG
Organism: Mesorhizobium sp. WSM4807; assembly: GCF_055811615.1. NCBI lineage: Bacteria > Pseudomonadati > Pseudomonadota > Alphaproteobacteria > Hyphomicrobiales > Phyllobacteriaceae > Mesorhizobium > Mesorhizobium sp. WSM4807. The sequence goes on from NZ_JBVVQY010000002.1 coordinate 72,314, forward strand.
TCTATCTGCGCGAAGGCTCCGTCGGCGTCGCCCATCAGGAGCGCAACCGGCCGGCTGCCGGCGATCGCGAGGACCATGAAGAGGCGCGCCGCCGCGAAAGCGAATGGCGCGAGATCGGTCTTGGCGCGCAAATCTTGAAGGATCTTGGCATTTCCTCGATCAACCTGATCGCCTCGCGCGAACGCCACTATGTCGGGTTGGAAGGCTTCGGCATCCATATCGCCAAGACCGAGATTCTTTAGTCTGTTGGAGACAATGGAGATGAGCTTCGAGGCATATCTCAGTTGTTTTGAAAACGGCGAACAGAGCTATTTTACAACATCGATCGTGAACGACGCCTTCGCACCGTTCATCACCAGCCGCGATCCTGAATTCTCATGCTGGGTGGTCACCTATCAGGACTCTCCGTCGGCATTGGATCAAACCGACCTTTATCTAAATCTCGATCCGGACGACGCGTCGCGGTGTTCGGGGTTCACGGTGGCGCGCCCCACTTCCAACAGTCGCCTATTCGATTCGCTCCTGAGAATTCTCCAGGCAACCAACTCGACCATCTATTGTCCCGGCGAGTGTCCACCAATGGTGGGGCGTGCCGAAGCAATTGCCCATTTGAGCCCCGAATTGGTCGAGGCACTGGGAACCCCGGTCGTCGTCCTGAACGGAAATGAGATCAGGGATCGGTTGGAAAGATCGTAGAACTCCAGATCCGGCCAGCGGCATTCGTCGCCCATTCTTATCCTCCTTCTCAACCTGATCGCCTGAAGGGCGGCGTCAAGGCGTATGCCGAGACACGATTCGATGCGTCTTGCTTAGTGCGGATTGCGACGTCCCGAGCTTGGCCACAGCGCGTGAGACTCCGCTCCTACGAACTGCCAGAAAGGCATTCAGGTCGGCACGCTCCATACGCCGCGCCTTTCTGATGGTCGCGTCTGCCTGACGGCCAGGTCCGCCTGGCGGATAGTGACTCGCGCGCCAGCATTCATGACTCTCATGCATAAGAGCATGCGAAGTTAAGCCCCTAATCGCAAGCGTATACGCCTTCGAAAAGGAGGACGTCCGGCCCCGCTTGGGACCGGACGCATAGAGACTATTCGGCAGGAACCGCGGCTGCGTCGGATTGCGACACCGTATGCGCCGTGGCAAGGCTGCACTGGCCGGCGAGCACGATGACCAGCGCGATGGCGCCCGCCGCCACCGACACCAGGAACCCGCTCTGTGCGCCGAAGGCGTCCACCACCCATCCGGCGGCGAAGGAGCCGAGCGCCATGCCGATGCCTATGCCGGTCATGACCCAGGTGACGCCCTCGGTCAGCACGGCCTCCGGCACGCGCCGCTCGATCAGGCCGAATGCCGTGATGAAGGTCGGCGAGATCGCCACGCCGCTAACGAAGACGGCCAGTGCCAGAAGAGGTACCGTGTCGGCGACGAGCAGCGGCAGCGTGGTGAGCGCGATGATGGCGATCGCGATGGCAAGCTGAATTTGCAGCGGTGTTTTCAGGTTCAGGGCGCCGATGATGATGCCGACGACAAACGATCCGAGGGCGTAGACGCCGATGACGAGGCTGGCGGCGCCCGGCTGGCCGAGCTCCTTGGTGATCGCCACGGTGCTCACCTCCGTGGTTGCGAAGGTCGCGCCGATGAAGATCAGGGCCAAGGTGATGATTTGGACCGGCCGCAGGCGGATTGCCGAGCTGCGCGAACCAATTTCCACCGGTCGCACTCGCGGCTCGGTCGAGCGCTGCAGGATGAAGGCTGTCGAGCCGAAGGCGAGGAACAATGTGCTCGCCAACATTCCCGCTTCCGGGAAAACGGCGACGCTCAGTCCCACCGATAGCGAAGCCCCGGCGATGTAGACCAGCTCGTCCGCCGCCGACTCGAAGGCGAACGCGGTGTTCATCTCGGGGCGATCTCGGAAGAGCTCTGTCCAGCGCGCGCGCACCATTGCGGGGATGCTGGGCATTGCGGCGGCCAGCAGCGCTGACACGAACAGTGTCCATATCGGCCAGTCCTGATTGGCCGCCGCAATCAGCACTACGAAAGCGAGCGCGGAAATGACAGTGGTGGGCACCACAATCCGCGCTTGGCCGAGGCGGTCCACCAGCCGCGATATCTGCGGCGCGACGAAAGCATTGGCCAGCGCATATGTCGCGGAGACGGCGCCAGCCAGCCAGTATTCGCCGTGCGTCTGCGACAGCATCGCGACGATCCCGATCGGAGCCATGGCCATCGGCATCCTGGCAACGAAGCCGGCTGCGGCGAAGCCCTTGGCTCCCCTTGCCTAGAAGATTTCGCGATAGGGATTGGGCATGAGAACACTCCTGGATTTTTGAGGCCGAGCCACTTATATACGTGGCGTATGCAAATCAAATAATGACATACGACGCGTATGTCAATTAATATACGAGACGTATGTGAAGGAATGAGCGAATGGGGCACAAACCACGCAAGGAGATGATCGCGGAGACCCGCGCCAAATTGGTCGCGGCGGCGCGCCATGCCTTTGGCACTGTCGGCTATGCCGAGGCGTCGATGGACGACTTCACCGCATCGGCCGGGCTGACGCGTGGCGCGCTTTATCATCACTTCGGCGACAAGAAGGGCCTTCTCCAGGCGGTCATCGCCGAGATCGACGGGGAAATGTTGGCCCGGCTGAAGATCGTTTCGGCCAGGGCGGACACTCTTTGGCAGGGCTTTGTCGACGAATGCACCGCTTATATCGAGATGGCGCTGGAGCCGGAGATCCAGCGTATTGTCCTTCGCGATGGACCGGCGGTGCTCGGCGATCCTTCGCAATGGCCGAGCCAGAACGAATGCATCCGCTCGATGAGCGAGAACCTTCAAAGGCTGAGGGACGAGGGAACCATCGTTGCCGTTGATCCCGAAGCCGCAGCAAGGTTGGTCAGCGGCGCCTCGCTACATGCCGCGCAGTGGATCGCAAATTCGGAGGATCCCGAAGCGACGTCAAAAAAGGCGGTGAAGGCCTTCAACGTGCTTCTGGAGGGATTGCTCAAGCAAGGCCGCAGGATTGGCGGTCCGCAGGCACCGGCTGAGATTGACAAATCGCTGGCCTGAGTTTGTTCAAGACCATCAAAGGCCAGGTGCCCGACCCCGACTGGGACCGGCGGCTGGCCGAGCATCGGTCGGTAGCTCGCGCCGGACCCAACCAGCATCCAACATCTAAACCCTGTTGAACGTCTGCCTTTGGCCGTGCCAAAAACATGGTCAAAGCCGCCGGGCGCGCCTATATCGGGGGCATGGTAACAAGGCTTTATACCCACCCGATCTTTCTCGAGCACATAACGCCGCCCGGTCATCCGGAGCGGCCGGACCGCCTGCGCGCCATCGAACGCGTGCTCGACGACGAAGCCTTTGCCGCCCTTGATCGTGCCGAGGCGCCGGAAGGCGACGAGGCCACCATCCTCTACGCACATCCGCAGGAATTCGTCGAACGGGTCCGCGCTACGATACCGGACACCGGTATCGCTCGCGTCGACGCCGACACCACCGCCAGCCCGAAAAGCTGGCAGGCGGCCGTGACGGCGATCGGCGCTGCCAACGCCGCCGTCGACGATGTCTTTCGGGGCAACGTCGCCAATGTCTTTGTCGCCGCCCGCCCGCCCGGCCACCACGCCGAAAAGACGACGTCCATGGGCTTCTGTCTGTTCAACACCGCGGCGATCGCGGCGCGCTACGCGCAAAGGCAGCACCAGGCCGAGCGCGTTGCCATCGTCGACTGGGACGTGCATCACGGCAATGGCACGCAGGATATTTTCTGGGACGATCCGTCGGTGCTCTATTGCTCGACGCACCAGATGCCGCTTTATCCCGGAACCGGAGCCGTGAGCGAAACCGGCGCCGGCAATATCGTCAACGCGCCGCTGGCGCCGCAGACCGGCAGCGAGGTTTTCCGCGACGCTTTCCTGTCGCGCATCTTGCCGGCGCTCGACAATTTCGCGCCCGACCTCATCATAATTTCCGCCGGCTTCGACGCGCATCACCGCGATCCGCTGGCCGAGATCAACTTGACCGAGGACGATTTCGACTGGGCAACCGGCCAGCTGATGCAGCGCGCCGGTCGTCACAGCGACAACCGGCTCGTCAGCCTGCTCGAGGGCGGCTACGATCTGCAGGGATTGGCATTTTCGGTCGCCGCCCATGTCGGGCGACTGATGAAAGGATGAACGATGGCTGGTGAGAGCAACGAAGACGTCAAGGCGATGAGCTTCGAGCAGGCGCTCGACGCGCTGGAGAAAATCGTCGATGATCTGGAGCGCGGCGACGTGCCGCTCGATCAGTCGATCCGCATTTATGAGCGCGGTGAGGCACTGAAGGTACATTGCGATCGGCTGCTCAAGGCGGCCGAGGATAAGGTCGAGAAGATCAGGCTTTCGCGCGACGGCAAGCCTGTGGGGACAGAGCCGCTGGACGCGGAGTAATGCATGATCCCGAACCGAAGGTCCGCGTTGGCGCAAAGCGGAAACCGGTTTTCGGACAAGATCATGCTCAAACTAGGATAAAAGCGAGACGCGGAGGCCCAGAAAAGCGATGTGCAGAAACATCAAGACCCTGTTCAATTTTGATCCGCCGGCGACGAACGAGGAAATTCGCGACGCGGCGCTTCAGTTCGTCCGCAAGCTGAGCGGATCGACACGACCCTCGAAGCGGAATCAGGACGCCTTCGATCATGCCGTCGATGCTATCGCTGCGTCGGCTCGCGAGCTTCTCGATTCTCTCGAAACCACGCACCATCCGCGCAGTCGCGAGGAAGTCGCGGCCAAGGCGCGCGCAAAAGCGGCAATCCGTTTCGCCTGATTTGATGGCAACCGTGCATTGCTGCTGACAAGGAGGTTTCGTGAGCTTCTTCCCCGGAAACGACCCCCTGCCCGGTGACGCCTTCGCCAGCGACCAGATCGAACTGATGGTTATTCCGAACGCCAAGGACATTGGCGGCTTTCAGGTTCGCCGTGCCTTGCCGACCGCCAGGCGTCGGCTGGTCGGTCCCTTCATCTTCTTCGATCGCATGGGCCCGGCGATTTTGCGGGCCGGCCAGGCGCTCGACGTCCGTCCGCATCCGCATATCGGCCTGTCGACGGTGACTTACCTGTTCGACGGCAAGATCAGGCATCGCGATTCGCTCGGCACCGAAATGGTAATCCAGCCCGGCGACGTGAATTTGATGACCGCCGGCCGCGGTATCGTCCATTCCGAGCGTACGCCACAGGAGCTGCGCGGCGCGCCGATGTCGGTTTCCGGCCTGCAGACATGGCTGGCGCTGCCCGACGATAAGGAGGAGGTCGACCCGATCTTCGAGAATACGGCGGCCATGCGTCTGCCCGAGATCGACGCCGAAGGCGTCAGCGGGCGCGTTGTCATCGGCGCCTTTTCCGGGCTGCGGTCTCCGGTCGTGACCGCTTCTGACACGCTCTATGCAGACCTCAGCCTGGCGCCCGGCGCCAGCGTGAAAATCCCTGCCAATGCCGAGGAGCGCGCCATCTATACGTTGGAGGGAGAGGTCTCGATCTCCGGCGACCGCTTTCCGGCAGAGCGGCTGCTGGTGTTTCGGCCCGGTGACGAGATTGTCGTGTCCTCGGAGGGTGGAGCGCATTTTATGCTGTTCGGCGGCGCCTCACTTGGCTCGAAGCGCTACATCTGGTGGAATTTCGTGTCATCGTCGAAGGAACGCATCGAACAGGCCAAAGAAGAGTGGAAGACAGGCCGCTTCGATATCGTTCCTGGGGATGAAGAAGAGTTCATTCCTCTGCCGGACAATTAGAGCGCCGCGTGCGGTTTTGGACACGCAAAGGAAACCTTAACACTTTGAATCTGGCCCGCGTCACTCACACGCATTTACATTCGCCGGCCAGCGGCCTATTTCGCACGTGAATAAAAAGCAGGCCCTACCACCAGTGAACGCAAAGCTCCATACGCCCCTTCTCGACAAGGTCCGCATACCCGCCGACCTCAGGACGCTTGACGAACGTGATCTGCCGCAGTTGGCATTGGAGCTTCGCACCGAGTTGATCGACGCCGTGTCCCACACCGGCGGACATCTCGGTGCTGGCCTTGGCGTGGTCGAACTGACGGTCGCATTGCACTATGTCTTCAACACGCCAGACGACCGGCTGATCTGGGATGTCGGTCACCAGGCCTATCCACACAAGATCCTGACCGGCCGCCGCGACCGTATCCGCACGCTGCGGCAAGAGGGCGGCCTGTCCGGCTTCACCCAGCGCGCCGAGAGCGAATACGATCCGTTCGGCGCCGCCCACTCGTCGACCTCCATTTCCGCCGGCCTCGGCATGGCAATGGCACGCGATCTCTCCGGTGGCCGCAACAATGTCATTGCCGTTATCGGCGACGGCGCCATGTCGGCCGGCATGGCCTATGAGGCGATGAACAATGCCGGCGCGCTCGATGCCCGTCTGATCGTCATCCTCAACGACAACGACATGTCGATCGCTCCGCCGACCGGCGCAATGAGCGCCTATCTGGCCCGCCTTGCGTCGGGCAAGGCCTATCTGGGCTTGCGCGATTTCGGCAAGAAGCTGACTTCTTATCTGGGCGAGCGCGCCGATCGCGCCATCAAGCGGGCGGTCGAACATGCGCGCGGCTACGTCACTGGCGGCACGCTGTTCGAGGAAATGGGTTTCTATCACATCGGCCCGATCGACGGTCACAATCTCGAGCACCTGATCCCGGTGCTGAAGAACGTCCGCGACAATGCCGACGGCCCGGTGCTGATCCACGTCGTGACCCAGAAGGGCAAGGGCTATGGACCGGCCGAGGCGGCCGCCGACAAATATCACGGCGTCAACAAGTTCGACGTCATCACCGGCGCCCAGGCCAAGGCGCCGGCCAACGCGCCGAGCTACACGAAGGTCTTTGCCGAAAGCCTGGTCCAGGAGGCCCGAGAGGACGACCGCATCGTCGCCATCACCGCCGCCATGCCGAACGGCACCGGCCTCGACCTCTTCGGCGAGGCGTTCCCGTCGAGGACCTTCGACGTCGGTATCGCCGAGCAACATGCGGTGACCTTTGCCGCCGGCCTTGCCACGCAAGGCTTCAAACCTTTCGCTGCGATCTATTCGACCTTCCTGCAGCGCGCCTATGACCAGGTCGTCCATGACGTCGCCATCCAAAAACTGCCGGTCCGCTTTCCGATCGATCGCGCCGGCTTCGTCGGTGCCGACGGGGCGACCCATTGCGGCGCCTTTGACACGACTTTTTTGGCGACGCTGCCCGGTTTCGTCGTCATGGCTGCGGCGGACGAGGCGGAACTGCGCCACATGGTGCGCACGGCGGCAAGCTACGATGAAGGCCCCATCGCCTTCCGCTACCCGCGCGGCAACGGCGTCGGCGTCGACTTGCCAGAGCGTGGCTCGGTTCTCGAAATCGGCAAGGGCCGTATCGTCAAGGAGGGCACCAAGGTTGCGCTCCTTTCCTTCGGCACGCGGCTGCAGGATTGCCTGGCTGCGGCCGAGGAACTCGGCGCGGCAGGGCTTTCCACCACGGTCGCCGATGCTCGTTTCGCCAAGCCGCTCGACGAGGACCTGATCCGGCGGCTGGCGCGCTCGCATGAGGTGCTGGTAACAGTGGAAGAGGGCGCGGTCGGTGGCTTCGCCAGCCATGTGCTGCAATTCCTGGCCCATGAAGGGCTGCTGGAAAACGGCCTGAAGGTACGCCCGCTTGTGTTGCCCGACACTTTTGTCGATCACGCCAAGCCCGAAAAGATGTACGCCGACGCCGGGCTTGATGCCGCCGGTATCGTTCGCACCGTCTTCGTGGCGCTGGGACACACCGCCAGCGCGCAAAGCGCCTGAATCAAAATCTCAACGGCTTGCATCAGTTTGCCGACCGGCGGTCGTAACCGACTGTTTGCGTTGTCATTTGGCATTCGCCTACGGTGTCTCTTGGCACCGGTCTCGCGGCCAATCTTCTAGAAGCAGAGTGAAATCCTGATGCTTGCTACCGCGTGTGAAGAGCAGAACTGGGTGGTTTCGTGCCGTTCGATTGTCGACTGGAAATGAGCGACCAGCCAGAAACGGACATTAGCGAAAGCGATTCCAGGGCAGCTTTGAAAGAGCGGACATTCGACATCCTCATATCAATTCATCAGCTTCGGCTTCGGGAATACCCATGTGCGATCTAAAATTTGCGTGCGCGGGTGATAGAGGCGGACCCAGTAACTCCAGCCTGGTGTAATCGAAATACAGTTGGCAATCTTTCCGTCGCAGCCAACGAACTGAATATCGACCGATCCATCCGCCCCGGCCCCGGGCGAGGCCCAAGTCCGCGGGAGCAAGCGAGAGGACACGAGTCCGACCGTGCGCTGCCGGAGGTCCTCGTTAGCTCGGGAATGCCTGTTGTGCTATCGTCCTAAGTCTCTCGGGCCGCCGAGGGTCTCGCATGATCTTCCGTTCGAGGGAGAGAGCATCTGTGACGGAATTTGAAACGAAACTGAAGTTGGCCGCCACGCTTGCCGCCAAAGGCAGGGTTTCGCGTCGTGACTTTGTTCAGCTGGCGCTCGCCTCCGGCCTTACCGCCACGGCCGCCAATGCAATGTTCGTCAGGGTCGCGCGCGCCGAGCCCAAGAAGGGCGGCACCTTGAAGATCGGCATCAGCGATGCCGCCGCCACCGATTCACTGGACCCGAGTACCTACGTCAACCGGTTCACCGGCACCGCGCTAGGGGGAACCTTGTCGAACAGCCTGACCGAGATCGATTCCAAGGGCAACGTGGTCCCCGACCTCGCCGAGAGCTTTGAGCCGTCCGACGGCGCCAAGAAGTGGGTGTTCAAACTGAGGAAAGGCGCCACCTTTCACAATGGCAAGACGGTTACCGCTGATGATGTCGTGGCCTCGGTCAGGCATCACACCATGGAGGGCACGAAATCGATGATGAAATCGCTCTTGGCTACGGTCAGGAATGTCGTCGCCGACGGTGCCTTGACGGTGGTGTTCGAACTCGACGGCGGCAATGCCGACTTCCCCTACATCATGTCGGACATCCTGGTCATGCCGGCGAAAGAGGGCGGCGTCGACTGGGAGTCGGGCACCCGCACCGGCCCCTATATGCTCGAAAAGTTCGAGCCGGGCGTCATCGCCACCTTCAACAAGAACCCGAACTACTTCAAATCCGACAAGGGCTGGTTCGACCGTGTCGAATACCTGGCGATCAATGATGTAACGGCGCGCACCAACGCGCTCAACACCGGCGAAGTCCATTACATGGATCGCTGCGATCTGAAGACGCTCGACATTCTGAAGCAGAACCCCGATCTCGTGATCTCAGAGACGACGGGCTACGGCCACTACGTCTATGTCATGAACGTCCAGAAGGCGCCCTTCGACAATCCCGATGTGCGCAATGCGTTGAAGTACTCGCTCAATCGCGACGAGATCGTGCGGAAGGTGTTTCTCGGCCACGGCGCCATCGGCAACGACAATCCGATCTCACCGACCGTCAAGTTCGCGATCGATCCGCAGCCGAAGCACGTCTACGACCCCGACATGGTCAAGAGCCTGCTCAAGAAGGCGGGGGCCGAGAACACCCAGTTCGACCTGTCGGTCGCGGATGCCGCCTTCGCGGGTGCTACCGACTCCGCTTTCCTCTGGCAGGAGCATGCCCGCGCCGCCGGCCTCAACCTGAATGTGATCCGGGAGCCCAATGACGGCTACTGGAACAATGTCTGGCTCCAGAAGCCGTTCTACGCCTCTTACTGGGCCGGCCGGCCGACGTGCGACTGGATGTTCACCACCGCCTATGCGGCGGAAGCGCTGTGGAACGAAACGTTCTGGAAAAATCCGCGCTTTAATGAGCTGCTCGTCGCCGCCCGCTCGGAGACCGACGATACCAAGCGCGCCGGCATGTATGCCAAAATGCAGCAATTGCTGCATGACGACGGCGGGCTCATCAACCTCGTCTTCAACTCCTATGTAGATGCCCACACCAAGGCTCTTGCCCACGGCGAGTTGGCGTCGAACTGGCCGATGGACGGGTCGAAGATCGCCGAACGCTGGTGGTTCGCCTAGGCCGTGTACTCGTCAATTGGGATGGCGGACTGGACGCGTTTGATGTCTCCTTGCCCCCAACAGCGGCTCCGGAGCGGACATTGCAGCAGGTCCGAGTTGGGCCACAAGCGGAAATCCCTGGCGCGTCCAGCGTCCATCAATTGCCTCTGATTTTGGACAGCGCGTCCTTTGCGTAAATGCCAACCAGAGCTTCATTCTGGAGTGCGACAAGCGCAGGTATCGCAGCTTGTGCCGGAGGTCCGATCTTTCCCAGCGCCTCGATGGCCTCCCGGCGGAGATACTCAATCTTGAGCGCTTCAACCAGAGCCGGAACGGCTTGTGCTGCCGCTGGTCCAAACCAGCCCAGTCGTTTTGCTGCATATAGCTGGGAAAAGGGATCGCCGTCGCCAAGCTCTGCTTCCAGGCTCGTAACGGTGACGTCCAGCGGCAGCGCAGCGATACGGACACCGTCATTCAGGCGCTCCGGGACGCTTGCGTGTTCATAATCCCATTTGAACGAAAGGTGTAAGGTGTCGGCAAGGTTTTCGAGCCCTTTCTGGTCTAAACCCGGTCGGAACTTCAGTAGCATTTGTCTCGCTTTTTCCCGGCGACCGAGTTGCGCCAGCACGGAACTGAGAGGTAGAAAGAGCGCAGTTGCGTCTGGGTTTCGCCTTACACCTTCTCCGAACACCTCAGCCGCTTGTTTCAGATCGCCCATTGCAAAAAGCGCCAATCCACGAGCGAGAACGTAGTGGCTTGGATAGTTCGGGTTGAGCCGCATGGCGGTCGCGACGAAATTCAGCGCCTCGGCGGGTTCGCCTGAGATCGTCAGCGCCCAGGCCGTTGCGATGTGCGCCTCGGGGTCGTTGGGATCCAATGCAATCGCTCGACCGGCATTCCTGCGTGCATCTTCGGCCAGGCCTTGATAAACGTCCCGCAATGCCTCGACCGTATAAGACAGTGACGTTGGATATTTCTTGGCCAGCTCTACGTAATCGTAGGCTCCCCACCAGAAATATGGTTCGTCCCTACCGAGTTCTTTACCCCAGAGTGACTCAACGACGCGGAAGTAGGCCAGCGCCAGGGCGGCATAAGCGCGCCCATATTCGGGATCAAGTTCCGTTGCTTTTTTCAAAGAAGTGATGGCGGCAGCTGTATCCTTTGCGTTGTAACGGAGATAAAGGCTCCAACCCTCATTGAAAGCTTCCTTGGCTGCAATGTTGTCCGGCTTGGCGCGGGCAATTTCCGTTTTTGTGGTGGTGGTGAGATTGACCTTCAACGCTTCGACGATCTTTGCGACAAAAACGTCCTGGACCGCAAAAATATCGGCGACGTTTCCATCGAACCTGTCCGCCCACACATGCCCGCCGGTGAGGGCATCGATGAGCTGGGCGTTGACTCGCACCTGCTCGCCGGCTCGCCGTACGCTCCCCTCGAGAACGTAACGCACGCCAAGTTCTTCGGCGACCTGGCTGATTTTTACCGGCTTGCCGCGGTAAACGAATGTCGAGTTTCGCGCGATCACGAAGAGGCCGGAAACCTTGGAAAGGTCGGTGATCAAGTCATCGGTCATGCCGTCGGCGAAGTGCTCCTGGCCGGCGTCGCTCGAGATGTTGGTGAATGGCAATACAGCGATCGATGGCTTGTCAGGTAGCGGGAGCGCCATTCTTTCCCTGGAGGCCACCTCGACCGGCGGTCCTGAACCGTCCCCGACCACCTTCCAAAGCGCTACACCTCCGGCGATCAGGACCAGCGCCGTCGCCGCGACTGTCAGCCGGCGCCATTCGATATGACGTTTGCGTTTTGCTGGAACTGCTCCGGACGCGGCGCGTGTCCGCGGGCTCACCCGATACAGGCGAACAGGTTTTTCGATGTTCTTGAGTTGTTGTTCACCCAAAAATTCGAACTCAAAATCCAGCTTTCTCTCGACCTGATCAAATGCCGTTCCTGAAATTAGAACGCCCCCGGGTTCGGCCAATCCTTCCAGTCTCGCCGCGACATTCACGCCGTCGCCATAGATGTCCTGCCCTTCGACAATCACATCACCAAGGTTTACGCCAATGCGGAATTCGAGCTGTTTTTCCTTCGGCAGTTCGGCGTTGCACTCCGCCATCGTCCGCTGGATTTCGACGGCGCAACCGACCGCGTCGACCACGCTGGAGAATTCTATCAGCGCGCCGTCGCCCATGAGCTTCACGATGCGCCCCTTATGAGCGGCGATCTTCGGATCGATCAGGTTCTCGCGGGTGCTCTTCAGGCGCGCGAGGGTATCCGCCTCATCGGCTTCCATAAGGCGGCTGTAGCCAACGATGTCAGCGGCAAGTATCGCCGCAAGCCTGCGCTCCATGGAGGTTTCCGGCGCTGGGCAACTGTTTCCATGATAATAGAGTATCGCTTCGGAGCCTAGTCCTGCTCTGGTCGGCTTTGGGTCAGGAACGCTGGTTGGGATGAGCGTCGGCCATCGGGCAGCGAAATGGGCTGATGGAGGTCGCGTTTGGGTCATGGGCGTGAATTCGGCCGGCGCGAACGAACCTCCGCCAAGGGGTCATCTTCCGCCCTTTCGCACCGGTACTGAGTGTCGGATTTTCCACTAGAACCACATATCGCGCACGCAGCGACCATCGCGCGGCAGGTCCTCGAACTTATGGAGACCATCGAAATGGTCGATTGGCAGGTCGGCGACGGTGTCTGGCGGCGCAAGCCTCACATTGACGGCGATCCGAGTGCGACCGGCGGCACTGGCGCGCAAACCACGCCAGGCCAGCACACAGGCGCATGTCGGACAGAACAGAATCTCGAGCGACGGGTCATCCTTTCCGGAGCGCGTATAAGCACTTGTCGGTCCCGCAAGACGGATGCGTTCGTCAACATAATCGTAAGCCCACAGCGCGCCATAGCGGCGGCAAAGCGTGCAATTGCAGGCTGTGATCGAGCCGGGATCGCCCTCCAACGTCCAGTGGGCCGCGCCACAATGGCAGGTTCCGGTCAGCATCCGTCCTCCTCACGTTCTGGCAGCAACACGAGCATATCGTTCCAACATTGTGCCGGACCTGGTGCGATATTCCAACAAGTTGTGGCGCGGCCTGATGCGCTCGCCGCTTTCGCAAGATGTTCGTTGTCTTCCCCAATATCCTTGCCTTCGTGACGGGCTTTCGCCATGAAGGCCGATGAACTCCCCTTTGCCAGCCAGCACACGCCAGCGGCTCGACGAACTTCTTGTCGCGCGCGGCCTGTTCCCCAGCCGCTCTCGCGCCCGCGACGCGATCGAGCGCGGTACTGTGACGGTTGACGGCGTCATCGCCCGCAAGCCCGGCCAGACCGTCCTGGCTGATTGCATCATAGCCGTCGATGATCCGGCGCAGGGTTACGTGTCGCGTGCTGCGCTGAAGCTGATCGCCGGGCTCGATCATTTCGGTCTCGATCCAGCCGGCAGCGAAGCGCTCGACGTCGGCGCCTCGACCGGAGGCTTCACTCAGGTCTTGCTCCAACGCGGCGCGGCACATGTCACGGCGATCGATGTCGGGCATGGCCAGATACATCCGGATATCGCTGGCGATCCGCGTGTGACGGTGATCGAGGGATTGAACGCCCGTGATCTTTCCGCCGCCGATCTTGCCGATCGCATTCCGGATTTTATCGTCTCCGATGTCAGCTTCATCTCGTTGAAACTGGCGCTGCCGCCGGCGCTCGCCATTGCCAGGAGCGGCGCCAGAGCAATATTTTTGGTCAAGCCGCAATTCGAGGCGGGCCGCGAGGCGATCGGCAAGGGCGGCTTGCTGAAAGACCCATACGATGCCGCGCGGGTTGCCGGCCTGCTGCAGGATTGGCTCGACGGCGTCCCGGGCTGGCGCTCGCTGGGACTGCATCTGTCACCGATCGAAGGCGGCGACGGCAACCGCGAGTTCCTGCTCGCCGGGATCAAAGACGCCGGAGTCGAGAACAGGGGGATCGGAGGCCGATGAACGCGCGCTTCACGATCACAAGGCTGGGCTCCCAGGCCGACGGCGTCGCCGAGACCGAAACCGGCGAGCTTTTCATTCCGTTCACGCTGCCCGGTGAAACCGTCACCGCCGCGCGCGAAAAGGACCGTGCCACGCTGATGTCGGTGCTGGAGGCTTCGCCGCTTCGCATCGACCCTGCCTGTCGGCATTTCACCGAATGCGGCGGCTGCGCCATCCAGCATCTTGAAGCCGAAGCTTATCATCGGTGGAAGCGCGACAAGGTTGCGCAAGCGCTCAACAGCAAGGGTGTCACTTGCGACATTGACGCGCTGGTGCCGTGCGCGCCGCAGACGCGTCGGCGTGTCGTGTTCACCGCCCGACGGAGCGAGGCCGGCATGCTGCTCGGATTCGTTCGGGCGCTGTCGTCCGAAATCATTTCCATCGAGGAATGCCCGATCTCGCTGCCCGAAATCGTCGCAAAGCTCGACCGTCTGAAAGCACTCGCCGAGTTGGTTTGCGCAACGACGAAATCGTTCCGCATGACGGTCACAGTGACCGGTTCCGGCCTTGATGTCGCGGTTCACGAGTCCGGCAAGCTTGGCGAAAACCAGCGCCGCGTCGCCTCCAATTTCGTCATCGCTCAGGGGCTGGCAAGGCTTTCGATCGATGGCGAGATCATAATCGAGCCCAAAAAGCCGGTTGTCATGTTCGGCGACATCGCCGTCGCGGTGCCGCCGGGCGCCTTCCTGCAGGCCACCGAAGCCGCCGAGCAGGCGATGGCCGACATCGTCGGCCGGCACTTCGCGCGCGCCAAGAAGGTCGCCGATCTCTTCGCCGGCTGCGGCAGCTTTGCGCTACGTCTCGCCGCCAAGTCGGAAGTCCATGCGGTGGAGGGTGACGCGGCAGCGCTTTCGGCGCTCGACCGGGCGTTCCGTTTCGCCAGCGGTCTGAAGCGCGTGACCAGCGAACGCCGCGACCTGTTTCGGCGGCCGCTCACATTCAAGGAGTTGAATACCTTCGATGGCATTGTGTTCGATCCGCCCCGCGCCGGCGCCGAGGACCAGTCGAAGCAGATTGCCCGTTCCGACGTGCCGCTGGTCGCCGCGGTTTCCTGCAATCCGGTGACGCTGGCGCGCGACCTGCGCAGCCTGATCGACGGCGGCTACGCCCTGAAAAGCGTAACGCCGATCGACCAGTTCCTGTGGTCTCCGCATGTCGAGGCCGTCGCGCTTTTGGAGAAGCCGAGGAGAAGGCGGTAGTAGGCTTTGCAAGCGTTGAGCTTGAATTTCGCCAGAAATGAGCCTATTTTGATCGCGTGTCGTTCAAAATGTGCTAGGAACCTGTTATGAATACCGCAGCCCTCGACATTCGAGCATCGCGCTTTGGCGAGGAACGGACGCCATTTCTTTCGGCAAGACGGGTAGCTGAACTGCTGGGCGTCAATCTGACCGAACTGGCGGGTCTGATCGGCGTCGCGCGCAACACGCTTGCCGCCAAGACCGGCGCGCGCAAGGTCGACGCCGCATTGAGTCCGATTGTCCGTATCCTGGCGATGGCAGGCGAGATGGCCGGCGATGAACAGCGTGCGGCGATCTGGTTCAAGCATCAGCCAATCCCCGGCTGGGCGGGAAAGACCGCCTACGATCTCGTTCGAGAGGGCAAAACGGACAAGGTGCTTGCCTATCTGGAGGCAGTCCGCTCCGGCATTTATGCCTGAAAACAGGCTGAGCCTATGGCGCGCCTTCGTGCCGCGTTGGGCGCATCTGCCGCTTTCCGGCGAAGGAGCGGCCCGCTTTGGCGGTCGCTGGAATCCGGTGGGCACCCCGACGATCTATGCCGCGCGCGAATTGTCCACTGCTTGGCCGGAGTACAATCAGGGCTTTGTTCAGCATCCGGCGCTGATTGCGCAGCTCGAACTTTCAGGCCCGCGCCTAGCCAACCTGACGGACGCTGACGTGCTGACCAAGCTCGGCGTGACGGCAGACATTCACCGATGTGAATGGCGCGACATCATGGATCAAGGCCTGATGCCTGAGACGCACACGCTGAGAGATCGCCTGATTGCCGATGGGCAGCATGGCGTGATCTACCCCTCCTTCATGTCGCCCGGCGGCACATGCGTCGCCCTCTGGCGATGGAACGAGAGCAACGCACCCCGTCTGAAGGTCATCGATCCCGACCATCGCCTGCCGAAAACGCCGGCTTCATGGCTTTAATGCATGTCGCGCAAAAGTGTGCAGCGGTTTTGCGATAACGACAAAACAACAACCTAAAGCGCGTCGCATGAGCCCGGTCAAATGCGACGCGCTTTAGGGCAGTTCGAACCTGGTCGGGAGACGGCTAGGCTTCTTGCACGCCCTCATATCCGGCCGCCCTTGCGGCCTTGACGAACTTACGGTCAAAAGTCGCGAAGCCGGCGCAGTGAGCGGACTTGCCCAGATGCAGCGCATCAGCGAAATCTAATCCCCTTTCCGAGAGGTCGAGCGCGGACGACACGACCGCTCCGTCTTCCACCTCCACCGTGGGGAGCCCACTAAACGCCCGTAGCGTACGGGCGATTTCGAGCGGCGCAAAACCATAGGTGCTGCGCAACACCCACTCGACCTCCAGGATCACTGTAATGGCGACAAAGACCGGCTGGCTATCGATCAGCGCCCGGGCGCGGGAAGACTGTGTCGGGTGATCGCCTGTTAGGTAGCGGACGATAAGATTGGTATCAATCGCGAGCATGGCGCCGCCGCGCTTCGGCCAGCACACCCGCGTCCATTTCTTCCAACGTCTTCGGCCTGCCTCTATGGGGCAGGGATCCAAACACGTCTTCTGGCCGTGTCTCGGCGAAGACTGGCGCAGGCTTCAGTAGCACGCCCTCCGGAGTATCTTCGACCAGAAGACGTGTGCCGGCGTCCCATTCCCTCCGTTTCCGGATTGCGCTGGGCAAAATGACCTGTCCCTTGGTCGAGACAGTGGTTATGAGCTTGTCCGTAGCAGCCATCTCGGCACGCCCTTAGGTGTAAGACATACGTAAGATAACCCGAGGTCGCGCCAAATTCAAGGCGCGAGCTACGCGTTGACGCGATGGAGCAGCAATGGCGGCCGGGATGGGTATTCGACCACAATAGCTGGCGGCCGATCTATCAAACCCTTGTGCCACCGACCGTCATCTGGTTCATCCTGAGATGCGGCTGGCCGACGCCTACCGGCACGCCCTGGCCGGCCTTGCCGCACATGCCGATGCCGGTGTCGAGCTTCATGTCGTTGCCGATCATCGAAACGCGATGCATGGCGTCAGGCCCATTGCCGATCAGCATGGCGCCCTTGATCGGCTGCGTCACCTTGCCGTTCTCGATTATGTAGGCCTCGGTGCAGCCGAACACGAACTTGCCCGAGGTGATGTCGACCTGGCCGCCGCCGAAGGAGACGGCATAGATGCCGTTCTTGACCGACGCGATGATTTCGTCCGGCTCCATGTCGCCTGATGTCATGTAGGTATTGGTCATGCGCGGCATCGGCTGGTGTGCGTAGCCTTCGCGCCGTCCGTTGCCGGTGGCGTTCATGCCCATCAGCCGGGCGTTTTGGCGGTCCTGCATGTAGCCGACAAGCTTGCCGTCGTCGATCAGCACATTGCGGGCCGACGGCGTGCCTTCGTCATCAACGGTCAGCGAGCCGCGCCGTTCGGCCATGGTGCCGTCGTCGACGACCGTAACACCTTTCGCGGCCACCTGCTGGCCCATCAGCCCGGCGAAGGCCGATGTCTTCTTGCGGTTGAAGTCGCCTTCCAGCCCGTGGCCGACGGCCTCGTGCAGCATGACGCCCGGCCAGCCGCTGGACAGCACGATGTCGAAGGTGCCGGCCGGGGCCGGGATGGCCTCGAGGTTGACCAGCGCTTGCCGCAGCGCCTCTTTGGCCGCGTGTTTCCAGCTCTCCTCGACCAGGAATTCGCCAAAACCTTTGCGTCCGCCCATGCCGTAGGAGCCGCTCTCCTGGCGGTCGCCATTGCCGACAACCACCGACACGTTGATCCTGACCAGCGGGCGGATGTCACGCACCATCTGGCCGTCGGCACGCACGATCTCGACATGCTGCCAGGAGGCGGCGAGTGAAGCCGTCACCTGCCGCACGCGCGGATCCTCGGCTCGCAGCCACGCATCGATTTCCTGAAGGAGCTTGGCCTTGGCCTCGAAGGAGGGCGAAGGGATCGGGTTCTCGTCGCCATAGAGATGGCGGTTGGTGCGGGCGGGTGCCGCGGCAAGCGTGCCGGAATAGCCGCTCTTGACCGTCGAGACGGCGTCGGCCGCGCGCAGCAGCGATGCTTCGGAAAGATCGCTGGAATGCGCGTAGCCACTCGCTTCGCCGGCGACGGCGCGCAGGCCAAAGCCTTGGTCTGTGTTGAAATTGGCGGTCTTCAGCCGGCCATTGTCGAACATCAGCGCTTCGCTCTCGCTGTATTCGAGGAACAACTCGCCGTCATCGGCGCCGTTGATGGTCTCGGCGACAATCTGCTTGATGCGATCGTCGGAAATGTCGAATTGGCCGATCAGGCTGTTCATGGCAGGTCCGTCCGTGGAAAGAGATTGTCCTCACGATGTAGGCGCGCAGGTGCGTCCAGACAATCGGCAATGACCATTGTCATCGCCAAAGGCCAGTCACAATCTCTTTTCGTTGGTAAGGACTTTGGGATTTTGGTCTCAAGGCAGGGCGGCGAAACCGTCGGCGAAACCCTTGAGCTCGACCGGAATGCCGATGCCTTCCTCCGGCGTCTGGAAGACGATGAAGGTGGCCGACGTTCCGGTTTTCAGCGTGTCGAGCAGCGGCTTTTCGAGAATGACCTCGGCATAGCAGCCGTCCTGGAAGCAGCGCACGAAATAGGCCCGGCCGATGTCCTTGCCGTCGACATTGAGACCGAGTCCGTTGGGCAGCAGCACTCCGAGCGGCGCCAGCACGCGCAGGATTTCGGCCTTGTTGTCGGCGGTGCGCAGCACGACGACGGAAAGCCCCATCTCGGGACGGTCCTCGGCGACGACGTTCTGCATCATCACGCATTGTTCTGATGTGGCGCCGGCCGGAGTGTCGCAGATGATCGACCATGCGCCATGCGTCGATCGCACCTTGCCGCTTGGCTGCGCGGCATTGGCCTGGCCGCTGCCAGACAGGCCAACGCCAGACACGGCAGCAAGAAGGGTGACCTTCGCCAAGCTTCTCGAAAGCCCAAGTCCCGAAAGCCCAAGTCTCGAAAGCCCAAGTCCCCAAAGCCAAGAGTTCATGACGGCTCCATTGCGAATCACGGCACTTTAAGCCGCGCCAAGGGCAAGTAAAGGATGAGACCACTGCCGGCCCGCCTCGACCAAGGCAATTGTGCGCTTTTCCGTGCCAAATTCGCCCGAATTGCGACCGCCCGGCGCATTTTGCCAAGGCACTCCGCCGCTCGGACTTTCGCGAGTCCGCCACCGCCGCGGCCGCCGCCACAAGGCGCAGCCGCGCTTGCGCGCAAAAATGCCGCACGGGTTCCCCCGCTCCTTTCTTGCAGAGGCAAATAGAGTATGGTTTGAACCAGCCTCGGGACTGTCCGGGATTCCCGTCCCGGCGTTGTTCGATATTCTTGCGGTCCGATCGCGAGGAACTGGGAGATAATGACGGCAATGAGAAAATTCCTAGCAGGCGCCAAATTCCTGACAAGCGCTTGGGCTGCCGCCACATTGTTCACCGGCGCGTCCGCCCATGCGGCCCAGCCTGCACCGTGGGAGGTGAGCTTCCAGCCCGCCGCCACCGACATGATGCGGCAGATCGCCCGGTTCGAGCACTATACATTGTGGTTCATCGTGCCGATCACCCTCTTCGTGCTCTTTCTTCTCGCCTATTGCATCTTGAAGTTCCGCGCGAGCGTCAACCCGGTCCCGTCGCGCACCAGCCACAACACGCTGATCGAGGTGATCTGGACGGTTGGGCCGGTCGTCGTCCTGCTCATGCTCGCCATCCCCTCGTTCCAGCTTTTGACCGCGCAATACACACCGCCGGAGGAAGCCAAGTTGACCGTCAAGGCGACGGGAAACCAGTGGAACTGGGACTACGAATACCAGACCGAAAACACGCTTTCCTTCAACTCAGCGATTCTGGCGGATTCTGACCGCGCGGCGGCCGGTAAGGAGGACCGCGGCGCTTATCCGCGCCTGCTCGCCGTCGACAACGAGATGGTGGTGCCGGTCAACACCATGACCCGGGTGCTGGTGACGGCGGCGGACGTGATTCACGCCTTTGCCATGCCGTCCTTCGGCATCAAGACCGACGCGGTTCCAGGCCGCATCAACGAGGTCTGGTTCAAGGCGGAAAAGGAAGGCCTCTATTACGGCCAGTGTTCGGAGCTCTGCGGCAAGGACCACGCCTTCATGCCGATCGCGATCCGCGTCGTCTCCGACGCCCAGTACAAGACCTGGCTGGCGGCAGCCGGCACCGACCTTCCCGGCGCCAACAAGGCGCTGATGGCCGAGGTCGACGGCAAAGACAAGGTAGCGGCCGCCGGCAACTGATGCCGCGACCAGAAAAGATCAGGGAACGGAGCCGAACATGGCAGACGCTGCAGCTCACGACCACGACCACAAGCCGTATCATGGCTGGGTCCGGTGGGTGTATTCGACCAACCACAAGGATATCGGTACGCTCTATCTGATCTTCGCGATCATGGCGGGCTGCGTCGGCGGTGCCCTTTCGGTCGTCATGCGCATGGAACTGCAGGAGCCGGGGATTCAGATTTTCACCGGCCTGGCGCAGATGGTCTACGGCTTGAACGCCGACGCCGCGCTCGACGGCGGCAAGAGCATGTACAACGCCTTCACCACCGCGCATGCGCTGATCATGATCTTTTTCATGGTCATGCCGGCGCTGATCGGCGGCTTCGCCAACTGGATGGTGCCGATCATGATCGGCGCGCCCGACATGGCTTTCCCGCGCATGAACAACGTCTCGTTCTGGTTGCTGCCACCGGCTTTCATCCTGCTGATCATCTCGGCCTTTATGCCGAGCGCGCCTGGCGCCTACGGCGTCGGCGGCGGCTGGACGATCTATCCGCCGCTATCGACATCGGGCCAGCCGGGACCGGCGATGGATCTTGCGATCCTGTCGCTGCACATCGCCGGCGCGTCGTCGATCCTCGGCGCCATCAATTTCATCACCACCATCTTCAACATGCGCGCGCCTGGCATGACGCTGCACAAGATGCCGCTGTTCGCCTGGTCGGTGCTGATCACCGCTTTCCTGCTGCTGTTGTCGCTTCCGGTTCTGGCCGGCGGCATCACCATGCTTTTGACCGATCGCAACTTCGGCACGACCTTCTTCGCGCCGGACGGCGGCGGCGACCCGATCCTGTTCCAGCACCTGTTCTGGTTCTTCGGGCATCCGGAAGTCTACATCCTGATCCTGCCGGGCTTCGGCATCGTCAGCCACATCGTCTCGACCTTCTCAAGGAAGCCCATCTTCGGCTATCTCGGCATGGCCTATGCCATGGTCGCGATCGGTGCGGTCGGCTTCATCGTCTGGGCGCACCACATGTACACGACCGGCCTGTCGCTCGACACGCAGCGCTATTTCGTCTTCGCCACGATGGTTATCGCGGTGCCGACGGGCGTGAAGATATTCTCGTGGATCGCTACTATGTGGGGCGGGTCGATTTCGCTCAAAACCCCGATGCTGTGGGCGATTGGCTTCATCTTCCTGTTCACCGTCGGCGGCGTTACCGGCGTCCAGCTTGCCAATGCCGGTCTCGACCGCCCGCTGCACGACACCTACTACGTGGTCGCGCATTTCCATTATGTGCTGTCGCTGGGCGCGGTCTTTGCCATCTTCGCCGGCTGGTACTACTGGTTCCCGAAGATGACCGGCTACATGTATTCGCCTGTCATCGCCAACACCCACTTCTGGGTCACCTTCGTCGGCGTCAACCTCGTCTTCTTCCCGCAGCACTTCCTCGGCCTCTCCGGCATGCCGCGCCGCTACATCGACTATCCGGATGCGTTTGCCGGCTGGAACATGGTGTCGTCCTACGGCTCGTATATTTCGGCCGTCGGCGTGGTCATCTTCCTCTATGGCGTGTTCGAGGCGTTCCAGAAGAAGCGGGTTGCCGGCGCCAACCCATGGGGCGAGGGTGCAACGACGCTCGAATGGCAGCTGCCTTCGCCGCCGCCCTTCCACCAGTGGGAACAGCTGCCGAAGATCAAATAGGCTTCTGCCTGGGCGGCGAATACGGAACCGCCGGTTCGCCCGGCGGTCTTGGCCAACGGAATGATGGACTTTAAGTACGCATGGCCCTTGTCGACGACACCTTGACTGACGAACCGGGCTTTCGCATGTCGGAAGCGACGGCGGGCGATTTCTTCGCCCTGTTGAAGCCGCGCGTCATGTCGCTGGTGGTGTTCACCGCCTTTGTCGGCCTGGTCGCGGCACCTGTGACCATCAATCCGCTTCTGGCGGTGATCGCGATCCTGGCTATTGCCATTGGTGCAGGCGCGTCCGGCGCGCTGAACATGTGGTATGACGCCGATATCGATGCGGTGATGACCAGGACCGCCGGCCGTCCGGTGCCGGCCGGCCGCATCCGGCCCGGCGAGGCACTGAGTTTCGGCCTGGTGCTGTCGGTGCTGTCGGTGATGACGCTCGGCGTTCTGGTCAACTGGCTGTCGGCGACGCTGCTGGCCTTCACCATCTTCTTCTATGCGGTCGTCTACACGATGTGGCTGAAGCGCTGGACGCCGCAGAACATCGTCATCGGCGGTGCTGCCGGCGCCATTCCGCCGGTGATCGGCTGGGCCGCGGTGACCGGAACAGTTAGCCTGGAAAGCATCGTCCTGTTCCTGATCATCTTCCTGTGGACGCCGCCGCATTTCTGGGCGCTCGCTCTCTTCAAGTCCGAGGACTATGCCAGAGCCGGCATCCCGATGATGCCCAATGTCGCCGGCCAGGCTTCGACCCGACGCCAGATCTTCGCCTATGCGCTGATCCTTGCGCCGGTTGGCGTGCTGCCATGGGCGCTCGGCTTCACCACACTCATCTATGGCGTTCTTGCGGTGCTGCTTGGCGCCGGCTTCGTCTGGTATGCGTGGAAGGTGCTGCAGATGGCGGACGACGACCATGTGATGAAGCCGGCCAAGGCATTGTTCGGCTACTCGCTGCTCTACCTCTTCGCCATCTTCGCCATCTACCTTGCCGACTGCGTTGTCGGGCGCGCGCTGGCCACGGGCGGAGCATAACCATGGCCGACAAGAAGCTTGAACTCGTCACGCTGACGGAGCGCCAGCAGAAGGCCCGGCGCAACCGCTCGGTAGCCATCGGCCTGGCGCTGGCCGTGCTTGTCGTCATCTTCTACATCGCGACCGTCGTGAAATTCGGTCACAACCTCACCGGAACGATGTGAGGCTCAAGATGAACCGCCAAACAGTGACCAATCCTCAAAAGAAGAACACCAACCGCATCGTCGCCGGCGTCTGCATCGCCTTTTTCGGCGGCATGATCGGGATGGCCTATGCCGCGGTGCCGCTCTACGCGATGTTCTGCCAGGCGACCGGTTACGGCGGCACTGTGAAACGCGCAACGCAGCAATATGCCGACCGCGTGCTCGACCGCGATATCACCATCCGTTTCGATGCCAACACGGCCGGCGTGCCCTGGCAGTTCGAGCCGGTCGCCCGCTCCGTCACCATCAAGATAGGCGAGACGGCCCAGGCGCATTATAGCGCGACCAACAAATTCGTCCGCGCCACCACCGGCCGCGCGACCTTCAACGTGCAGCCGGAACTGGCGGGATCTTACTTCAACAAGGTCGAGTGTTTCTGCTTCACCGACACGACGCTGAAGCCTGGCGAGACGCTGGACATGCCGGTCGTGTTCTATGTAGATCCCGACATCGTCAACGCGCCGGAGCTGAAGGACTTGAAGACGATTACCCTGTCCTACACGATGTTCCCGGTCGAGAAGAACGAGAAGAACAAGCCGGTGGCGTCATCAGTGCCGGCCGAAGGCACAAGCAACAAAGTTTCACACACCGAAAGAAGCCTCGGGGGTTGATATGGCAGACGCGCACGCAAAACCACAACATGACTACCATCTCGTCGACCCGAGCCCGTGGCCGTTCCTAGGCTCGGTCGGCGCGCTGGTCACCGCGATCGGCGGCGTCTGTTACATGCAGTACCTCAAGGGCGGCGATTTCCCCATTTTCGGCTTCAACATCGCCAATCCGTGGCTGTTCTTCATCGGCCTCTTGATCGTCCTCTACACTATGTACGCCTGGTGGTCGGACACCATCAAGGAAGCGCATGAAGGCCACCACACGCGTGTCGTGTCGCTGCATCTGCGCTACGGCATGATTATGTTCATCGCTTCCGAGGTGATGTTCTTCGTCGCCTGGTTCTGGGCTTTCTTCGACGCCAGCCTGTTTCCCGGCGAAGCACAGCAATACGCCCGCGCCGCCTTCACCGGCGGTGTCTGGCCGCCGAAGGGCCTCGAGGTCCTCGACCCCTTCCACCTGCCGCTCTACAACACCGTCATCCTGCTTCTGTCGGGCACCACGGTGACCTGGGCGCACCACGCGCTGCTTCATGGCGATCGCAAGGGGCTGATCAACGGCCTGGTGCTGACCGTCGGTCTCGGCATGCTGTTCACCATGGTGCAGGCTTACGAATATATGCACGCGCCGTTCGGCTTCAGGGATTCGATTTACGGCGCCACCTTCTTCATGGCGACCGGCTTCCACGGCTTCCATGTCATCATCGGCACCATCTTCCTGCTGGTCTGCCTGGTCCGCGCGATGAAGGGCGATTTCACGCCCAAGCACCATTTCGGCTTCGAGGCGGCCGCCTGGTACTGGCACTTCGTCGACGTGGTCTGGCTGTTCCTGTTCGCGTCGATCTATGTCTGGGCCTCGAGCGGCGCGGTGATCGAAGGTCACTGAAATCTTCTTGAGGAATTGCGTGGGCGGCTGCGGCGACGTGGCCGCCTTATCTTTTGGGGCGAAGGGCACTAAGGTATCGCAATGAGCGACGACAAGGCGATCTGGCCACCAATCGATCCGATCTCGGCCGGCCTGCACGGCCGCTGCCCGCGTTGCGGCGAGGGACAGCTGTTTTCCGGCTTCCTCACCGTCGGCAAACGCTGCGCCAATTGCGGCCTCGACTATTCCTACGCCGATGCCGGCGACGGTCCGGCGGTGTTCGTCATCCTGATCATCGGCTTCATCGTCGTCGGGCTGGCGCTGTGGATGGAGGTGACGCTGAATCCGCCGCTCTGGCTGCATTTCCTGCTGTGGATACCGCTGACGCTCGTGCTTTGCCTGGGCGCGCTCAGGCTGATCAAGGGTGTGCTCCTGACGCTGCAATACCGCAACAAGGCGGCAGAGGGCAGGCTGGACCTCGGCGAATGAGCACGACATCCGCCTCGATCGCAGGCCGTTCGCGGCCGAAGACGGCATTGCTGCTTGGCCTCGGCCTCGTGCTGTTCTTCATCCTGCTGGCGCTCGGCACCTGGCAGGTCCAGCGCCTGTACTGGAAAGAGGGTCTTCTCCAGACCATCGGCCAGCGCACGCATTCCGCACCTGTGCCGTTGGCCGAGGTCGAAAAGCGGTTCGCCGCAACCGGCGATGTGGATTACACGCCGGTGACGGCATCAGGCACTTTCCTGCATCAGGGCGAGCGACATTTCTTCGCGACCTGGGAGGGCCAGTCCGGTTTCGATGTCTTCACGCCCTTGCATCTGGAGGATGGCCGCTTCGTCCTGATCAATCGCGGCTTCGTGCCCTACGATCTCAAGCACGCGCCCAAGCGCCCGCAAAGCCAGGGTGGGGGCCAGGTTATGGTGACGGGACTCGCCCGCAACCCGCTGCCGGCGAAACCCTCGATGATGCTTCCCGACAATGATCCGCGGAAGAATATCTTCTACTGGAAGGATCGCGATGCCATGGCGGCGAGCGCCGGTCTGCCGGCCGGCGCGGGGTTGGTGCCATTCTTCATCGACGCCGACGCCACGCCGAACCCGGGTGGGCTGCCGGTCGGCGGCGTTACAATCATCGACCTGCCGAACAGCCATTTGCAATATGCCGTAACCTGGTACGGCCTTGCCGCTGCCCTTGCCGGCGTCCTCATCTTCACGCTTCGCCGCCCGGCGAACGAAGAATGATCGGCACCGGCGCCCTTGACAGGGCAGGGGTGCGCACCTCATTTCGCGCTTTGAGTTCAAGACTTGAGCTCACGTTACGACCAACCGGCCGGGAATCATGCTTCACACGACCACAAAGCCACCGCTGACCGTCAGGCTCTGCCAACCGCGGGGCTTCTGCGCCGGCGTCGATCGCGCCATCCAGATCGTCGTGCTGGCGCTGAAGAAATACGGCGCGCCGGTCTATGTCCGCCACGAGATCGTACACAATCGCTACGTCGTCGAGGGGCTGCAAAGCCTCGGTGCGGTGTTCATCGAGGAACTCTCCGAGATACCGGCGGAACATCGCCAGAGCCCGGTCGTCTTTTCGGCGCATGGCGTGCCGAAGTCGGTGCCGGCGGACGCCCAGGCGCGCAATCTCTTCTATCTCGACGCCACCTGCCCGCTGGTGTCGAAGGTCCACAAGCAGGCGATGCGTCATCAGCGGCTCGGCCGCCATGTGCTTCTGATCGGCCATGCCGGCCACCCGGAAGTGATCGGCACGATGGGGCAGTTGCCGGACGGCGCCGTCACCTTGATCGAGACCGAAGCCGACGCGGCGAATCTGGTGCCCGCCGACCCGCAGGCGCTCGGTTTCGTAACCCAGACGACGCTGTCGGTCGAGGACACCGCCGGCATCATCCGGATGCTTAAGGATCGTTTTCCCGATTTGCATGCGGCGGCAGCGGAATCGATCTGCTACGCCACCACCAACCGTCAGGAAGCGGTCAAGGAGACCGCCGCGGGCTCCGATCTCTTCCTGATCGTCGGCGCCCCCAACTCGTCCAATTCGCGGCGTCTTGTCGAAGTGGCCGAACGCGCCGGCGCCTCGATGTCGCTTCTGGTACAGCGCGCCTCCGAAATTCCGTGGACAGATATCGCCGGAATCTCGACGCTCGGTCTGTCGGCCGGCGCGTCGGCGCCGGAAATCATCGTCGACGAGATCATCGATGCCTTCCGGCACCGCTTCGACGTGACGATCGAGCTGGCGGTGACGGCGACGGAAACGGAGGATTTTCCGGTGATGCGGGTCCTGCGCGACGTCGAACTGACGGCGGCCGACATGGCCTTCGTCAACGGAGCCGCGTGAAGAGCCCATGGCGGTCTACACCGACGTCAACGAAGGCGAGCTCGGCGCGTTCCTGGAGACCTATCCGGTCGGCGATCTCCTATCCTACAAGGGCATCGCCGAAGGCACCGAGAACTCGAATTTCCTGCTGCACACGACCAGCGGCTCCTACATCCTGACGCTCTACGAAAAGCGCGTCGACAAGGCCGACCTGCCGTTCTTCCTCGGCCTCATGGGTCACCTTGCCAGGAAGGGCATTTCCTGCCCGCTTCCGGTGACGGCGCATGATGGCGACGTCATCGGAACGCTTGCCGGCCGGCCGGCGGTCATCATCACTTTCCTCGAAGGCCTTTCGCTGCGGCGGCCGACATCAGCGCATTGCGGCGAGGTCGGCAAGGCGCTGGCGGCACTGCATCTTGCCGGCGCCGACTTTCCGATGACCCGTCCGAATGCTCTTGCCATCGATGGCTGGCGCAAGCTGTGGAGCGCCGCTCGCCCTCGCGCCGACGAGGTCGAGCCGGGACTGGCGGCCGAGGTCGATGCCGACTTCGCCGATTTCGAGCGGAACTGGCCCAAGGACCTGCCGGAAGGCATCATCCACGCCGATCTTTTCCCCGACAATGTCTTCTTCCTCGGCGAAAAACTGTCCGGCCTGATCGACTTCTATTTCGCCTGCAACGATCTCTACGCCTATGATGTCGCGACCTGCCTCAACGCCTGGTGCTTCGAGAAGGATTTTTCCTTCAACCTGACCAAGGGCACGGCGCTGCTTGCCGGCTACCAAAGCGTGCGGCCCTTGAGCCGCGAGGAGAAAGCTGCGCTGCCGATACTGGCGCGCGGTTCGGCGTTGCGCTTCATGCTGACCCGGCTTTACGACTGGCTGATCGTTGCCAACGGCGGGCTGGTTATAAAACGCGACCCGACCGAATACATCCGCAGGATGCGTTTCCACCGGGCGATCAAATCTCCTTCCGAGTATGGACTGACATGACCAAGCGCGTTGAAATCTTCACCGATGGTGCCTGTTCGGGCAATCCGGGGCCTGGCGGCTGGGGGGCGGTCCTGCGCTTCAACGGCGTCACGAAAGAACTGTCGGGCGGCGAGGCTGCGACCACCAACAACCGCATGGAACTTTTGGCCGCCATCTCGGCGCTCAATGCGCTGAAAGAACCCTGCGCCGTCGATCTTTATACCGACAGCAACTACGTCAAAGACGGTATTTTCAGCTGGATCGACGGCTGGAAGCGCAACGGCTGGAAGACCGCTGCCAGGCAACCGGTGAAGAATGCCGAGCTGTGGCAGGCCCTCGACGAGGCGCGCAACCGTCATCAGGTGATCTGGCATTGGGTCAAGGGCCACGCCGGCCATCCGGAGAACGAGCGTGCCGACGAGCTGGCGCGGCTCGGCATGGCGCCGTTCAAGAAAGGCCCCGTCAAGACCGCGACGCCGACGCCAGGCCCGCAGTCGAAGCAGCCGGCGGTCGCAAAGCCACGGCGCTCGACTCAGAGTTATTGAATTCCGGCTGCGGGTCCGCTCTCTGGCAGGAAGACCTCTATCATGCCGATCGCATACTACATCACGCATCCCCAGGTTCGGATCGATGCCAATGTTCCAGTGCCAGAGTGGGGGCTATCCGACATCGGGCGAGCGAGAACGTCTGCAATGCTCGATCAGCCGTGGGTTCGGTCGATCCGGCGTATCGTGTCATCGGGTGAACGCAAGGCGATAGAAACCGCCGAGATACTCGGAAGGCATCTCCGCCTTGAGGTCGAGGTGAGGGAACGGATGCATGAGAATGACCGATCGGCAACCGGTTTCCTACCGCCTGCGGAGTTCGAAGCGGTCGCGGACCAATTCTTCGCCAATCCATACAGCAGCATTCGCGGATGGGAGCGGGCTATCGATGCTCAGCATCGTATTCTGAGCGAGGTAGACACCGTGCTCGGCAGCACAGATGACGCCGCCGACGTTGCTTTCGTGGGCCACGGAGGTGTCGGAACGCTTCTGCTGCTTTCTCTCGGCGGGCGGGAGATCAGCCGCGAGGCGGATCAGCCAGCGGGCGGCGGGAACTATTTCGCGTACGATATCCGCGCGCGTCGCGTTGTCCACGGATGGCGGCCGATCGACAGGCTGGCGCAGCACCGCGACGATTAATTTGGCTAACGGATCAGCAGCACCGTGCCGAAAAGGCCGAGCGCGAACACCGTATGTGAGACGAGATTGAGGGCGCGGATCTGCCCGGGGTTGGGGCGCTTTGATGCGGCCCAGCCAGCGCCCATGCCGGGCGCCAGCAGGAACCAGCCGGCGCCCACGGTGACGATGCCGAGGATGAAGGCCGGCGGGAAGGTCGGCGCGGCCAGCCACGCCGCTCCCGCCAAAACGACCAGAACGATGCCGTAGACGATGCCGACAAAATAGTGGAAGGCCCAGCCCAGCGCCGATTCATGCGCGTAGGGTGCTGCCTCGCCGATGTCGTCGTGGAAGACCTTGCCGCGCCTTAGATGCCAGACCCACCGACCGACCAGTCCCCAGTTCGGCCGGGGCTGAGCAAACACGGTGTTCAGGAAAATCGCCCAGAGGTCCATGAGCGCCGTGGCGCCGATGCCGATCGCCACAGCGCGCCAGAAGATGTCAAACATCATTGAGGTTCCCCCAAGCAAACAATCCCTAATGCATGTCGCCCAAAAGCTTGCCCTCGGGCTTGACCCAGGGCTTGACCCGAGGGTGCGCAACGGTTTTGGGATAACGAAAAACAAAGACTTAAAAGCGCGACGCGCTTTTAGAGCCCAAACCGAAATCTAAAGCTGTCCGAGAATATGAGCCGCCCCGGATTGGTCGACGCCGGGCTTTGTCTCGACATTGAGCGCGGTGACCTTGCCGTCGTCGACGATCATCGAAAACCGCTTCGAGCGCAGCCCCATGCCGCCGCTGGAAAGATCGGCGTCAAGGCCGATCGACTTGACGAAATCGCCATTGCCGTCGGCAAGATAAAGGAGCTTGCCTTCACCGCCGCTGAAGCGGGCCCAGGCGCCCATCACATGAACATCGTTGACGGCGACGACGGCGATGGTGTCGACGCCGCGCGCCAGGATGGCGTCGTAATTATCCAGATAGCCGGGCAGATGATTGTTGGAGCAGGTCGGCGTGAAAGCGCCGGGAACGGCGAACAGCACCACCTTCTTTCCCGAGAAAATCTCGGCCGTCGTGATCGCTTTTGCGCCGTCGGCAGTCATCGTCTTGAAGGTCGCATCGGGCAGTTTATCGCCAACGGCAATCGTCATCATGGTCCTCACTTGAGAGATGGAATGGAAGTGTTCTTGCGATAGCGAACTCAGGTGTTTCCCGCAACATCGGGGAGCCGGGAACAAAAGGATGTTCGACTTGAACATCCTTTGCTCGGGATCAAGGGAACGGCAGCAGGCCTTCGACCGCGCCGGCCGCAGTTGTCAGCGTGTAGTAAAGTCCGCCATCCGTCGGCGTCGTCGTCGGTCTGTTGAGGATAGGCACGGTAAACACCAGCTTGCCTTCCTTTTCGCTGCGGGCCGGCACGCCGAACATGTAATCCCGCTCACCGGCGACGAAGAAATCCGCTGCTTCGGAATTGCCCGGAAAGCTCGCCTCGACAATCAGTGTTTCGCGGTCGCCCGGCAGGATATTGATGCCGAAATCGGGTCTTGCGGGAGCAGGCAGCGTTGCAAGGGCCGCCTTCACCAACGCGGCATCTTCGACATTGTCCGGATCGGAGCCCGGATCGATGGTCAGCTTCGTCTGCACCGGGATGCAGATCGTCTCGCAAATGCCGAGAAAGATATCGGCATCGATGACGGCCGGCTCGTTCGGCGCCGACAGCGTGAAGGTCACAGGCAGCGAAACCGGATGGTCATAGCCGGCCCATTTGCCGTAGCCGTCGTCGTGGCGCTGGGGCGGCGGAAACGAAAACGTCGCGTTGGCAATGTTGGTGCTGGCCGAGATATCGATTTGCGGCGGCACGCCCGCGTCGCCCGGATCGCGCCAGTAGGTTTTCCAGCCAGGCTTGAGCGCAATATCGAGGACGCCATGGATGCGCCCGGCTTCGTCGGGCTTGCCGCTGGTCACAAGCCGCACTTTGCCGCCTTCGCTATTGTACCAGATCGACGAGGAGGCTGCGGCAGGGAGGCCGGTCCCACATCCTATAGCGGCGCTGAGCAGCAGGACTTTCAAGCTTTGCATGGCGGTGATTTGAGCGTCCGTTCATGGCTGCGCAATGACTTCATGGCGTCGCTGTTATCATATTTGCGTGACCTCGGGCACAGCTTTTGCGTGACCTCGGGCACAGCTTTGCGTGACCGGGCACAGCTTTGCGTGACCTTAGATGCACATCTGCGACCAAATCGCGCGCGGCGCATCTTTTCGGCGCTTCAGAAACGCGTTACGCTCCTCCTCATGGACTTGTTGCGCCACAAGAAGATGGCTGCGGGACGCGGCTTTCTCGACGACCAGTTCCTGATTGCCATGCCCGGCATGAAGGACGACCGCTTCACGCGCTCCGTCATCTACATTTGTGCGCACAGCGACGAAGGCGCGATGGGCCTGGTCATCAACCAGACGCAGCAGATGCTGTTTCCGGATCTGCTCGTGCAGCTCGGCATCATGAACGAACAGGAGGCGATCCGCTTGCCCGCGCAGGCCCGCGACTTCGTCGTGCGCAACGGCGGACCGGTGGACCGCAGCCGCGGCTTCGTCCTGCATTCGGGCGACTACCGGGTGGAATCGTCGCTGGCTGTCTCCGACGACATTTGCCTGACCGCGACCGTCGACATCTTGCGGGCCATTTCGTCGGGCCGTGGGCCTCGGCACGCGCTGATGGCGCTCGGCTATTCGGGCTGGGGCGCCGGTCAGCTGGAAAGCGAAATCGCCGAGAACGGTTGGCTGACCTGCCCGGCAAATGCGGAGCTTCTGTTCGATACCGATATCGAGCGCAAATACGACCGGATACTCGCTTCGATCGGTATTGACCTCGCGCATCTCAGCCTGGCGGCCGGGCACGCCTAATGCATGTCGCGCAAAAGTGTGCAGCGGTTTTGCGATAGCGACTTGCATAAAACAACAACCTAAAGCGCGTCGCGTGAGGCCGATCAAACGCGGCGCGCTTTAGTGGTGAAAACCCGATACCTGGCTGGTTACCGCTGCATTGTCATCGCCAGCCGTTTGCCCAAATCGTAGACGAGATTCTCGATACCGGCTGTCCAGGACAGGTCGGCCTGTTTCACGCGGGTTTCGACATCGCTGTATTTGCCGATGCGGGCTTCCAGGAAGGAACGCATGCGCTGGCGAAACTGGCCGACGGTGAGCTGTTTTCCCTTGGCCCTGAACATCGCGGTATTGAACCGCGCCGCCTTGGGGAAGATTTTGCTGGCCGTGGCATTGGGCGTCTCGTCGGCGTTCGACAGGAGGTTTGCTGCGCCGTTGGTGCCAAGGAAGTGGGGGAGGTAAAGATCCCTTCCGTCCATCGCCTTCTCGAGCCGGGCTTCGATGCGTTCCTTGGCCGCGAGAAGGTTCTTGGCCGCAAGTGCTGCCGACAGATAGGGATCGCGCCTGAATTCAAGGATGCGCTCTTCTTCGGCCTTGTCGTCGACGAAATGGTGTTCGCGCTTGCCCTCGAGGCGGATCCGGATCAGTTCCGCTTCGTCGCCCAGGCCGAACTCTGCACCGTAGTTCTTCACGGCCTCGAGCCATGTCTGGTCGAGGAACTGCATAAGACCAAGTGCCGACCCTTTGGGCGGGCGGTTGTTGATGTCGAAGGAGGACTCCTTCTCGGCGATCGCGAAAAGGGTGTCGGCAGGAAATTGGGTGTCCTTGGCGGCACGCAGAATCTCGCTGGCAATGTACTGCGACACCTTGTATTCGCCGAACTCGTGCACCGACATGCCGATGACGATCTGTTCCGCGCCTTCGGAAAGGATGGAGACGGTGCCCTTCAACGCGTCCGCCAGTGTGCCTTCTCCCTCGCGTCGGGAGGTCGATATGGTGCCCGGATCGATGATGTCGAACTCGGGCGCGGCCGAGGGGAAACTCAAAGCGGAATACGGAACAGCAGTGGCAACTCCGGCTTCGGTCACTCCGTTGGCCAAGACTCCCGAATAGACCGGCCATGGCATGGCTGCCACTGTCGCCGCCAGGCCAAGCCCCGCGATCCTTTTCGACAAAGGCCGTCGGCCCGAAAGGAGGACGCCTCCGCAAGCAAAGAATTCAAATGTCCTTTGGAGTGACGCCAGGTCCCCCTCCGTTCCTTGTCTAGCCGCCCAGATACTTTGGGGCAGATCTATTTCCAACGTTGAGCCGTCAACGTCGAAAAAGACAAGAAGAACGGTCAGTGCTTCATTTAGCTAGTCATGGATAATGGCGGCACAATGGCCACAGTGCGGCAAAATAATTCGAAATGTAACACAAGCGGATTTTAATCGAGGGCTGCGTAGCCGATGCGTTGCTTGTGAAGCCTCTCGATTGCGAGCAGAAATTTCCCTGAGGTGATCTGCCCTCGACCGCAGCGGGGGGCACCCTTCGGTTCTCGAACGGAAGATTGTGCATGAGCAGCCATTCTCGGCACAATACTCGATCGAACGAGTTCTCCGTTGGTGAGAGTCATTTAGCCCTTGGCTGTCGCCAGATTGGTGCTGAGCTCGAAGGCCAGTCCCGACCCAATGGTGCATGGCTGCAGCACGGGCGCACTCTCGCTCACGATCGCCTCCACGACGCGCTTGCGTTCCTGATCACCCATTTCCTTGGCTAAGGAACTCATCCCGACCAGCGCCATCGTATTCAAATGCAGGAAAGGTACGCCTTCCCCGAAATGGATGGTGCGAAACAATCCTCGATCGGACCTCGTGGAAGCCGGCGTCTCGCAGCAGTGTCTCAAGCGCGGCCGCGTCCCCTAAGCTGTACCGCTGATCGGCGATGGCGCCCAGATGGCGCTCCGCGACGCGGCGCAGCTCCCGAAAGAACGGGATTTCGTCGTCCGGGCGCCATGTGGCGACCGCCAGCCTGCCACCCTTCGCCAGCGCGCGACGCATCTGCGCCGCCGCCGCGGGTTTGTCAGGAAAGAACTGCAGTCCTTGCTGGCAGACGACCACGTCGAACATCTCACCGTTACGCAGAGGCAGCTCGCCGGCATTGCCCTGGCGCCAGTCAATGGCTGGTTCTACACCCCGCGCCACGGCAAGCATGTCGGGGCTGATGTCGATGCCGACGATATATCCGGCTTCACCGAGCCGCTCTCTTGCAACGCGCGCCACTATTCCTGTTCCACAAGCGATATCGAGTACGCGATCGCCCGAAGACAATTCCAGCTCGTCAAGAGCCATCTCGGCCCATGGACGGAAGAGAGGGCCGACGAGCCACCGCTCGTACATCTCCGGGAAACTTGCCTGGTTCATTGCGTAGCTCGGCAAGGTCATGATCGTCTTCCATCAAATTTCCATCCGGCCAATGTGAGCCTTCACCCGCGCTAGATCCAACGGGACAACTACCCTTCGCACCTGAACAACCTATGCGGCTTTCCGGCAGTCAGGCTCACATAGGCGAAGCGGCCGAAGAATGAGGGTCCGCGCCTCGCGTTTCGAGGATCCGCAAGGCGGGATCAGGCTCGGCAACGTGGCCCTGACTTCAGGCGTTGCTTTCAGCCGTTTTCAACCGTCTGTAGCGAGCAGGGCGCATGACTATGGCAGATCTACTCCACCGGCACCAGCAGGTGCTCGTAAGGCGCGTCGGGCCACATTTGGCGCCGTAAAGTGACGTTTTGCATCGACGAGAAGCGACAACCCTTCAGCGGGCTTTGGACCAGCAGCCAGAGCGCTCCGCCGGGATGACAACACTCTTCACATCACGCGGCTTCGCCGCGTGCAAGGGCGGCCGCCTGCTCCAGACTCACGCCCTTGACCAGGGGGTCAGCGTGCCGATGCACCAAGCGCCATTCCGCCTCTTCGCGGCGATAGACTAAGGTAACCCGCAGCGGCCAATCCTGGGCTGGCAGACCGCCGACCTCGACGTGCGGGCGTTCAATGATCGCGAGGACCACCATGTCGGCGGAACCATAGGCTTGAAGAAGTTCGTGCTCGAAGGTGCCGTTCTTGAAAAAGCGGCCCATCGCCTCGATCCGCTCTGCAGTGAGTTCAGAAGCCCGCGTGGGCTTTCCGCCGAATGGAGACATCAGCAGGAAGTCCTCGGTATGTGGGATCACCTCGTAGTACTTCGTTATCTCCCCGCGCATCAGCGCCGAATTTGCTTCCGCAGAACGCTCGACGAGATCGGCAACCGTCTGGTCCATAGTGGGCTCCTCAAGAGCTTGTGCCGAGGCTTTCGTTAATCTTGCAGTTTGTGACAATGTCACGCTAGCGCTTGCTGCGGCGAGAAGGGAACGTCGTGATACTGGCATGCGGGTGCTCCCTGCATCTGTTTCCGATGCGAAGCGCGCCTTGCGCTGCTCCGCTTGCTCAGGAGATCGCACTTCAATGATGCTGAATCCAGTGATATGATCTCATCGATATGCTGAACAGAATTGACCTATCCCGCGCAGACCTCAACCTCCTCGTTCTGTTTGAGATCGTGCACGACGAGCGCCACGTGGGCCGGGCGGCAGAAAAGTTGAATCTGACGCCTTCGGCAGTCAGCCATGGGCTGGGCCGATTGCGCCGCCTTCTCAATGAACCGCTTTTCCTCAGAACGCCGAAAGGAGTTATACCGACGGCGCGCGATGGAACTCGCCTCACCAATCTCGGACGTCTTGGCGCGGGTGAGGAGTGTCATCTCGACCGCCGAGCCATTCGACCCCGCGAACTCCACACGCCGGTTTACGATCGGTGCTCCCGACGGCGTCGCGGCGGTCTTCCTGCCGCCGCTTCTTGCCGAGTTGGGTCGGGCTGCGCCTGACATTGACATCGGCGTGCGTCAGCTGCTTCCCGCGCCGGGAGAAACCTCGCCCGAGCGCGCTTGGCGCAGCGCCTTTGCCGATTTGGAGGCAGGCGCGATGGACATTGCCGTCATCCCGTCTGGCCATATTCCCTCGCGCTTCCATGCGCGCAGCCTCTACAACGAGGATTTCGTCCTCGCGATGCAGGCTGGGCATCCGTTCGCGGACGATCCTACGCTGGAGCGTTATTGCGAGATGAAGCATCTGGTCGTCTCGTTCACTGGCGATCCTCATGGCTTCGTCGATGAGGTTCTGGCGACGCAAGGCTATTCGCGGCGGATCGCACTAACCGTACCCAGCTTTATGTTCGCCCTCGCCGTCCTTGCCGACACCGACTTTATTTCCGCACTGCCGAAGAGATTTGTCGCCAGGCATGCGGCGCGGTTCGGGGTGGTAAATCTGGAAGCCCCGTTGCCACTGACGACCTTCCACCTCAACGCCATCGCACCGAGGGCTGCGATGATGGATGCGGGGCTGGCTTGGATCTTCGACTTGCTTGCGCCCAGGCACGAATGCTGGGGTTAGCCGTCCGCCGTAGCTGGAGAACCTCTGGTTCGCGGCTGGCGCGGGGCGGCGCTGGATGACTGGATCTCGGGACCTTTTCAAGGCGGCCCGCCGCACTGATTTGCAGGGGGGCAAATGCAG
This sequence comes from Mesorhizobium sp. WSM4807, assembly GCF_055811615.1. Classification (NCBI taxonomy): domain Bacteria; kingdom Pseudomonadati; phylum Pseudomonadota; class Alphaproteobacteria; order Hyphomicrobiales; family Phyllobacteriaceae; genus Mesorhizobium; species Mesorhizobium sp. WSM4807. The sequence goes on from NZ_JBVVQY010000002.1 coordinate 109,092, forward strand.
CAGTGATGTCCTAGCCGCAAGCGGGGTGGCGTACGTCCGGGATGGGTCACGGATCGTCGTGTGGCTGCCCAGAAGGAAAGGCATGGAAGGGTTCGTCCCCTGCCATTCCAGTCGGGTATCAAACGCCAGGCTTTCACCACCAGTGCATGTCGCCCAAAATGCGCAGCGATCGAGTGTCGGTAGGTCCTGAATAGGGTCGGTACCGGCCCGAAAGAAACACCAGGGCGGCAGAAGGCATCTCAATCAGCAGTAGCTCAAGCCTCAGCAATAAACGCCTAGCCTGGCCAATCGAACGTCTGGGCAGCTCGGACCATTGCCGCCGTCGCCGGGCTATAGGGCCGGCCCGGAACGCTAGCCAGGGACACCGTGCGTGCCACCGCGGGTTCGATCAGTGGACGCTGCAAAAGTTCAGGCGATGTCACCGAATATTCAGGCATGAAGGCGAAGCCGATCCGCGCCAGCACCATTGATTGGATCCAATCCTCGCGCTCGGAACGAAAGCGGGCATAAAGGCTGACGTTTCTTTCCCGGCACACACCCATTACCAGGTCCCGCATTTCGCAGGACAGACGATCGACATAGGGTTCTTGAGAGAGATCGACCAACTTGATTGCATTGAGGCTCGCAAGCCGGTGATCCGGCGCGAATACGACGACATAACGCTCACTGTAGAGATCATGGACGCGGAACGCCGCTCCCAATCCCTCCAGCGGATTGAGAACGGCAAGATCGAGATCGCCTTGCTCAAGCCTGTTTTTCAGTTCCTGAACGCTCGCCTCGCTGACTTCAAGCTCGACGCCATGATAGTCGCGCTGGAACTTTGCTAGGAACCGGGCGAGTTTCACATGGCCGATGGTCGACATGACTCCGAGGCGGATCGGCACCTGGTTGAGCAGCCTGAAATTGTCGGCAAGCGTTCTGGTTGCGTGGGCCTCCTGCATGATCTGCTGAAGATGCGGCAGAATGGAGCGCCCGAACTCACTCAGGAGGACGCGCTTTCCCTCGCGGTGGAACAAGGGCGCGCCAAGCTCATCCTCAAGCGTCTTGACCGCTTTGGTGAGCGCCGGCTGAGACACATTGCAATCGGTGGCGGCCTTGGTGAAGTTCAGCATCTTCGCGGCGGCAAGCACGTAGCGGACCTGAAACATCTCCATGGCGAGCCCTCCCGAGGCGGTTCCACGAAACGACATTGTAATCCTTTCATCGATAACTGTCGGCTATCGATCGATAGAAAAAATGTCGTTCTCTTTCGGCCGCCGCTGCATTCAACTCCTGTGGTCACTGTTCACAGGAGGAGATCTGGAAATGACTGTCTACATGGTGGAACGCGACCTCAAGGGCATCAGCATGGAAGCTCTGGGAGGTGCGCAGAAGGCGGCGATCAGCAAAGCCGCCGAGATGACCTCCAACGGCACCGACATCAGCTATCTGCGCTCGACCTTCGCACCGGAGGACGGCCGCTGCATGTGCCTGTTTGACGCTGCCTCCGATACCGACGTGAAGCGTCTAAACGACGATGCGGGGCTGCCCTATCACAGGATCGTACCAGCGCTCGATCTTACCCCATAAGGCCAGCACGACCGGGCTCGTGATGACCATCCGGGCCCGGTGTTCTTGCGGGTCATGCGCAGCGCGCCAGGCTGATCATTTGGAACGACGGAAAGACCAGGACGTTCTTGCTGTATCCGCTAGCCCACAGGTCTAACGCTTGCTGTTCGCAGGAGTCGGAGGCGCACCATGTTTGGCAACTCGGGCATCATTGCTCTGCCCCGCCCGCTTGAGCGCCGCATGGATACGCTTGCGCAGTCGTTCATGCGCCAGCGGCTCGGATCGCAGATGGACTTCTCGACCCCGGAAGGCGAGCCGGCGCTGTTAGCGCCCAACTCGGTGTCCTGGCGTATTTTCAAGAACCCTGTTGCGCTGTTCATCGGCGGGGTTACTGCGGTGCTGCTCGAATTGGCAGAGCCGCGGGTTCGCGACGCCATTTGGCAACACAGCACATTCCGCTCGCAGGCGCTCCGACGATTACAGCGTACCGGCCTCGCTGCCTTGGTTACGGTCTATGGCCCTCGAACCAAGGCTAAGGCCATGATTGAAGGTGTGGTCAGGATGCATGGGCGCGTTTCGGGTCGAACCAGCGAAGGTGAGCCATACCACGCCACCGACCCGGAGTTGCTGAATTGGGTGCAAGCGACGGCCGGATTTGGCTTCATGGAGGCGTATCACGTCTATGTGCATCGCCTGCATTTTTTCGAACGGGACGCGATGTCTGCTGAGGCTCGGCCCGTCGCGCTTCTCTATGGTGCGGCCGGCGCGCCCACGTCGCAGGCCGAGCTTTACGCGCTGTTCGATGTGATGCGGCAAAGACTCGTCCCGTCGCCGATCGTCTCGGAGTTCCTGGAGATCATGGAAGACGTTCCCGCCTTGCCGGGAGTGGCTCGACCGCTTCAGCGGCCATTTCTGAAGGCGGCAGTCGAGATCCTACCCCGCTGGGTTCGCACGCGCTTGGCACTCGGCGACCGCTGGACGTTGAAGCCGTGGGAGCGTGCTTTTGTGAAGACGACGGCTGCAATCTGCGAGAGCGTCGTCCTCCCTTCATCCCCGGCCGTCCAGTCGTGCCGTCGCCTCGGCCTTCCCGAGAACTATCTCTATCGTCGACGTTAATTCAGGCTTTCCAACATTGATGGAGCCGCGCCGCGGGTAGGAAATTAAAGTTTTCGATACTGCGCGACCGGAAGGATTCTGGCTCAGCAATGCCATTCCAAGGCAGGTATCACGCGTCAGGCTCCCACCACCAGTCGCCCAAAAGTGTGCAGCGGTATTGCGACAACGACTTGCACGAAATCAGGCCCGAGTCAGCGGATACTGTTCCTTCAGCGTCTTCAGCACCTGATCGCCGGGCATCGGCGCGCCGAACATGAAGCTCTGCACATATTCGCAGCCCATCTGGCGCAGTTCGAGCGCATCGCTTTCATCCGAAATGCCCTCCGCCACGACTGAAAGGCCGAGTTCATGCGCCATGTTGACCATGGATTTGAGCAGCACCGCGCGTTTCGGTGTCGCGTCGTCGACGAAGCTCTTGTCGATCTTGATCGTGTCGAAGGGGAAGCGCGTCAGATAGGCCAGCGATGAGTAGCCGGTGCCGAAATCGTCGAGCGACAGGCCGATACCAAGCTTCTTCAGCTTGTTCAGCACATGGGCCGTCTGCTCGGGATTGTCCATCACCAGCGATTCTGTGAGTTCGAGCCGGAAGCAGCGCGGCTTCAGATTGGTCCGCGCGATCACCGAGCGGACGTCGCTGACCAGATCGCGGCGGATGAGCTGGCGGCTGGACAGGTTGACCGAAACCGACAGCGGCGCGTCGCCGATCTGCTTTTGCCATCCGGCCAGATCTTCGGCGGCCTGTTGCATGGCGAACAGGCCAAGCTGCACGATCAGGCCGCAGCTCTCGGCGACCGGGATGAAATCGCCCGGCGGGATCATGCCGCGGCGCGGATGGTCCCAGCGCAAAAGCGCCTCGAAGCCGGCAACGCTGCCGTCTTCGAGGCGCACGATGGGCTGGTAAGCGAGTGTGAATTCGCGCCGTTCGATGGCGCGGCGCAGGTCGGACTCGAACTGCAGCCGGTCGGTGCCGACGGTCCGGAAGGCGGGGCGGAACGGCTCGATCCTGTCGCCGCCGAAACGCTTGGCTTGGTGCATGGCAAGCTCGGCGTCCTTGACCATATCCTCGGCCGAACTCTGCGCCGAGGTCCAGGTGACCAGCCCGATCGAGGCGGTCAGCACGATCTCGCGCTTGGCAAAGGTGATCGGATTGTTGATCGCATGCTTGATGGCGTCGGCAACGGCTGCGATGCGGGCCGGATCCTGTTCGGAAAGCAGCATCAGTGCGAACTGGTCGCCGGCAAAGCGTGACAGCGAATCCTTCGGCTTAAGCAGCCGGTGCAGCCGGCGCGCAATGGTGAGCAGGATGGTATCGCCGGCCGAGATGCCGAGCCCGTCGTTGACCTGCTTGAACCGGTCGATGTCAATCACGAAGACGGTCGGACGCACCTTCTCTTCCGTGCGAGCAATCGAGATGATCGCCTCCAGCCGATTCATCAGCAATTCCCGGTTCGGCAGGCCGGTCAGATTGTCGTGCACGGCATCGTGCAGCAGCCTCTCCTCGGACTTCTTCTGCTCCGTCACGTCGACCATGGTGCCGACGCAGCGGATGACCTCGCCGTCCGATCCGATCACCGGCCGGGCGCGCAGCGAAAACCAGTGATAGTGCCCGTCGGCACCGCGCAGGCGGAAATTCTGCGACACCCGGCCGCGCCGGTGTTCGAGCACCACGTCGAGCGTTGTGCGGAACGTGTCGCGATCATCGGCATGCAGCACCGGCAGCCAGTTGCGGGCGGCGCCGCCCAGGCTGTCGGGCGCAAGGCCAAGCTGGATGCTGACATCCGGCTTGGTGACGACGCGGTCGCGCATCACGTCCCAGTCCCAAACCGTGTCGCCCGATCCGGCGACGGCCAGCGCCTGCCGTTCGAGATCGGAGAACAGGCCCTGATGCAGCGCGCCGCCGGCAAAGGCGTGCTGCATGACGGTGAAGCCGATCAGCAGGATGATGAGGATCAGCCCGCCGCCCAATGCCGGCTGGGCGATGTCGTTGTCGAGCATGCCGGTGATCGCCATCCACGACCCGCATAGCCACAACAGGACCATGACCCAACTGGGCACCAGCATGATGGCACGGTCGTAGCCGCGTATGCCGAGGAAGATGATCAGGCCGAGGCCGGTCAGCGCGGTGGCGGCGAAGGACAGCCTGGCGATGCCGGCGGCGACCGCCGGATCGACGATTGCAACGCCTGCGATCAGTACCAGCCCCAGAATCCAAACCAGCGCGCCGTAGCTGAAATGGCCGTGCCATCGGTTGAGGTTGAGATAGGCAAACAGGAACACCACGAAGGTCGCCGCAAGCGCCACCTCCGTTCCGGCTCGCCACATCTGCTCGTTGCCGGGCGATATTTCCAAAACCTTGTTGAGAAAGCCGAAATCAATGCAGATATAGGCGAGCACCGCCCAGGCGAGTGCTGCGGTTGCCGGGAACATCGAGGTCCCCTTGACGACGAAAAGGATGGTCAGGAACAGCGCCAGGAGGCCGGCGATGCCGATGACGATACCGCGAAACAGCGTGTAAGAGTTGACCGAGTCCTTGTAGGATTCCGGATCCCATAGATAGACCTGCGGCAGTTTGGGCGAGGCAAGTTCGGCAATGAAGGTGATCACCGTTCCGGGGTTCAGCGTCACCCGGAACACATCGGCGTCGGGGCTGGTCTGGCGGTCAAGCGCGAAGCCCTCGCTGGGCGTGATCGCGGCAATGCGGGTCGAGCCGAGATCCGGCCAGAAGATGCCGGAATTCACCAGCCGGAAATGCGGTGCGACGATCAGCCTGTCGAGCTGCTGGTCGGTGGTGTTGGCAAGTGCGAACACCGCCCAGTCGCCGGTCGAGCGCGCATCATTGGCCTCGACCTCGATCCGCCGCACGATGCCGTCCGGTCCCGGCGCGGTCGACACCTGGAAGTTCTCGCCCTGGTCGCGGTAGATTTCGACGGCGCCCGAAAGATCGAGCGCCACGTCGTCGCGGGCGATCTTGATCGGCTCGACGGCGAAGGCCGAGGACGTCGCGCAGAGCACGACGATTGCCGTCAGCACAAAGGCGAACAACGACCCGATTCGCAGGAAATTCGTCAAAAATCAGTCCTTCGTTCCCGCGCCCGGCGGATCGTCTTCGATCCGGGCGTAGAGGTAGTGGTCCTGCCAGATGCCGTTGATCCTGAGATAGGATCGCAGAAGTCCTTCGCGCCGGAATCCGGCTTTTTCAAGCACGCGGATCGACCGGGCGTTGTCGGGAATACAAGCAGCTTCGATCCGGTGCAACCTCAGCGTATCGAAGGCGAAGCGCGTCACCACCTTGACCGCGTCGGTCATCAGGCCACGGCCGCTGTAGCGCTCGCCGATCCAGTAGCCGATATGACCGCTTTGTGCGACGCCGTGGCGGATGTTGCCGAGGGTGATTCCACCGACAAGCTTGCCGTTGCCTTTCTCGAAGATGAAGAAGGCTATGGCCGTTCCCTGCGCATAGTCTTCGCGATAGCGGCTGAGGCGATGCCGCCAGGCCGTGCGGTCGAGCTCGTCGGGGTTCCACCGCGGCTCCCACGGCTCCAGGAAGGCGCGGCTTTCCCCGCGCAGCACCGACCATTCACGATAGTCATTGGTCAGCGGCACGCGCAGCGTGACCCGGTCACCCTTCAGTGCCGGCAGGTCACGGCGAAAGAAAGGGAGCGCGAACATGACGCTTTGATGGACTTAGCCGGCGAGCTTTCGGGCCGTGGTCTGCGTGCCCGATAGCGATTCGAGGACCGCCTCATAGGGAGCGAGCGTACCCACCGGTCCGACGGCAGTCAGCGTCGGCTTGGTCGAAAACAGCCGTGACGACAGGTCCGTCAGCCGCTCGACCGTCAGCGCCGACAGCCGTTCCATCAGCTCTTCCTTGGCGATCGGCCGGCCGAACAGAAGCATTTGCCGGGCGATCTGCGAGGCACGGCTGGCCGGGCTCTCGGCAGACATGATCAGGCCTGCGCGGTACTGGGCGCGTGCCCGGTCGAGTTCCTCCTGCAGGATGCTCTCGCCGGCCTTCTGCAACTCGTCGATAACCACCGGCACTAGTTCGGCGATGTCGCTCTGCCCGGTCGCGGCGTGGACACCGAATATGCCGGTGTCGGAAAAGCCCCAGTGGAAGGCATAGACCGAATAGCACAGCCCGCGCTTTTCGCGGACCTCCTGGAAAAGACGCGACGACATGCCGCCGCCAAGGATCATCGACAGGACCTGCGAGGCGTAGAAGTCGCGTACATGATAGGCGCGGCCCTCGAACCCCAGCACGATCTGCGCGTCCATCAGGTCGCGGTCCTCGCGGAAATCGCCGCCGACATATTGCGCAAACTGCGGCATCGTGTTGTCGGACTTGCTACGGAAACCGCCGAGATGCTTCTGGACCTCGCGCACGAAATTGTCGTGCTTGATGTCGCCGGCGGCGACGACCACCATGCGCTCGGCGCCATATTGCCGTTCGATGAATTTGTGCAATTGCTTCGAGGTGAAGGATTTGACGGTTTCCGGCGTGCCGAGGATGGAGCGGCCGATCGTCTGGTGGCGGAAAGCCGTCTCGGTGAAGCGGTCGAAGACGATGTCGTCGGGCGTATCGTGCGCGGCGCCGATCTCCTGCAGGATCACATGCTGCTCGCGCTCCAGTTCCTGCGGGTCGAACTCGGATTCCTGCAGGATGTCGGAGAGGATATCGACGGCCAGGGGCACGTCGTCGCTCAGCACCCTGGCATAATAGGAGGTAGTCTCGACACTGGTGGCGGCATTGATCTCGCCGCCGACATCCTCGATTTCCGAGGCGATCTCGAAGGCGCTGCGCCTTCTGGTTCCCTTGAACGCCATATGTTCAAGCAAGTGGGCCATTCCGTGCTCTTCGCTACGCTCGTTGCGGGCGCCTGATTTGACCCAGGCACCAAGAGCGACGGATTCGAGGCTTGGAAGGGTTTCGGTGGCGACTGTCAGGCCGTTCGACAGACGGCTTACCTCAACACCCATATAGCAAATACTCCCTAACTTGCCGCCCGCGTGTGGCGGCTAACATAATCTTCCACCATTTTCAGGTCGGATGGAAGTACCGTGTATTTTTCCTCTGATGTCATCAACCCGCCTAGCCATGCGGGCAGGGCAGGCGACACGCCGCTGGCGGCTTCGACGGCGGCCGGGAACTTTGCCGGATGGGCGGTGCCCAGCACGACCATCGGAACGGCACTGGTGGCCTTCGCAGCCGCAATATGCATGGCCGCGGCCGTGTGCGGGTCGAGCAGATACTCGCTGGCTGCGAGCGTCGAGCGGATCGTAGCGGCGACTTCGTCCATGGTCGAACGGTCGGCATCGAATTCGGAGCGAATCCTGGCGATCTCGCCGGCTTCGACGGTGAAGGCTCCGGACTGCTTGAGGCCGTTCATGTAGCGCCGCACGGTCGAGGCGTCGCGGCCGGCCGCCTCGAACAGCAAGCGCTCGAAATTCGAAGAAACCTGGATGTCCATCGACGGCGACGTGGTCGAAAAGACGCCTTTCGTGCGGTATTCGCCGCTCGACAGCGTGCGCGCCAGAATGTCGTTGTCGTTGGTCGCGATGACCAGCCGCTCGATCGGCAGCCCCATCTTCTTGGCGGCGTAGCCGGCGAAGATGTCGCCGAAATTGCCGGTCGGCACCGTGAAGGAAACCGGCCGGTCGGGCGCGCCGAGCGACAGCGCCGACGAGAAATAATAGACGATCTGGGCCATGATGCGGGCCCAGTTGATCGAATTGACCCCGGACAGCGACACCCGGTCGCGAAAACCGTGATCGTTGAACATGTCCTTCACCAGCCCCTGGCAGTCATCGAAATTGCCTTCGACCGCCAGTGCATGGACATTTGCGGCGATGGACGTCGTCATTTGCCGCTGCTGCACCGGCGAGACCCGGCCGTGCGGGAAAAGGACGAAGATGTCGGTTCGATTGCGCCCGGCGAAGGCATCGATGGCGGCCCCGCCGGTATCGCCGGACGTGGCGCCGACAATGGTGGCGCGCTGGCCGCGTTCGGCAAGCACATGGTCCATCAGCCGGGCGAGAAGCTGCATGGCCACGTCCTTGAAGGCAAGTGTGGGGCCATGGAAGAGTTCCAGAACGAACATGTTCGAGCCGGTCTGCACCAGCGGGCAAACCGCCTCGTGACGGAACGTCGCATAAGCTTCGCGCACCAGGCGTTCGAACACCGGCATCGCGATCTCGCCGCCGAGAAACGGCGACAGCACGCGGATGGCGAGGTCGGGATAGGCAAGGCCGCGCATCGCGCGGATCTCTGCGGCTGAAAACTGCGGCCAGATATCAGGCACATAAAGACCGCCATCGCGCGCCAAGCCCGCGAGCACCGCGTCGGAAAATCCAAGCACGGGCGCTTCCCCGCGAGTACTCACATATTGCATCGTCATGTTCCATGGCTGCCGGGCGGTCCGTCCGCGGCAAAGTGGTTAATTTCCGAACTTGCTCAGTCGCATTTTTGCCGCGCGGTTGATATACGTCACCCGCTTTGCGAGAGGGAAGTGCAGTTCATGGCGTTTCATTCATCCAACGGTCGTTTTGTCGCGGGTCTGGCCCTCACCGGCTTTATGCTTACCGCCGCCGGCTGCCAATCAGGCGGCAGTAGCATGCTGGGCTTCGGAAAGAAGGACACGACACCGCCACCCCCGCCGGACCCCAAGGTTCTTGCCAGCCAGTTGCTGGCCTATTGTCCGAAAGTGACGCTGCGCGACGGCACCGCCTTCTTCAACACCTATGCCAAAGGCAACCAAAAGCCTAAGAAAAAAGCGGCCGCTCAGGACGCCGAAGCTGCTGCGCTTGACGGGAGCAGCGATCAGCAGGACGATTCCGCGAAGATCATCTACCAGGCTTCGATCACCGATGTGACCCGCGACTGCAACCGTGCCAACGGCTCTCTGACGATGAAGATCGCCGTGGCCGGCAAGGTCGTTCCGGGACCGATGTTCAGCCCGGGCACCATCACCATGCCGATCCGTATCGCTGTGATGCACGGCACCGAGGTCCTTTACTCGCAGCTTCACCAACATCAGGTCCAGGTAACCAATCCCACGAGTGCCACCCAGTTCGTCTTCACCGATTCGAACGTTGTCGTTCCCGAGCCGACCGCGAAGGATTATCAGGCGTTCGCCGGCTATGACGAAGGCCCGCTGAAGAAGACCGACAAGAAGGTTGCCGCGGCCGAATAGCCGCGGCTTTGGAGCTGCGCGTCCATTTGGACGCATGCATCACGCATCCGCCGACCACTCCGACAGGGCGGCGATCACGCTTTTCAGTTCCGCCCAGCGGCGGATGACCGTTTCGGCGCCGGCCTCGGTCAGCGCGTCGGCATGCCCGGGATAGCTGTGCGCCGCTCCGGTGAAGCCGATCACACGCATGCCGGCTGTCCTGGCGCCGGTCACGCCGTGCACGGAATCCTCGATGACGAAGGTGTTCGCCGGATCGGCCTGGAGCTTTGCCGCGGCAAAGAGAAACACGTCTGGCGCCGGCTTGGATTTTCCGCTTGGTGTTTCCAGCGAGGAAAAAATCCGGCCGTTGAAAAACGGCAGCAGATGCACCTTCTCCAGCATGAATTCGATCCGCTCGGAGCGCGAATTCGAGCAGACGCAGCGCGGCGTGGTTACCGCGGCGACCGCCTCGTGCACCCCGTCGACGGCGCGCACGTCGCTGCGCAGCCGGCGGTCGACCAGGTCTTCGGCACGATCGATCAGCGAGGCCTGGAACGGGACGCGGGATTTTTCCTCGACCCGCATCATGATGTCCTTGAAGGTCAGCCCGGCATAGGTTTCGGAAAGCTCCTCGGCCGATATCTCGTAACCGGCCGACGTCAAAAGCTCGGCTTCGATGCGCGCGGCGATGATTTCGGAATCGACGAGCACGCCGTCGCAATCGAAGATGACAAGGTCTGGCTGGGGCATAGCGATCCGGAAAGCGGGAGGGAGGCGGCTGGGACGGTTCTGGCGGCGCGGCATACACCAACAGGCCGATCTTCGCAAATTACCCGGAGTCCGCACCCCAGGCCTTCACCGAAAATTTACGCTGATCGGTAACCATAACAGGGAGTAAACAGTAACGCGTGCTTTGGGTGTAACAATGTCTGCCGTGCGTCTTCTCGACGAGCTTTCCCACGCTCCCCAGCAATCTGAATGGCTGGATACGATCCTGAAGGGCGATTGTGTCGCCGCGCTCGACCGGCTGCCGGAAAAATCCATCGACGTGATCTTTGCCGATCCGCCCTACAATCTGCAGCTCGACGGCGATCTGCACCGGCCCGACCAGTCCAAGGTCGATGCCGTCGACGACGACTGGGACCAGTTCGCGAGTTTTGAGGTCTACGACGCCTTCACGCGGGCCTGGCTGCTGGCGGCGCGCCGCGTGCTGAAGCCCAACGGCACCATCTGGGTCATCGGCTCCTACCACAACATTTTCAGGGTCGGCGCCAAGATGCAGGATCTGGGGTTCTGGATCCTCAACGATGTCGTCTGGCGCAAGACCAATCCGATGCCGAATTTCCGCGGCCGCCGCTTCCAGAATGCCCATGAGACGATGATCTGGGCCTCGCGCGACCAGAAGGGCAAGGGCTACACCTTCAACTACGAGGCGCTGAAGGCGTCGAACGACGACATCCAGATGCGTTCCGACTGGCTGTTTCCGATCTGCACCGGCAGCGAGCGCCTGAAGAACGAAAATGGTGACAAGCTGCATCCGACGCAGAAGCCCGAAGCGCTGCTCGCCCGCATCATGATGGCCTCGACCAAGCCCGGAGATATCGTGCTCGATCCCTTCTTCGGCTCCGGTACCACCGGCGCCGTGGCCAAGCGCCTCGGCCGCCATTTCGTCGGCATCGAGCGCGAGCAGGCCTATATCGACGCCGCCAACCAGCGCATCGATGCAGTTCGGCCGCTGGACGGCGCTGCTCTTACCGTGCTTACCGGCAAGCGCGCCGAGCCGCGCGTTGCTTTCGTCAGCCTCATCGACACCGGGCTGATGCTGCCGGGCGCCACGCTCTACGACGCCAAGAAGCGCTGGGCGGCCAGGGTGCGCGCCGACGGCACTGTGGCGGTTGGCGACAGCGCCGGATCGATCCACAAGATTGGCGCGGAAGTGCAGGGGCTGGATGCCTGCAACGGCTGGACCTTCTGGCACTATGAGCGCAGCGGCGGCCTGACCCCGATCGACGAGCTTCGCCGCATCGCCCGCCTCGGCATGGAGCGGGCAGGGGCCTGATAACAGTCAGCCCTTTTCTTCCAGAACAATTTCGTTCAAATCGCCTTCGGCCATCAAGGTGAGCTGATTGTGAAAACGGGACAGTCCCGAATAGTCGGTGCGAAGCTGAATACGCGCAAATTCGACTGCGTCGGCGTCTTCAGCGACCTCGATTCGAACTGCCAGATGACCAACGCCATCCGTTGGGAAAACAGAGATGTTTAACAGGCCTGGCGACTTCAGCGAAAGCATCGCTCGCTCAAGGGGGTATGCTTTCAGCGAGGTCATGAATTCGCTTACTTCGTTGATTGTGAAATATACGACGCCATGGCCACGAAAGTTACCCTGCACGATATCAATATCGAGCATCGGCCAGTACGGGTCGTAGGTTAAGACAATCCTGCCCATAACCGTATCGGTCAGAACGCGATGTCGTAACGCTTAAGGTCAGCCTCGAGCGTCTTTGCGTCAGTGAACAGCACCGACTGCCAGCCGGCCGCCTTGGCGCCGTCGACATTCTTCTGGCTGTCGTCGATGAACAGCGTGGCCGCGGGCTCGAGGCCGAACGCGGCGACGTGATGGTCGTAAATGCCGCGATCAGGCTTGATCATGCCGATCTCGCCCGAAATGGTCACACCGCGCGGTCGGTTGAGAAAGTCGAAACGCTGCCGGGCTTCAGCAAGTGTGTCGGCGGCGAAATTGGTCAGCATGGTGACGTCGTGGCCGGTCTCGATCAGCTTGTCCATGATCTGGACGCTGTCGTCATAGGCGTGCGGCACCATCTCGTGCCAGAGGCGGCGGAAGTTGCGGATGTTTTCGGCGTGGTCCGGGTGTTCGGCGATCAGCAGCGCCTCGGCCTCTTCCCAGGTCCGGCCGCGGTCCTGCTCGATGTTCCAGTCATGCGTGCAGACATTGTCGAAGAACCATTTCCGCTCTTCGGCGTCGGGGATCAATCGGCTGAAGGGCAAATTCGGGTCGTAGTGAATCAGCACTCTGCCGATGTCGAAAACGATATGGCGGATTACGGTCATTCTTGTCCTCGTCAATGCAATTCAATGTGAGGCGATGTGGGCGATTCAATGTGCGCGCTGCTTCTTCGTCGCGCCCGGTATCGCCGCTTCGATTACCTTTTTCATGACAGTGGGCAGCGCTTCGCCGGAAATTTCATGGGCCAGCGACCAGAAATGCCCCGCAGGGGCGGCGCCATCGGTCATCGTTTTGAAGACGTCGAGTTCGAGCGCGAAATGGGTGAAGACATGGCCAATCCGGCCGGCTGGCCTCCAGTTGCCGGGGAAGGGCGCCGCCGCGTCCGTGGTGGCGCCGTCGATCCGCGCGGTCCAGCCGGTCGTCGGTACTTCGGTCATGCCGCCGAGCAGGCCTTTATCCGCACGCTTGCGCAAAAGAACGGCGCCGTCATCACGTACGGCAACGAAGGCAGCCCCGCGCCGCAATGGTTTCTCACCCTTCGGCAGGCGGACAGGGAAGCGCTCGGGATCGCTTGAAACAGTGGCGCTGCAATCCTCCCGCAGCGGGCACAGCATGCAATGCGGCCGCCGTGGCGTGCAGATCGTCGCGCCGAGATCCATCATTGCCTGGGCGAAATCGCCAGGTCTGGTCGCCGGCACCATGCGCTCGACATAGGTGCGTATGTCCCCCTTGGCTTCGCTCAGCGGCGTGACGATCGAAAACAGCCGAGAAACGACTCGCTCGACGTTGCCGTCGACGACCGCGGCGGGCTGGTCGAAGGCGATCGCCGCGATCGCAGCCGCCGTGTAGGCGCCGATGCCGGGAAGTTCTCTCAAGCCAGCTTGCGTATCCGGAAACCTGCCACCTTGCCGTGCGACGAAATCGGCGCAGGCCTTGAGATTGCGCGCGCGGGAATAATAGCCGAGCCCGGCCCAGGCCTTCATCACATCTTCGGTCGGTGAGGCGGCCAACGCCTCGACATCAGGCCATTTCTCGACAAAGGCCCGGAAATAGGATTTTACCGCTTCGACCGTAGTCTGCTGCAGCATGACTTCGGAAAGCCAGACGCGGTAGGGATCGGGCCGTATGCCGCGTGCCAAATCGCGCGGCGCAATGCGCCACGGCAAGTCGCGGTGATGCGCGTCGTACCAGCCAAGCAGGCGGGACGCGATGTGGTCGCTGTCTCCAGATGCGGCCCTGCCGCTATCTCCGGATGCAGCTGTGCTGCTATCTCCAGACGCGGCTCTGCCGCTGTCCCCAGATGCAGCTTTGCTGCTATCCTCAGATGCGGCTTTGCCGCCAACTCTGGATGCGGTCTTGCGGGTCTGGTCGTGCAGTGCCATTGATCGAGGACTGGCCTACCGATGCGTGGTGAAGGTCGTGACTGGAGAACGCACATGGCAGGGAAAAGGCCCTTCGGCAATCCCGTTCCGGTGAGTGATCTCGCAACCCAGATTCTCGATCCGGTGTTGCGCAAGCGGGCCGGCATGTCGATCGGGCTCGTCCAGTCGTGGGAGGAGATTGCCGGGCCGCGGCTTGCCAGCCGTTCGCGCCCTGAAAAGATCCAGTGGCCGCGCCGCATGCATGAAGATGATCCGTTCGAGCCGGCGGTGCTGGTCATCGCCTGCGAAGGGGTGGCCGCCCTCCATCTGCAGCACGAGACCGGCGAGATCATCAACAGGGTCAATGCCTTCCTTGGCTTCAACGCTATCGGCCGGATCAGAATCGTGCAAAAGCCGGTGACGGCGGACAAAGGGCGGCCTAAACCAAGCTTTCGGCCGCTGACCGCGGCCGAGAAGGTGAAGTTGTCAGGCACTGTCGGAATGATCGAGGATGACGGGCTGCGCGCTTCGCTGGAGCGGCTCGGCGCCACCATTCTCGGTCAAAAGAAAGTATAATCTCGCGCTTTCGTGATCGCGTACACAAGATTTGGCGATTGGAATGGGGACGGCGATGCCTTAATTCGCGCCAACTCTCGCCTTTTCTAGCCTTTGCATTGCAAAATCCAACCATTGTCAGGTGATTCGTATGACCCGTCTTTTGTCCCGCAGAAACCTCCTGTCGTCGCTGGCCGCCATTCCGGCGGTGGCTCTGCTCGCCGCCTGCAGCGACTCGGGGGAGAAAGCCGTGGCGGAGGATGTGAAACCTGCGGCCCCCGCCGATCCGATGAAGCCGGCCACTCCGGCCGCGGCCAAGGCGCCTGAGGCCCAGGGCACGGTGGACATGGCGGCCTTGCTGAAACCCGGTGCACTGCCCGACGAGCAATTGGGCAAGGACGACGCGAAGGTCACCATCGTCGAATATGCCTCGATGACCTGCCCGCACTGCGCGCATTTCCACGAAACCACCCTCCCGGAGCTGAAGACGAAATATATCGATACCGGCAAGGCCCGCCTTATCCTGCGCGAATTTCCGTTCGACCCGAGCGCCGAGGCTGGTTTCATGCTGGCGCGCTGCTCCAAAGACAATTATTTCCCGATGGTGGACGTTCTGTTCAGGCAGCAGGCGAACTGGGCAGGTGTCGCCAATACCAAGGACGCCCTGCTGCAAATCTCCAAGATGGCCGGTTTTACACAGGAGTCCTTCGAGGCCTGCTTGACGGACCAGAAACTTCTGGACGATGTGAGATCGGTCCAGAAGCGCGGCGCCGATGAATTCAAGGTCGACTCGACGCCGACCTTCTTTATCAACGGAAAAACCTACAAGGGGGCGCTGTCGATTGAGGAAATCTCGGCCATTATCGACCCTCTGCTCTGACGTTTCGGCAACGCCGAAGCGGCTGCGCCTCGGCGTGCGCGACTTTTTGCTGTGCCGCGGGTTCTTGTCGCAAAACCGCGGAACACTTTTGCCGACCCCGCTTATGGGGCGGCGCGAATGAAGTTTTCGCGCCTCCGCCTGCTCGGTTTCAAGTCCTTCGTCGAACCCGGTGAGTTCGTCATCGAACGCGGCCTGACCGGCATCGTCGGGCCGAACGGCTGCGGCAAGTCGAACCTTGTCGAGGCGCTGCGCTGGGTGATGGGCGAAAGCTCGTACAAGAACATGCGCGCGTCCGGCATGGACGACGTCATCTTTTCGGGTTCTGGAACGCGTCCGGCCCGCAACACCGCTGAAGTCACGCTTTTCCTCGACAACAGCGACCGTAGCGCGCCCTCGGCCTTCAACGACGCGGACGAACTGCAGGTTTCGCGCCGCATCGAGCGCGAGGCGGGTTCGCTCTACCGCATCAACGGCAAGGAAGCCCGCGCCAAGGACGTACAGCTGCTTTTCGCAGACCAATCCACCGGCGCGCGCTCGCCCTCGATGGTCGGACAGGGCCGCATCGGCGAGCTGATCCAGGCCAAGCCGCAGGCGCGCCGTGCCCTGCTGGAAGAGGCGGCCGGAATTTCGGGTCTGCACACACGCCGCCACGAGGCTGAACTGCGTCTGAAGGCGGCAGAACAAAATCTGGAACGGCTGGACGATGTCGTCGGCGAGCTGGAAAGCCAGATCGAAAGCCTGAAGCGCCAGGCCCGTCAGGCCTCGCGCTTCAAGAACCTGTCGGCCGATATCCGCAAGGCTGAAGCGACGCTGCTGCATCTGCGCTGGACGCTGGCCAAGACACAGGAAGGCGAGGCGCGCTCGGCGCTGGCGATTGCCACGGCACTTGTCGGCGATCGCGCCGCCGCCCAGATGGCTGCCGCCAGGGAGCAAGCGATCGGCGCCCACCGGTTGCCGGAGCTGCGTGACGCGGAAGCCGCCGCCGCTGCCGCCTTCCAGCGCCTGTCGATCGCCAAGACGCAGATCGAGGAAGAAGCGGGCCGCATCCGCGCCCGCCAATTGGAACTCGACCGCCGGCTCCAGCAGCTCGACGGCGACATCGTCCGCGAGGAGCGGATGGTCCGCGACAATGCGGATATTCTTGAACGCCTCGCCGCCGAAGAAGCCGCGCTCAATACCGAGAACGCCGGCGCCGCCGAGCGCGAGGCCAGCACCCGCGCGGCGGTCGAACAGGCGGCGTCGACGCTTGCCGCCAGTGAAGCCAAACTCGCCGGGCAGACCGCCGAACGGGCGGAGGTCGCCGCCTCCCGCAACCAGATCGAACGAACGCTGCGCGACACCGCTGAGCGCCGCGACCGTTTCGCCCGCCAGCTGGCCGATGTCGACCGGGAATTGTCCGATATTGCCTCCAGGGTCGCCGGCCTGCCCGATCCCGCCGAGAAGCAGCTTCTGGTCGAACAGGCCATGGCGCTGCTCGAGGAGACCGAAGCCGCGGCGATCGCCGCCGAACAGGCTGTCGCCGAGGCGCGCACGGCGGAAAGTGCCGCCCGCCCACCGGTTCAGGATGCAAAGGCCGAGCTGGCGCGGATCGAAACCGAGGCCCGCACGCTGGCCAAGATCCTGAATGCCGCGAGTGGCGACCTCTTCCCCTCCGTCCTGGAGCAGATCAGCGTCGAGCGCGGCTATGAGACGGCGCTGGGCGCGGCTCTTGGCGAGGATCTCGACGTGCCGCTCGACCGCAGCGCGCCGGTGCATTGGGGCCAAAGCGAGGTTCAGCCCGGCGACGCCGCTCTGCCCGAAGGCATCAATAGCCTTGCCAGTGTGGTCCGCGCGCCGGCGCAATTGGCCCGCCGATTGGCGCAGATCGGCATCGTCGAGGCCGGCGACGGAAAGCGGCTGCAGGCGCTGCTTGCGCCCGGGCAACGGCTGGTCAGCCGCGAAGGGGCGCTGTGGCGCTGGGACGGACTCACCGCCAGCGCCGACGCGCCAACCGCGGCAGCGCAGCGGCTGGCGCAGAAAAACCGGCTGGCCGAGCTCGATGCCGAGGCGGTCCACGCGACCCGCATCCTACGCCAGGCCGAAGAAGCCCTTGCACATGCCGAGCAGGCGCTTGCCCAGGCGAGCGAGGCCGAGCGCAACGCTCGTCAAGCCGGGCGTGATGCCCAGCATGGGTTGGACGCCGCCCGCAACGTGCTGGCGGAGGCCGAGAAGGCCGGCGGCGAGCTGTCGAGCCGACGCGCCGCACTTGACGAGGCCCGCGCGCGCATCGTCGACAGCCATGAAGAGACGGCCGCGGCTTTCATCGAGGCGGAGATGCTGCTGCAAAGCGCTCCCGATCTCGGTGATCTGCAGTTGCAGCTCGAACAGTCGGCCGCCAACGTCGCTCGCGACCGCGCCACCCTTGCCGATGCCCGCGCCGTCCATGAAGGCTTGAGGCGGGAAGCCGAGGCGCGAACGCGCCGCCTCGACGCCATCGGCGCGGAACGCCGCAACTGGCTGGAGCGCGCCGAAAACGCCTCGACGCAGATCGCAGCGCTCGGCGAACGTAAGGCCGAAGCCGAGGCCGAACGCGAGAGGCTGGCCGACGCACCCGACGAGATCGACGCCAAGCGGCGCGCTTTGCTGTCGCAGCTTGCCGAAGCCGAAAGCCTGCGCAAGACAGCTGGCGATCGTTTGCAGGAGGCGGAGAACCGGCAGTCCGAACTGGACAAGGCCGCGACATCAGCAATCCAGTCGCTGGCCGAGGCACGCGAAAGCCGCGTCCGCGCCGAAGAGCGGCTGACCGCCGCCGATGAAAGGCGGCTCGAGGTCGAGGCGCGCATCCAGGAGACGCTGAACACGCCGCCGCATCTGGTCATCCGCCACACCGGCCTGGAGGCCGACAGCCCGATGCCGGAGATGGCCGAGATCGAGCGTCAGCTCGACCGGCTGAAGATCGAGCGCGAACGGCTGGGCGCCGTCAATCTGCGCGCCGAGGAAGAGCAGAAGGAACTGTCCGATCGGCTGGAGACGATCGTTTCCGAACGCGAGGATATCATCGAGGCGATCCGCAAGCTGCGGCAGGCGATCCAGAGCCTGAACCGCGAAGGCCGCGAACGGCTTCTGGCTGCCTTCGACGTGGTCAATGGTCATTTCCAGCGGCTGTTTTCGCATCTGTTCGGCGGCGGCACGGCGGAACTGCAACTGATCGAGTCCGACGATCCGCTCGAGGCCGGTCTCGAAATCCTTGCGCGGCCGCCCGGCAAGAAGCCGCAGACGATGACGCTGCTTTCCGGCGGCGAGCAGGCCCTGACGGCGATGTCGCTGATCTTCGCCGTGTTCCTGACCAATCCCGCGCCGATCTGCGTGCTCGATGAGGTCGACGCACCGCTCGATGATCACAATGTCGAGCGTTTCTGCAATCTGATGGATGAAATGGCCGCCACCACCGAGACCCGCTTCGTCATCATCACGCACAACCCGATCACCATGGCCCGCATGAACCGGCTGTTCGGGGTCACCATGGCCGAGCAGGGCGTGAGCCAGCTCGTGTCGGTCGACCTGCAGGCGGCCGAGGCCTTGCGCGAGGCGAGCTGAAGCTTCGACAGTAAGGCTTGTCGGTAGCGCCTGTTGGGGCTTTCGGCTATAGCACGAATTGGACCAGGTCGGTTCCGTTCATTCGGATGCATGATCCTTTCCGAAATCGATCTCGATTTCGCGGTGATCTGCCAGCATATGCATGGAGAACCTTGTTGCCTGTACTTGTCACCGGAGCCGCGGGGTTCATCGGCAGCCATGTTTGCCATCATCTCCTGAGCAGGGGAGAAGCGGTCGTCGGCGTCGACAATATGAACGACTATTACGACCTGGCGCTTAAAAAGGGGCGTCTCGCCCGCCTTCAGCCCCACAAGGACTTTTCATTTCATCAGATCGAGATCGCCAAAGAGGGGGCGCTCGCTAACGCTTTGGCAGGGCAAGGCATAACCAGGATTGTCCACCTCGCCGCGCAGGCGGGCGTGCGCCATTCACTCGACAATCCGAGGCTCTATGTCCGTTCCAATGTTGTCGGCCATCTCGAGATGCTCGAATTCTGTCGCGCGCAGCCCGCATTCGAGCACCTGGTCTATGCCTCGTCGAGTTCGGTCTATGGCGGCAACCGCAAGGTTCCGTTCAGCGAGACCGATCAGGTCGACAGGCCCGTCTCGCTCTACGCCGCCACCAAGAAGTCAGATGAATTGATGAGCCATACCTACGCTCATCTCTTCGGGGTGCCGCAGACCGGCTTGCGATTTTTCACCGTCTACGGTCCCTGGGGCCGGCCCGACATGGCCTATTGGATATTCACCAAGGCGATGCTCGAAGGCAAGCCGATCCGGGTGTTCAACAATGGCGAGATGTGGCGGGATTTCACTTATGTCGACGATGTGGTGAGGGCAGTCGTTGCCGTGCTCGACAAGCCGCCACCGGCTGAAGTTCCGCCGAGCAGGCTCTACAATGTCGGCAACAACCGGCCGGTGCGGCTGGGCGATTTCATCGACACTCTGGAAAGACTGCTGGGTGTAAAGGCGATCCGCCACAGCGAGCCGATGCAGAGCAGCGACGTCGAGCGGACCTATGCCGACATGACGGCGCTGGAGCGCGATTTCGGCTTCAAGCCGAGCGTTTCGATCGAAGATGGGCTGAAGAAATTTGTCGACTGGTACCGGTCCGAATGGGCTGCGGGATCAACGACAACGTGACTGCGGCCTGCGGGTCGTCGCCTGCGGGTCTCCGCGTTTGCGGCCTGAGGGGCGCGACTTCGCTCCAATCGCCGCTTCTCATCGCCTCAGCCCGGCCATGAAGGTCTTTACTCGGGCGGGGTCGACCTTGTTCCACCAGACGCCGTCGTGCTTCAGTGCGCTGGCGATGATGACGCCATCGACGATGCCAAGAATATCGTTTGCATTGTCGGGCGTCACGCCGCTGCCGACCAGCGTCGGTAGGCCGGCAGCCTCTTTGATCATGCCGATGTAGCTCAGATCCGCAGCGTCCCCGGTGCGCTGACCGGTCGCAATGATGGCGTCGGCGTCGAAGAAAACCAGATCCTTTACCAGTTCCTCAACCGGGCGGTCGGCAACGATCGCATGCGCGCCATGCTTGACATGAGCATCGGCGAAAACGCGGATGCCGTTGGCGCGCAGCCTGGCGCGGTAGCGTGCTGCGCGACCCGACTCCCCCTCGACAAAACCCTCGTTGGCGACATAGGCATTCGCCCATTGATTGACGCGGATAAAGCCCGCGCCAGCGGCACTGGCGATCGCAAGGGCAGGGATCGCGGCGTTAGCGAGCACATTGATGCCGACCGGCTTGCCGAGTTCGCGGCGAATACGGTCGGAAATAACAGCCATATAGGCCGCTGTCTCCGGTCCGATATCGTCAGGTTTGGCAAAGGGGATATCGCCATGGTTCTCGACGATCACGCCGTCGCATCCGCCGTCGAGATAGGATCTGGCATCATCAAGCCCCCTCTGATAGATCGCCTCGACAGCCTCGCCGTCATAGCGCGGCGCGCCAGGAAGCGGCGCAAGATGAACGACGCCGATCACCACCTTGGTGCGGCCGAAAAGTTCTACGAGCGCGTCGCCGCCTGATTGACCGAGTTGGGTCATGAGAGCTCCGTTTGATTGATGAGCGCCGCCATTTCAGACGCGGAAGGACAGGATATCAGTGTGCCCGGGCGAGTCACCGCAATTGCCGCGGCGGCGAGCCCGAACTTCAGCGCTGAAGTAACCGACATTCCCTTGGCAAGCCCGCCGGCCAGACAGCCGCAAAACACATCGCCGGCGCCGCTGGTGTCGAGCGCCTCGACGCGTGGCGCCGGCAAACGAAGCGATCCCCCCTGGTCAGGGCCAAGGACGAGACAACCTTCAGCGCCAAGTGTGATCACGACTGTCCCGGCGCCTTTGGCCGCCAGCGCGCCGGCTGCGGCTGCCATATCATCCTGGCCGGTCAGCGCTTTCGCCTCGGATTGATTCACCACCAAAACCTCTGCCATACCGAAATCAGGCAGAGCCGCCGCATCGATAGGGCTGACGTTCAGGACAGTGCGCGCGCCATTTTCCTGTGCTGCCCGCAGGCAGGCATCTATCGCGGCGCCCCGCAGGTTTCCTTGGCAGACAACGATGTCGTCAAACGCAATCCGGCGCGCGAGTGCGGTTTGCGCGATCGGATCGAACGCCTCGCTGCAGGCGACGCCGCTGACGATGAAGTTCTCGCCGCCGGCCTCAATGACGATGGTCGAGCGGTCGCTTGGCAGGTCGAATTCACTCGCCTCGAGGTCGGACAACTCCTTGTCGAGGCGGCTCCTGATCCATGTGCCTGCGCGGTCCTTGCCGAGCGCCGTCCAAAACGTCACCGAAGCACCGGTGCGCGCGGCGGCAACCGCCTGGTTTGCTCCCTTGCCGCCGAGGCCGTCAGCGTAGCTGCTGGCGTTCAAAGTCTCGCCGGCGGCAGGGAAGCGGCCGACGCGAAAAATCGTGTCGACGCAGGCATTGCCGACGACATGGACATGCATCGCTCAGCTCTCACCGGTCGCCCAGCTCAGCATCTGTTCGAACAGGGTTTTGTAGCCTTCCCAGGCGATGAACTCCGGTGGCAGCCAATGCGGCCCGACATCGGACGTCCAGGCCACAGTGCGGCCCTTGCCATAGTGGCCGGTGACGAGCAGTGGCAGCGATCCGTAGTCCGACGACACGGTTGCCAGAACGTCCGCCCCGTCTTTCAGCGTCACCTCGTTGAAGCCGAGCAGGACTGGCCAATCCGAACCGAGACCCTTTAGGATCGGATGGTTCGAGGAGCCTTTCAGGACAGGCGCAAACCCTTCCGGCACCTCGACGCGGTCGTCGAACGCGAGGCAGTTCACCGGCAGCACCTCCTCGACCGGCGTCTTGCGGTAGCGCGCGCCGCCATTGATGCCCTGGAAGCTATAGTAGCCGCCGAACATCAAAAGCCCGCCGCCGTCGCGCACGTAATCGCGCAGCAGGCGCAGACGGTTCGGCGTCGGCTTGGAGTGGACCCAGGTGTCGGGATGCAGAAGCAGCGTGTTGGCGCCGATGTCGGAGAGCACCACCGCGTCATAGGCCGAAAGCGCCTCCATTGTTTGCGGAAAGCTGCGCTGTGCCTCATGCGCCGGCATGAAGGTCACGTCGAAGTCGGTCGACTTCAGAGCCGTCAGCAATTCGTCCGCGCCGGTGTAGTAGGTGACCGTCGGAAACTGGTCGAAACCCTTGATATGGGTGGCGGTCGACACCCAGGATTCACCGGCAAGCAGGATCTTTTTCTTGGACATTTGAACTCCGTCGTAAGTCTCAGCTGTAAGTTCGAGGCCGCTTAGTTCTGCCGCGCGAACACGGCCTTCGGATTGGCGATCAGCATGCGGTTGATGGCTGGCTGCTCGACGCCATGCCGTTTCAGGCGCGGTATGAAGTGCTTGAGGATGTAGCCGTAGCCGAAACCGCCGAAGCGGGTCAGCATGATCTTGAGGAACACATCCTGCGACAGCAGCAGGCGGTCGCCGAGGCCGGCTTCGATAAGTGCCGCGATTGCCCGTGCATTCTCCTCGTCGGAGGGCGATTGCGCGTCCTGATCGGCGTAATAGTAATCCATGCCGATCATATCGTATTCGAGGAACGCGCCGCGCCGGGCGAGGCTTGTCTGATAGTCGAGATCGCTGTGACTGGGGTTCATGTGGCAGAGCACAGTGTGGCGAAGATCGGCGCCCTCGGCCTCCACGACATCGAGCACCTCATGCGCCAGCCGCTCCCAGCCGGGCAGGTGGATCGACAGCGGCACGCCGGTGATGCGCGAGGCCCGCGCCGAAGCTCTCAGCGACTTTCGCTCCTCGGCGGTAAAATCCTTGCTGACGCCGACCTCGCCGATCAGTCCGGCCACGATCGGCGGCTGCGTCTCGCCGCCGCCGACGTCGTTGACGATGAACTCGGTCACCGCGTCGACATCCATCGCTTTCAGCCAATCGGGATGGGTGTGTTCCAGATAGAAGCCGGTGCCCATGACGATCTTCAGGCCGGACATGCGGCTGATGCGGGCGAGCTTTTCCGGCTCGCGGCCGATGCCGATATTGGTCGCGTCGACGACGGTGTGGCCGCCCAGCGCGCGATAGCGTTGCAGCTCAGACAGCGCCAGGTCACTGTCGTCGAGCGAAACATTGTCGCGGTTGACGTAGGGGTTCATGCGCAATTCGCCGATGATCTCGATGTTCACCGGCTGCTCGGCGAGCGCCATGTCGTCGGGATAACAGGGACATTTCCAGCTGCGCGCGCCGTCGAGCAAGATGTGCTCGTGCATCAGAGTAATGCCCATTTCTTCGACCGGAACGGGGCCGAGCACGGTCATCACATGGCCGGTATCGACCCCGATCGCCAGCCGCTGCCTGGGAGCTGCGTCATCGAAGAGATCGCTCATAGGCTCAACGGCTCCGTACGGCGCCGCGGAACAGGCGGAAGTTCAGCCAGATAGCGATCAGGATGATCGTTCCGGTCACGATCGGCGTCAGGAAAGGCGACAGATGCGCCAGGATCAGGCCGTTGCCGATGACGGCCACGGTAAGCGCGCCGAGCACCGTGCCGATGATCGTTCCGCGGCCGCCGAACAGGCTGGTGCCGCCAAGCACGACGGCAGCGATCACTTCGAGCTCAAACCCTTGCCCGGCATTCGACGATCCGGATCCGAGCCGGGCTGCAATGATGATCCCCGCAAGTGCTGCCGCGGTGGCGGAAATCACGTAAACGAAAAGCGTCGTCAGCCGCGTGTTCACGCCGGCGCGCCTGACCGCTTCGGCGTTGGCGCCGATGCCGGTCACGTAGCGGCCGAACGGCGTCTCGTTGAAGGCGATATAGGCGATCGCGAGGATCGCCAGCGCGATCAGCGCCGGCGCCGGCACGCCAAGCAACCAGGCGCGGCCCAGCACCGTGAAAGGGCTTCCCGGCTCGATGGGGATGGAGTAGCCGCCGGTGATCAGCAGCGCCACGCCACGGATCACCGAAAGCCCGGCAAGCGTGACGATGAAGGCCGGGATGCCCTCATAAGCGACGAAATAGCCCTGCACCGCGCCAAGCAAGGCGCCTAGCGCAAGCATGGCGAGGATGACCAGCGGCCATGGCAGGCCCAGCTGCAGCAATGTCGCCGACAACGTTGCCACCAGCGCCAGCACGGAGCCGACCGAAAGATCGATGCCGCCGGTGGTGATGACGAAGGTCATCGCTGCGGCGACGATCAGCAATGGTGCCGACTGACGCAGGATGTTCAGCAGATTGGGCGACGTCAGAAAGGCGTCCGTCGCCACCGAAAAGATGACGCTAACGATAAGAAAGAACAGCGCGATCGACACGACACTGCCATTGGCAAGCACCGCATCTCGCCAGGTGCCTGCGCGGACCCTTTGAGACTGAGCGGAGTGGGTCGAAGTCACGTCGCTCATGCTGGCGCTCCATCGCGATAGGCGCTGGCGGCCGAACGAGCGTTGAATTTGCGGCCCACGATCAGGTTGACGACATCTTCGATATTGGTTTCGCCGATCAGCCGCTCGGCGACGTTGCGTCCTTCGTACATGACCTGGATGCGGTCGCATACGAGGAACAGATCCTGAAGGCGGTGGGTGATCAGAATCACGCTGACGCCGCGCGCGCTCACGGCGCGGATCAGGTTCAGCACGGCCTCGACCTCGGCGACGGCGAGCGCCGCCGTCGGCTCATCCATAATCAGCACGGACGGCTCGAACGAGGCGGCGCGGCCGATCGCGATCGACTGTCGCTGTCCGCCGGACAGGTTTTCGACCTTGAGCCGCGTGTCGGCGATAACGATGCCGAGACGGTCGAGCATCTGGCGCGTTTGCTCGTGCATGCGCTTCTTGTCGAGAAAGGAAATGCCGGCGATGCGGCGGCGCGGCTCGCGGCCGAGAAAGAGATTGCCGGCGACGTCGACCGTGTCGCAGAGCGACAGATCCTGATAGACCATCTCGACGCGCGCCGCACGCGCCTCCGCCGGCGAAGTGAAGGTCACCGGCATGCCATCAATCTCGATCGTGCCGGCATCGGGAACCACCGCCCCCGACAGCACCTTGCTCAACGTCGACTTTCCTGCGCCATTGTCGCCGACCAGCCCCAGGACTTCGCCCGGCCTCAGCACCAGCGACACGTCATCGAGCGTCTGAATGGCGTTGTAGCGCTTTGAGATGCCGCTCATCCGCACCCGATACGTCTCGCTACTGCTCATCTTCGATCCACGGGGTTCGCGAAGCGTCCGCGGCGTAGCCTCAGGCGGCGCCGCGGACCGGTTATCGACGCAGTTTACTGGAACATCGCGCGATATTTGTCGACGTTGTCCTTGGTCACGATCGTCACCGGAATATTGATGATCGGCTCGACCGTTTCGCCCTTCTTGAGCCTGACCAATGCTTCGACAGCGGCCTTGCCTTCACCGGCCGGATCCTGCTGGACGACCGCAACCACCCAACCATCGTCAATGCCCTGAATGACCTGCTTGGTCAGGTCCCAGCCGAACACCTTGACGTCGCCGGTGCGGCCTTGGCTGGTTACGGCCGAAACAGCGCCGAGCAACGCCGGCTCGCCGGTCGCATATAGCGTCGTCATGTCCGGATTGGCGGTCATCAAATTCTCCGAAGCGCTCATCGCGGTCTCCTGGACATTCTGGCCGTCGACCGTGTCGAGGAAGGTGATCGCCAGGCCGCTGTCAGTGACCGCCTTCTTGAAACCGTCGAGCCGCTGGTTCTGGATGAACGAATTGAGCGCGCCGACGATACCGATCTTGGCAGTGCCGCCCATCTCCGCCTTCACATAGTCGGCGTAGAATTTGCCGATATCCTCGCCGGCCTTGGCGTTGTCGACGCCGATGAACGCAACGTTGTCGCCGTCGGGGATCTGCGCGTCGATGGCGATCACGGGGATGCCGGCCGCCTTCGCGGCGGTGATTGCAGGCTTGACGCCGTTCACGTCGATGGCGACCAGAATGATGCCGTCGACTTTCTGTGTGATGTAGTTCTCGATCGCGTCATTTTGCGCGCTCGGCACGTTGTTGGCATTGAAGATGACCAGCTTGGCGCCTGCGGCGTCGGCTGCCTTCTGCGCGCCCTCATTGATCTGGTTGAAGAAGAGGGCCTGCTGGTTGATGTTGACGAGAGCGAACGTATCGGCGAACGCCGATCCCATCGCTGTCGAGCAAATGGCGATGACGGCGGC
This sequence comes from Mesorhizobium sp. WSM4807, assembly GCF_055811615.1. NCBI lineage: Bacteria > Pseudomonadati > Pseudomonadota > Alphaproteobacteria > Hyphomicrobiales > Phyllobacteriaceae > Mesorhizobium > Mesorhizobium sp. WSM4807. The sequence continues at coordinate 135,917 of NZ_JBVVQY010000002.1, forward strand.
ACAACGGAAGAGAAGTTTGAACGGACGCATGTACGGTTCCCCTTGCTTGCGGGCCAAACCTGTTCGGCTGGACCCATTGGTGCTACAGGCACGAGGCAAACATTCAAGAGACTTGAATGCTTGTCAACGGATTTGATCCCTGAGCGCCCGTCAGAAGGTCGCCGGCGTGTTGACCCAGAAAATGCTGGCTCTCTCCTTGCCGATGTTGCGGTAATGGTGCGGTAGCTCCGACCTGAACACGAACGCATCTCCGGTGGCGAGATCATGGCTCTTGCCATCGACGATCAGCTTGATCCGGCCGGCGAGCACATAGCCGACTTCCTCGCCGACATGCTGGATGGGACCTTCGCTCTCGCCGTCCGCCTCGATATGATGGATATTGCACTGCAGCAGGTGTCCGGGCGAATACGGAATAATGCGCTCAAGCGAAATGCCTTCGCCGCGCCTCAGCGCGTCGAGCGAGATCAGAGGCCGCGCGCCTGCGCGGAACACGATCGCCTCGTCGTCGTCGACCTGTTCGAACATCCAGCCGATATTGGTCTCCAGAACTTCGACCAGGCGGTGAAGCATGGGCAGGGATGGCGAAGCCTTGCCGTTCTCGATCTTGGACAAAAGGCTTTCAGAGCAGTTCGCAGCTGTCGCCAGCGCCTTCAGCGTCATGCCCCGTGTCTGCCGGGCGAGGCGCAACCGCGTTCCAAGCCGCGCGGCATTTACGGTGGCGTCCATTTCGGACTCCGGCCGTCGCCGATCGATTTTGTTCATCCGTTCGCCAACCATTCAACAGTCATGGGACAACTGTCGCGCGAGCAAAAGACAGCGGCGACCGATTTGCAAGTGATGATTTGTCAATTTCGACGCTGCAGTGCCTCGACCAGCTTTTGATAGCACGGATAAAGCAACTCAGCGTCAAACACTCGCCTTCTATAGAAACATCGGCCATCTCCCGCTCGACCCAGCACTGACGGAACAAAAAGCGTTCCTGCGTTGTTCTCCAATCGTCCTGATGTTCGACGGCTGGTTCATACGCCGGCCAATGGCAATCCTCGCGGCAGGCGCTTGGCAGGCACGCGAAGAAGGGATGGCGAGGCAGATGGATCCTGACGATCTCAACACAGAACGGATCGTCACTGTGTTCGGCGGAACAGGCTTTCTCGGGCGCCGGATCGTGAAGCGGCTCCTGGAAAGGGGCTTCACGGTCCGTGCCGCATCCCGCCACCCGGCTCGTGTGGGCCCGGTCTTTTCTTCGACTGCAAGGATGCCCGAAGCCGTCGAGGCGGATATATTGGATGCGTCCTCGATCGGCTCGGCCATTGCCGGATCAAAGGCCATCGTGAATGCCGTCAGTCTCTATGTCGAGCAGGGCGCCCAGACGTTTGAGCGCGTGCATGTGGAAGCCGCAGCTGATCTTGCCGCTGCGTCGCGCGATGGCGAGGTCGACCGGTTCGTCCAGATTTCGGGGATCGGTTCCGATCCTCAATCGGATTCGAATTATATTAGGGCACGTGGGCGCGGAGAAGAGGCGGTGGCGAGCGCATTTCCCGGCGCCTTCATTGTGCGTCCCGCCGTAATGACAGGGCCAGACGACGTTTTCCTCACGACGATTGTCAGGCTGATACGTCTTCTGCCGGTCTATCCGCTGTTCGGCGATGGTGGCACACGGCTTCAGCCGGTCTATGTGGAAGACGTCGCAGACGCAGTCAGCCGGCTGATCGACGGGCGAAACCACAAGGGCTCATCCATATTCGAATTCGGTGGCCCGCGCATCTACACCTATAAGGAACTGCTGCGGGAGGTCGCCCGACAACTCGGTACCCACATCAGGCTGATGCCGGTGCCGTTTGCGGCGTGGGACGCCTTGGCTGGCGTCGCGGAACTCCTTCCGGGAGCGCCCATAACGCGCAACCAGGTCGATCTTATGCGGCACGACAATGTGGCAGCAATCGGCGCGCCGGGCCTGAAGGAACTCGACATCGCGCCGCGGGACATCGAGGAGGTGATCCGCTTGATCGAACGGCGCGCGTGACGCTGCTCGGGCTCGTCACCTGCTTAGCAAGACTCTACGATCCTGACGGGAACCTATCGCCATGCGGCGGGTTGGTCGAGCTTGAGCCAATGAAGAAGAAGGAAAAGGACTATGGCCAGATGCGATCAATGCGGGAATGACTACGACAAGGCTTTCGAAGTGAAGCTGGCTGAGGAAACCTATACGTTCGACAGCTTCGAATGCGCAATCCAGAAACTTGCGCCGCTCTGTCCGCATTGCGGGTGCCGGATCATCGGACATGGCGTCGAACAAGATGACATCATCTACTGCTGCGCACATTGCGCCGCAGAGGAAGGTGCAAGCGCACTGACCGATCGCGCACCTTGATGCAACGCTACCAGGATCATGGCCCCATGAGCCAGGAACACCGCTCGACACGGGCTTATTGGCAAGATGGAACCGTGCTAGCAAAGTCGTGACCAGCGAAAGCAACAAAAGGTCGGTTTGGCCGTTCTGATCAGCCGCATTTGCGGCGGGGCATTCAAAGACATGACTACGCCGCAAATTTTGTCGTTCGCCGTTATCTTCGTGATGATGGCGGCGCTCGTATGGGGCCGGTATCGATATGATCTGGTCGCAGCTGCGGCACTGTTGCTTGCACTCGCGGTTGGCATCGTGCCTTTTGACGAAGCGTTCAGCGGGTTCAGCGACGACATCGTGATCATTGTCGGCAGTGCCTTGCTGGTGAGCGCAGGCATAGCCCGCTCGGGCATCATGGAAGTTACCATCAAGCGCTTCGTTCCGAACCTATCGGGTGTTCGGTCGCAACTGGCGCTGCTGGTGATCGTGGTCACGATCCTGTCTGCCTTTGTAAAGAATATCGGTGCGCTCGCTATCATGATTCCGATAGCCTTCCAGTTCGCGCGCCGGTCGAGCGTTTCGCCCTCGATATTCCTGATGCCTATGGCGTTCGGGTCACTGCTCGGTGGACTCATGACGCAGGTGGGAACATCTCCCAATGTCGTTGTGTCCCGTGTGCGGGAGGAACTGACCGGCACCGCCTTCACAATGTTCGACTTTACACCTGTTGGAGCCGCGCTGGCCGCCGCCGGAACGATCTTCCTGGTGCTTTTCTATTGGCTGCTACCGGTGCGCGAAAAGCTGGGCGGGTCGGTGAATGAAGCCATCAACATCAAGAATTACCTGACAGAGGCCCGAATTGTCCGCGATTCGACGGTGCTCGGGAAAACCGTCGCAGACCTCATGAAGCTTTCCGGCGGCGATGCTATCGTGACGTCGATCCTGCGCAACCGGACCATGCGGATGACGCCACTGCCCGACGTTGTCCTCAAAGTGAACGACATTCTGCTGCTCGAGGGCGACCCAGGGGCGCTGCATCGCCTTGTCTCCCAGGGCAAGCTCAGCGTTACGGGCAACAGGGCCAGCGGGGACGACACGACCGGGGAGCTGGTCGCTATCGAAGCCGTCATCGGTGAAAGCTCCCCTTTGATCGGCTGGACAGCCCAGCGCCTTGCCCTCTACCACCGCTTCAATGTCAACCTCCTGGCTGTCAGCCGTCACGGCGAGCGCCTCGACCGCAGGCTGGCCGAAGTCCAGCTAAGGCTTGGCGACGTCGTCGTGCTGCAGGGCAATGCAGCGACGATACCCGAGATACTGCGTGAACTCGGCTGCCTGCCGCTGGCAGAAAGGGCCATCCTGCTTGGTAGCGTCCGTAAGGGTGTCGTGCCGGTGTTGATCCTTGCTCTCGCTATGGTGGCGACTGCGTTCGGGCTGCTACCGGTCTCCGTCGCTTTTTTCGCGGCCGCGGTCGGGATGGTGCTTTTCAAGGTCATCCCGGTCCGGGAGGTTTACCAATCGCTGGATGGTCCAATCCTCGTCATGCTCGCCGTTCTCATTCCGGTGAGCGATTCGCTGCGCAGTACAGGGGCGACAGAAGTGGTTGCCGGCGAGCTTGCCAAACTGGGGACCATTCTTCCGGCGCCCGGCGCACTGGTGCTCATCCTTGTCGCCGCCATGGCCGTCACGCCGTTCCTCAACAATGCCGCCACCGTGCTGGTCATGGCGCCTATCGCCGCCGAGTTTGCTGGCGATCTCGGCTACAGGCCGGAAGCATTTCTGATGGCGGTCGCCATTGGCGCCGGCTGCGATTTTCTCACCCCGATCGGCCACCAGTGCAACACGCTCGTCATGGGGCCGGGCGGCTACCGTTTCAGCGATTATCCACGTCTGGGACTGCCGCTGTCGTTCCTCGTCGTCATTGTTGCTGTGCCGATGCTAATGATCGTATGGCCAATGAACTGATATGCGATGGACGGACCAATCCGGCTCGAACTTTCGCCGGCCGGCGAAAACTGTCGCATCACTGTCGCATTATTAAACGGCTGCTACACATGTGTCCGGAACGGACCCTGTGAGCGATGGCTGGGGTTCCTGGATGCTTTTCGAACTTTTTGTCTCGCACCTCCAGCCGAATTGCGAGCGTTTGTGAAAGAGATCAGGATATCTGAACACGCTATGGGACAAGCTTGATTGACGCATTAGCTCTCTAGATCCCCTCAGCAGTTCACGACAGAGAGGTCCACTTGGGCTGTCGCGTTTGCCAGCTATCGGGGGTTTATAGGGGTAGAAGGTTGATCGATTGCTTAGATGCCCGAAGTCGTCATCGAACGTCCTTAGTGTACATCTTATATATGCTCCTCGCCATCCTCAAAAGAGGCCGAGCGTTTGCAGCAGGCTTTCGAATGTGACCTTTGGTTTCTTACCTGTTTGCCTATCCGGGTACATGTAGTCTTCGGGCGACTGCTTGCGTATGTTGCTCGGGCTATACCCGAACTGCTGCGTGAAAGCTCGACTGAAATTCGCCGCTGAATCAAAGCCGATTGCTAGACCAACTTCGGCGACCTTTCGGGTGTCGGAAGGATCCGCTAACATTGCATGAGCTACGGATAGACGTCGTCGACGAATGTAATTCGCAACGCCGCCGGACGTTTCGAAAAGCTCATAGAGCCGTGTCCTCGAGGTCGCCAGTTCCCGGGCGAGAGCATCCGGTGTCAGGTCGGGCGAGGCAAGATTGCTCGAAATGAAGCGTCTCGCCCGCGTCATCAATCCGATTTGTGAGATCTGATCGTTGCCGTCATCACGATCCACCAAAGGTGTAACCGCGTCGAATACCATTTTCCGCAAACGGTCCTTGATTCTAGGAAGGTCGTCTTGCGTGAAGCGATCGAGATTGGCTTCAACGCTTGACATAAGATCGATCAGCAGTTTGGCCCGGTGTCCACCCAAAACGACGTTGTTGCTCGCCGCCGGCAAGCTACCTCCATCGGCAAACAGATCGACGGGAACGATCAGGCTGATCGACTCCGTTGCCAGCGCCCGCCCGCTAAACGGATGCCCGAGCGAGCGGATTTCAATCATGCCCGGTTCATTTTGCGCGACACGTCCGTCAACTCCGGTCCAGGTGCGACCGGCGCGGAGAACGGTGATCTGCCAATGGTCAATTGGACTAAACCGCACCGCGTCTGGCGAGCGTTCGTAACTGAAGGCCGGCACGGTTTGTTGCAACAAAAGCATGCCGCCCAGATTCCACACCGCCTGCTGGACGACAAATCCATCCTCGGGATCCACATTGTTCGGCAGACGCGAATCCATCAATACCGCCATATGCTCCCGCCAGGCAGCAAACTGCTGGATTGGTGGAAGGATTTCCGTCTCAAAGCGCAACGACGTCAGGACGGCCTTCTCCAACTCATCCTCGCCGAGTGGATCCTGCGACATGCGCGGCCAGCGGCGACGTTCGACAGATGTCGGCTCCCTGTCGTTAGGTGGGACCGTCTTATCCGACATCACTGCCTCCAGCCACGACCCGGAAGGCCGCGACGTCGCGCTGCTTCCAGGAGATATGCCACCGTCATCGCCATGGAGAGGAACTGACCGACCGCATAGACAACATTCCGACCCTGCCAGCTTGTATGGAAAAACGACATGAAGGGGAAGCTTGCGATGGAAATGATAAGCGCCGCTCTCAAACCTCCTTCTTGCCGTAAAAATAGCGCGCGCCGATCCAGGTCAGGCAAAAGGAATAGATAATGATGGTATAGCCGATGGCGGCAGGCCAGAAGGCACCTTCATTACCCTGAATGGAAAGAACGATCCCTCCGATAAAGGTCAGAAATACTGAGGTGAGCCGAATCCGGGAAGGCACGAAATCACGACAGGTCACGGCAACCGCAGCCAAGATTACACAGACAGTCATGGAATTCAGTAATATAACGACGATAACGTCAGAAATCCATCTGCAGCAACCTCACGTCACCTCCGAAGTGTATTGTTTATAAGATAAACAAAATCATTAGATACATTTAAGGCTCACTGTTTATAGAGTAGTTAATTTTATCGCACCAAGTCAACAAAGCTAACCCTTAGCGGCTCGATCCTGAACCGGCCCATGAATGGGTTTCTTGGCTCGCTTCGAGATAAAGACCTTTGGCAGCATAGCGGCTTCATCAGAATGATCGATGAAAAGGTTTCGGCCGGAGGCGATGGTGCGGTCGAGCGGGTCAGCTGCAAAAATGGACGCTTTGAAAAGTTTCCGGATTCCCTGATATCGCAACGTAGGAACCGGGGAGGTATTGGAAATCATCAGATTCACTACAGGAAGAAAACCTGAAGTCTCAGTGCATTTAGACATCTACATGTCTTCCTTTTGGCATTGATGGTTTTTATGAATGAGGGCTCCCGTGAGTATCGCATTTCAGTCTGCAAAGTTGAAATCTGATCTTTCCTCGCAACGGAGGGTACTTGTCGCAGGCGGGGCCGGCTTTCTCGGATCACATCTGTGCGAACGTCTTTTGCAAGACGGCCATTCTGTTATCTGCGTAGACAATTTTTCCACGGGGCGGCTAGAGAATTTGCGCCACCTCCTGAACTACGACACGTTCAGCTTTGTGCGCCACGATATCGTGGAACGGCTCGATCTGCCGGTCAACGAGATCTACAATCTCGCCTGCCCGGCTTCACCGCCGCACTATCAGGCCGACCCGGTCCATACGATGAAGACGAGCGTGATCGGGTCGCTCAATCTTCTGGAACTGGCAGCACATTACCAGGCGCGGATTTTCCAGGCTTCCACCTCGGAAGTCTACGGCGATCCCCATGTGCATCCGCAGCCCGAAAGCTATTGGGGCAATGTCAATTCCTTCGGTCCGCGCTCTTGTTATGACGAAGGAAAGCGCTCTGCCGAGACTCTGTTCTACGATTTTCATCAGCAATACGGCGTCGACATCCGTATCGTGCGCATCTTCAACACCTATGGTCCGCGCATGCGCCCGGATGACGGCCGGGTCGTTTCCAACTTCATCGTGCAGGCGCTCAAGGGCGAGGACATCACCGTTTACGGCGACGGGTCGCAGACCCGTTCCTTCTGTTACGTGGACGATCTGATCGAAGGCTTCTACCGGCTCATGTACAGCCCTCAGGCGATCCACACGCCTGTCAACATCGGCAATCCCGGCGAATTTACAGTCGGTGAGTTGGCCGAGCAGATCGTGGGAATGACCGGCTCGGGCTCCAAAGTCGTCTATCACCCGTTGCCCGTGGACGATCCGCGCCAGCGTCGGCCCGACATCACAGTGGCCCAGAGAGAACTTGGATGGGAGCCGACCGTGGCGTTGGCCGATGGGCTGAAGTCGACGATCGCTTATTTCGAACGGCAGTTGAGGAAGCCCTCCGGAAAGCTGGCGGAGGCCGCCTGATGTCCGGCAAGAACGTACTTGTCGTTGGTGGCGCCGGCTTTATCGGCAGCCATACAGCCAAGCTTTTGGCCAGGCAGAGTTATGATCCGATTGTCTACGACAATCTATCCACGGGTCACCGGTCAGCCGTCCGATGGGGCGCCTTCGTTGAAGGCAACATCCTTGACTCGGAGCGGTTGACCCACGTCATGGATGAGTATCGCCCTATCGGGGTGATCCATTTTGCTGCATCGGCCTATGTCGGCGAATCCGTAGAGAAACCGGCAAAATATTATCAGAACAACGTCAACGGGACCCAATCGCTGCTGGACGCCTGCCAGAGAAGCGGAACGCGCAATATCATCTTCTCGTCAAGCTGCGCCACCTATGGCATTCCGGATCGCTTGCCGATCCGCGAAGGCGAGAGCCAGCGCCCGATCAATCCTTATGGACGCACGAAGCTCATCGCGGAGCAAATGCTTGCCGATTATTCGGCTGCCTATGCGCTGCGCTACGTGGCGCTGCGTTATTTCAATGCGTCCGGCGCGGATATCGACGGGGAAATCGGCGAAACCCACGATCCAGAAACGCATCTCATTCCGCGAGCCATGATGGCCGCTGCAGGCAGGATCGATTTTCTCGAAGTCTATGGCCAGGATTACGATACGCCCGACGGCACCTGCATTCGCGACTATATTCATGTCGCGGATCTGGCGCGCGCGCATGTGCTGGCGCTCGAACATCTGATCAACTGCGGTGGCAATCTGGCCGTCAATCTTGGCAGCGGGCGTGGTACATCCATTAAGGAAATTCTCGAAGCGATCAGCCGGCTGACAGGTCGTAACGTGCCGGTCGAGATGCGCGCTCGTCGTGCGGGCGATCCTCCGGTGCTTTATGCCGATCCGGCGCTCGCTGCCGAAAAACTTGGCTTTCAGGCGCTCTATTCCGATCTCGATACGATAATTCGCACAGCGGCTCCCTTCTTCGGGCTCGAGGTGCGCTCATGAGAACGCCGCGCATCGCGCTGTCTGTTGACAGGGAAGAACCCCTGATGGTGCCGGTCTTCACCGGCCGAAAGCGCGTCGAGTACATTATGGGTGCGGTTTTGTGGGCGATGGCCGTCGCATTCTTCTGGCAATGGTGGGTTTTCGGAGCCACCCACACCAACATGGTCGGCTCAATTCTGGTGACGGCGCTTCTGGCGTGGATAACGCTTTTGCCAGTCTACTTCATCACCATTTTCTTCAATGCACGCCGGCCGCACGGACGGCTGCGTATTTCCGCAGGAAGTCGCGTGGCCATGGTGGTCACCAAGGCTCCATCAGAACCTTTTGAGGTGGTGGCCGAAACCTTGCGGGCCATGTTAGCCCAGAACGTGCCTCACGACACGTGGCTGGCCGATGAGGATCCATCGCCCGCAACGCTCGCATGGTGCCGCGAACATGGCGTATTCGTTTCCACCCGCAAAAGTCGCGCCGATTACCATCGCCAGTCCTGGCCTCGCCGCACACGCTGCAAGGAAGGCAACCTGGCTTTCTTCTACGATCATTATGGCTACGACCAATATGATTTTGTGTCGCAGCTCGATGCCGATCATGTTCCCGAACCGGACTACCTATATAACATGTTGCGGCCTTTTGCCGACCCGACAATCGGTTACGTTTCCGCGCCCAGCATTTGCGATCGCAATGCACATGAAAGCTGGTCCGCGCGTGGCCGCCTCTACATCGAAGCGAGCATGCATGGGTCACTGCAAGCCGGATACAATAATGGCTTCGCGCCCGTATGCATCGGATCGCACTATGCGGTGCGCACAGCGGCATTGAAGGAAATCGGTGGGCTGGGGCCAGAACTCGCCGAGGATCATTCCACAACGCTCTTCATGAATGCCCATGGCTGGCGAGGGGCTCACGCGCTTGATGCCATCGCCCATGGCGACGGCCCACGGACGTTTGTCGATCTTGTAACGCAGGAGTTCCAGTGGTCGCGGAGCCTGGTGACGATCCTGTTGCAATACTCACCAAAACTGATCGGACATTTGCCGCTGCGTTTGAAGGTTCAATTCCTATTTTCGCAGTTCTGGTACCCGCTTTACGCCTTCTTTCTTGCTCTGACATTCCTGTTGCCCGTGATCGTACTGATCCAGGGCGATAATTTCGTCAACGTCACTTACCCAGAGTTTCTGCTCCATTTCATGCCGCAGTCGCTTATGATCCTGCTTCTGGCATTCTGGTGGCGGTCGAGTCGCACATTTCGGCCTATCGACGGCAAGATTTTTAGTTGGGAAGCGATGCTGTTTTTGCTGGCGCGCTGGCCGTGGGTTCTGGCTGGAACCTTTGCCGCGTTTCGTGACTGGATGACCGGATCCTTTGTTGATTTTCGCGTCACGCCAAAAGGCACGTCCGAAGTCGATCCGCTACCGTTTCGCGTGCTGGCGCCGTACGCCTTCGTGGTCCTGATCTCCATTCTGCCGGTCGTGTTCGTGCAGGATGCGTATCAAACGCGCGGCTTTTTCGTCTTCGCCATCATCAATGCATGCTTTTACTTGCTGCTGATTTTCATGATCTTGCTGCAGCATGGCAGGGAGAATGACGTGCGGATGAAAAGCCGAGCCTATCGCCCCGCGCTGGCAAGCAGTTTCATGGCTCTTTTGATGGTTACCAGCTTCGCCACGGTCGAGCGTGGCCGCGACGGCATCGAGGCGCTCGCCTGGGGAACCAAAAGCTTTTCCCTGTTCGACGACAGCTTCTCAATTGCCGGGGCAGGCGTCGGTGGTCGCGCTGTTCACAAAACCATCTTCAATCCACGTTGGCGCACCAATTCTCCCAGCAATTCGGGCGCCGCTCATCTCGAGATGGCAGGAGGTTCCGGTGGCACTTTCTAAATCTGAAAGGGCTCTATTGCTGTCAGGTTTCCGGATGCTGACAGCAGTCGCTTGGGCAGTGTCCTGCATTGCTGCACCGGCCTTTGCCTCTTCCTCACAGGTTTCCGTTCTGCCGGAAGGGGCACGTCGCATGACAGCAGGCGAAATCTACGATCTCTATAGAGACAAGAGCTGGCGGTGGGACAGCGGAGCCGGACGAATGGTGGGCGCGGACCGGCAATTTTCGGCATGGACCGACGGTGAGACGGGCAAATCCTGGGCGGAAGGCCGCTGGATCATCACCGAGACAGGTTGGATGTGTCTCAACGCGACATGGCATTCCGAACAGGGTGTATTTCCCGCCAAGACCTGCTTTTCGCATCGCATCGATAATGGAACGATCTATCAGAAGCGCGAGCCCGGTGGTGAGTGGTATGCGTTCCGTAACGCCGAGGTCCACCAAGACGACGAGGCCAGCAAGCTGGTGTCCACCGATCTGGTTTCCCGTCAACTCGATGCCATCAAAGCCGCGCTTGGTGCGGCACAGCAATCTGAACAGTAAGAAAGGGAGGGGGCCTTGAAAAGTCTCTTTAAACTATCAGCAGCCTTGCTTTGCAGCGCATGCATTTCCGGTGGTGTCTATGCAGCCAGCGGCGTGTCGGGAGCGAGTGTCGACAGCCGCAATCAGTTTCGGGACAAGCGTCCCATCATCACGGCTGACTCCGTAACCCCCGGCGCCTACGATCCGCACGCGGATTATACCAACGATTCCAACTCAAAAATCGAACACCTTTTTCTTCCCTGGGAAGATGTGGATCTGGCAACGCTCAGCGCCGCAGATGCCTATGCGCGTGAGCGTGGACGTTCCCTGTTGATCACGGTCGAGCCGTGGTCCTGGGCGCGGGACTGGCGTGTAGGTCCTGAGGATTTGCTCGCCGGGATTTTGGGCGGGCGCTACGATGCCAATATGTCAGCGGTCTGCTCTGCGGCGGCGCAGCTGAAAAGCCCCGTCACTATCCGCTGGGCGCAGGAAATGGAAGATAATGACGGGCAATTCACCTGGGCTTTCTGGAATGCTGAAGGTTATGTGAACGCCTACAGGCATGTCATCGACATATGCCGCAAGCATCTTCCGTCGGCCCAATACATGTGGTCACCGAAAGGAGAAGAAGGACTGGAAGCCTTCTATCCTGGCGACAAGTATGTCGACATTATCGGTCTGTCCGTCTTTGGCTATCAGCCCTATGACAAGCTGGAGGTCGGTCGTGATACGACTTTTGTGGAGCGCACAAAGCCGGGTTATGACCGTGTGACGGGCTTCGGCAAACCAATCGCCATTGCGGAGCTTGGCTACGAAGGCAACGACGAATATGCTCGTGACTGGGCTGCGGAAGCAAACAAGCCGCATGCCGAGTTCCCGGACATGACAGCCGTTGTCTACTTCAACGATCGTGAAGTCTATCCATGGCCGAGAAATGTCGGCCGGCCCGATTGGCGCGTGGCCAACCATCCGCTGGACTGATCCAAGTCGTTCGACAGAGTGGTTCGGCTTTCACCAGATGGCCGAACCGCTCCATCCCTTTATTTCTATGCGGTTCCAACGCAGGACTCTTACGCAGTCTTACTGGAATTGCCTTGGTGGAGAGGAAGTAAAATGTTTTCGATCCGTTCGATTATCTCAAGTGCGGTGCTGTTTGTGTCCTTGCTTGCAGGCAATGCCTACGCCGCTCCCAAGGCGGGCGACGCTATAGAAAAACGCGCCGCTGCCGCGACGCCGATGAAGGCCTCAGCAGTTGAAAAGCTCTATGCCGGCCGCACCTGGAAATGGCAAAACGGCGGTGGGTTCTATTCGGCGGAGACAACTGCTCGCGGGCTGTTCTCTGCAAATAGGAAGCCGTTCGCCGCTTGGTCGCGCAAACGGGCAGCATGGTCCTATGCGGAGGGAAACTGGTATGCGACCAATGGGGGCAAGCTCTGCATGCGCGCTCTCTGGACCAGCAAAGTAGCGAAAGGGAGTCTGGCAAGAAGCGGTGCAATCACATGTTTCCTGCACCGTGAAAAACATGGCGTCGTTTATCAGAAGCCTTTCATCGGTGGGAAATGGTATGTCTTTCGTCACAATCCCGCTCGCCGGGACGATGAGGCGCGCAAACTGGTCAAAGGTAATCGGGTAAGCAAAGAAGTTTCGCATCTTAAGGCGAATTCTCGATAACCGCGCAAAAACGGAGCCGCCGCGGCTTCAGGCGCGGCGGCTTCTGTCAAAACCAGGCCAACATTAAACGCCTGGCTGATTCGAGACCCTCCGAGTGTAGCAACGCGCTTTCTGACCAAAGCCGCTCGGAGTGCAGACATAGGTGTTGCTGTTCAAGTACCGGGATGCTGATATCTTAACGACCTTGCCTACCGGTTTCTTGTTGTAGCGAACATCGTTGTTAACCCGATATTTGACAAGGTAGACGAACCGTGTCTCTTCCTTTGATTTACGCATTTCGCCTGCTTGCGCGTTTGCGCCGAGAGCAACGGAAACAGCAAGCCCGATCGCTGCAATCGCCACTCTTCTAAAACGGTTCCGATGCGCAGTAGAAAACGTCATGTGCCAGCCTCCAATGTTATTGTTCTGGAGTGCGTTGTACCCACAGGACTTTAGGTTCTGGTTTGAACTATCTTGATAAATTTAGACAAAATGTTGCATTCCTCATGCCTCAAGTGGGGCGATTTGATCAAAATGAGGCCGGCGGCGCGTCCGCCGATGGATGCGAAATTCCACTTCGTCTTCTCGTTGCATCGGGGCGCGGAGGTCGAAGAACTCTTGGTTTGCGGCAAAGTAAACGGACAGGTTCAAAGCTTGCAACAGACTTGAAGCAGGTTGTGTGCGTCAAGTTCTGCAAAAAGGGGCGGCCATGGCGCTGGTCATGCGGCTTGGCGTCGAGCGAGCTTGTTGTGCTCGCGCAGGTCGTCCATGTTGATGTAGCGGTTGGCCTCCATCCAGTTTTCGTTGGTCTCGACGGCCAGCGACGATACCAGAGATACTGCGTGAACTCGGCTGCCTGCCGCTGGCGGAAAGGGCCATCCTGCTTGGTAGCGTCCGTAAGGGTGTCGTGCCGGTAACCATCCTTGCTCTCGCTAGGGTGGCGACTGCGTTCGGGCTGCTACCGGTCTCCGTCGCTTTCTTTGCGGCCGCGGTCGGGATGGTGCTTTTCAAGGTCATCCCGGTCCGGGAGGTTTACCAATCGCTGGATGGTCCAATCCTCGTCATGCTCGCCGTTCTCATTCCGGTGAGCGATTCGCTGCGCAGTACAGGGGCGACAGAAGTGGTTGCCGGCGAGCTTGCCAAACTGGGGACCATTCTTCCGGCGCCCGGCGCACTGGTGCTCATCCTTGTCGCCGCCATGGCCGTCACGCCGTTCCTCAACAATGCCGCCACCGTGCTGGTCATGGCGCCTATCGCCGCCGAGTTTGCTGGCGATCTCGGCTACAGGCCGGAAGCATTTCTGATGGCGGTCGCCATTGGCGCCGGCTGCGATTTTCTCACCCCGATCGGCCACCAGTGCAACACGCTCGTCATGGGGCCGGGCGGCTACCGTTTCAGCGATTATCCACGTCTGGGACTGCCGCTGTCGTTCCTCGTCGTCATTGTTGCTGTGCCGATGCTAATGATCGTATGGCCAATGAACTGATATGCGATGGACGGACCAATCCGGCTCGAACTTTCGCCGGCCGGCGAAAACAACCCCCTCGCTTCCGATTAGAGAAACCTGACATATCACACAGCGAACATGGACCTCGCTTACATGATGGCCATGCTTTGATATTCCGATCGCCGCGACGGATTGTTAACCACACCGGAAGCACAACACTGCCAGAGGTGTGCTTGACCGATCAATTGGCGTTGATGACCATATCTCGATAGAGGGTAGTCACCCGAGCGCAAGCGGTTACAATTAGCGATCAGATCAGTTATCAACCGAACGCAGGCGCTAGTGACCAATCGACTAAAAAAATTTCTGGCCCTGACGGCCGCACAACGCAGGACAGTGATCGCTGCAATGTTGCTGTTACCATTCACTGCAATGCTATTGCAGATGTTTGGTTTCCGACGTGCAAGAATTATACTGATCTGGATTTGCGAGCTTCGAAGCGTGAGGGGGGGTGCATCCCCGTCACTCACGCTTCGTAAATCACCGCCGCCTTCAAACGTTCCGGTTGCGGTTTGCAACCCCGACCGGCTTCACTCAATGGGTGGCGAGACCGATTTTTATGGACAGGCACAAGAGACCGCTCGTTTGGTATCCATTGCCGCGTATCGTGGTTCATATTCCGGCAACTGCCTGAAGCGCTCCATGACGCTTTGGTTTTTGCTGCGCCGGCAAGGCATCGAAGGAGAACTGCGCATCGGCACGCGGAAGGCTGAGGACAAATTTGAAGCCCATGCTTGGGTCGAATACCGCGGCGAGGTTCTTAACGATACGGTCGATGTTGGCGAGCGCTATACCGCATTCAACCGCAATTTTGGTTGATGCCATGGGGATGATATGAGCGGCATCGCCGGGATAATTCATTTTGACGGTAAGCCGGTGGAACCCGGGTTAGTGGAAAAAATGACCACGGCTATGGCGCACCGGGGCCCGGATGGCATCCACCATTGGGTGAAGGGCTCCATCGGGCTCGGTCAATGCATGCTTCGCACCACGCCAGAGTCGCTGGAAGAAACCCAGCCGCTGACGAATGAGGATGCAAGCCTTGTCCTGGTCATGGACGGGCGGGTGGACAACTGGGAGGAACTGCGGGGGGAACTGCTGGGGCGCGGCGCCGTACTTCGAGATCGCTCGGATGCTGAACTGGTGCTCAGAGCCTACCAGATTTGGGGGCGGGAATGTTTGCCGCATATCGACGGCGATTTCGCACTGGTAATCTGGGATGCGCGGCGACAAGAGGCCTTTTGCGCCCGCGACCGCATGGGCAACAGGCCTTTCAATTACCATTGGGACGGCAAAACACTCGCCTTCGCCTCAGAGTTGCCAGCGATCCTTGCGCTGCCTTGGGTGAAGCAGGAGCCCAATGAAGGCATGTTGGCCGAAATGCTGGCGGGGGAGTGGTATTCCAGGGATGAGACTCTATGGAACGGTATCCTGCGCTTGATTGCAGCACATCGAATGGTAGCCGGGAACCAAGGGCCGCAACTCGAACAATACTGGAAACCGAATCTTTGGGCGATGTTGCCGTTTCGGAAGGACGAAGAATACATTGAGCATTATCGCGAATTACTGTTCGAGTGCGTCAGGCGTTCATCCCGGTCACATCGGCCGGTCGCCATTGAGGTGAGCGGCGGGCTCGATTCCTCCGCGGTGTTTTGCGTGGCGGAACACCTGCGCCGCTCGAACAGGCTGCTCACACACGGCATAAATGGCTACACGCTTGGCTTCACGGAGGAGGAAGGCGATGCCAGCGAACTCCCCTACGCACGGGCCGTGGGCGGGTATTTAGGGCTCCGGATTCATGAGACTCCCCCTTCCAGGATGCCTCTTTCATGGTTTGCGGAACGCGCCCGGTCCGGCCGGCAGTTTCCGGGGTTTCCGAACCTGTCAATGTCTGCTGGCCTATGGCAGCAAACCGTTGCGCACGGGAGCCGCGTGACGCTAGGCGGTCACGGAGGAGATCAATGGCTGGAAGGCTCCCGGGCGTATTACGCAGAGGCACTGGCGCAACTGCATTTGCGTACGCTCTATGACTGCCTCAAAACCGACGCGACGGCATTCGGCACGCGGCAGGCGGTGAGCTGGCTCATACGGCAGGGGTTTTTCCCGCTTCTGCCAATCGCTCTCCAGGTGGGTCTCCGCCGCCTGGTTCGCAGGGTGCGCGGGAGCGGGACCAGCAAAGCCTGCTACTGGCTCTCGCCGCGGATGGGGGAAGTGATCCGGATGCGTCGCGAGCTTATTCCCCCATCACACCATCGGCGAGTGCGCAGCGTCGGCCAGAGGGCGCTACTTGAGGCTCTATACGATGCATATGATGCCCAGGCGATGGAGGACCTTGATTGCATGAGCGCCCATTGCGGGATCGAAATCCGATACCCGCTCGACGACCCCAAACTCGTTCAGTATGCGTTTTCGCTACCCGAGAGGCTGCGGCTGCGTGGAGACAGAACCAAATATATCCATGTCCAGGCTTTGAAGAATCTCCTGCCGAAGAGGATTCTCGAACGGAAAAGCAAGGCAGAATTTTCAATAGTGCTCCGTGAGCATCTGGACCGGATGCAAGCCATATTGACCGAGACGATTCCACATGAGCGTAGCACCTGGGTTGATCGGGACGGGATGGCCCGGCTATTCCGGGCTTATCGAGACAATCCGCAGGCCGGCACGCCGAAATGGATTCTGTGGAGTATTTATGGATGCCATGTAACGTATCGTTAATGCCATATAAGGTACTGTTAATGGATCATATAACGTACTGTTAATGGATGCCATGTACCGTATCGTTAACGCGATGTAGCATACCGTAAGGTGTGTTGATCGTTACATCCGTCAAATTTTCGATGAATGCTGCGCGTCAGGGTTGCGCCAGTTTTCCCTTGGTGGCAAGGTCCCAAACTTGTTCAAAGTCACCGACAACGTCCAGATAGTTCATCTGACGGTTTCCTGAGAGATTACCAGCGTAAAGGGTTGAGTTAATGAAAAGCAATCTGAACGACCAGCAGACGCCATCCCACCTCACCGTTGAAAACAAAGCTGCTGAGGTAAACAAGGCGCCCTATTCGACTCCCACATTGCAAATCTACGGTTCCGTAAGCGCGATAACAAGAGGCGGTACCGGAAGCGGGCTAGATGGGGGCCCCGCCGGTATGAGTATGGTGTCCGACCCGCGCGCCAAAGAGAACGTCGTCCGTATTGGCACCCATTCGCTTGGAATCGGCCTCTATCTGTTCGACTACAAGCCTGAATACCGCGAGCGGTGGGGCCTTGGCAGGCAGTTTGGTGTAATGGCCGACGAGGTCGAGACGGTCATGCCGGAAGCCGTAAGCGTTCATCCTGACAGTTACAAGAGGGTGGACTACGGGATGCTGAGGATACGGCACCCCTCTATTCACTGAGCCTTGCGGGGGAATGTCGAGTTCCGTGCTGCAGGAACACTTGGGGTATGTCGGCGATTCGGTAAGGCTTGAACAGTTCAAGTCCGCTGTCGCCCAAGTTGTCAAACATGGGGATTACATCACGGATCTCGGTTGTGGCACCGGGATCCTGGGACTGTTGTGCTTGCAGGCGGGCGCGTCCCACGTGTACGCCATCGACTCAACCGCCATGATCGAGGTCGCGCGGGAATCCTTCGTTCGCGCGGGATGGGGTGGCCAGGCGATTTTCATGGGGGATTACTCTCTGCGGGCCAACCTGCCCGAACGGGTTGATGTGGTGATCTGCGATCAAGTCGGCTACTTCGGCTTTGATGCCGGCATCATCGAATATCTCGCGGACGCCAGGCGGCGTTTCCTGAAGCCAGGGGGGGCATTGATCCCCGCCAGGCTCAGGCTTCAACTCGCCGCAGTGGAATCGGAAACCAGTTACGGCTTGGCCGACGGGTGGCGGCGAGAGGGCGTACCCAGCGAATTCCATTGGGTGGGCCAATACGCCGTCAACACCAAGTATGCGGTCAATCTTCAGCGGGAAGAATTGCTTGGCGCCCCCGCTGAGCTGGGCGGCATCGATTTTCGTGAAGACAATCCGGACTTTTTCTCCTGGGATGCGGAGTTGCGCATAGAGCGCGATGGCGTCGTGCACGGACTCGGCGGCTGGTTCGATTGTGAGTTGGCCGAAGGGGTGTGGTTGACGAACTCGCCGCTTGCCGATCGTCCAATCAAACGCTCTCAGGCTTTCCTGCCCATCGGCGAAGCCGTCGAGGTAAAATCCGGCGATGTGGTGAGGGCAAGGGTGATGGCGCGCCCGACGGATTCGGTTATCGCGTGGGAAGTCGAAATCGCGTCCGGAGGGCGGAAATTCAGCCATTCGACCTGGCAGGGCGAGTTGCGGACGCCGGCCGAGATCATCACACGGAATCCCGCGCATGTGCCCCGACCCAATTGCCAGGGGCAGGCAAGAATGATCGTGCTAGGACTTTGCGACGGTCAAAGGACGGTCAGGCAGGTTGAAGAAGCCGTGCTGCGCGAACACCCCGGCTTGTTCCCTTCCGTGGAAGAAACAGCGCGATTTGTCGCCCAGGTGCTGGGCAAGGACACGGAATGACGGTGGACTTTCAGGTGGCGGACGCCCGCCCTCAAATGCCACTTGACGCCACCTTGTTTCACCAGTGGGTTTTCCCAGACGGAACTTTGTGGACGGATTTCTACCGCATCGGGGGAGCCTACCTGCTGCGTTTTCCCGAACTGGCAGATTTCCAGCTGAGTCAAGATGGCGGACAGATCCAAGCATGGCCGGTGCAGGGAGTCTCCGGCGCGACCATTCAGCATCTTTATCTGAATCAGGTTTTGCCCCTGGCGCTCAGCAAACAGGGGAAGCTGGTTTTGCACGGCAGCGCGGTCGAAATCAGCGGCGAGGGCATCGCATTTATCGGCGAGTCAGGCCGAGGCAAGTCCACGCTGGCGGCAAGCTTTGCAACCGACGGGTTCCGCTTCCTGACTGATGATGGGCTGCTGGTAGAGCCTTGCGACGGTGGGTTTCAGATTATGCCGAGCCATCCTTCGATCCGCTTATGGGGAGACAGTGAGGAAGCCTTGGTCGGCAAAGATAGTGTACGGAAAGCGCCCCCGGTGCAGTTCACATCCAAGGCGCGTTTTCTTGCGGGCGATGAGATCGTCTTCTGCGGGCAACCCCGGCGCTTACGCCGGGTGTATTTTCTTGGCGAGGGTGTCCAGCAGGAACCGGTGTTCGAAGTTATGACCGGGCGCGAAGCTCTGATGGAACTACTGAAGCATTCTTTCTTACTCGAAATTGAGGCACACGAACTGCTTGCCGCCCATTTCGATGAATTATCCTGCCTGGCTGGGCAACCAATTTTTTACCGCCTGGATTATCCCCGACGCTTTGAAGACCTGTCGCGTATCAGGCAGGCCATTGTGAGACACACGTATAAGGCGAACCAGCATGAAGTTGACTGACAGAGTGGCGATTCCGGCGCAAGTGATGGCGCGACAGGTGGGCCAGGAGACGGTGATCCTGGATCTCGCCAGCGGAACGTATTTTGGGCTGGACCCGGTCGGGGCACGTATCTGGATACTGCTGTCCGAAGGAAAAACCGTCGGCGAGATCTGCGGAACTATGCTCAACGAGTACGAGGTCGAGCCTGCGCCCTTGGAGAAAGACGTATTCAGCTTGTTGCAAACGCTCGAAAGCCAGGGGCTGGTCAAGATTGAAAAGGCATGAGTGTATGAATTTGTATTGTCCAGCAGCAGGCGCGCGATAGCCTGATCCGAAGCACCGGGTTCAGTTGACATAGCCTGGGTGACGGTGAGGCTGGACTTACTCGGCGCTTGTCATAATGCCATTGTCCAGCTTGAACACCCGATCAGCCAGCGCCAGGCTCGCCGGTCGGTGGGTTATCAAAAGCACCGTCCTCTGTCGCAGCACATCCACGCATGTCTGCAGGAACTCGCGCTCCCCCTCTGGATCGAACATAGCGGTAGCTTCGTCGAGTATTAGAATCGGCGGATCTTTCAACAGCGCCCGGGCCAACGCCAACCGCTGCTGTTGCCCTCCGGACAGCCGCACGCCCCGATCGCCGATTGGCGTCTGGTAACCCTGCGGCAATTGCATGATGAAATCATGCGCGCGGGCCGACCGCGCTGCTGCCTCGACCTCATCCTGTGTCGGCTCAGGCCGCCCATATGCGATGTTGTCGCGGACGCTGGCGTTGAACAGCAACACGTGCTGAGGCACGACCCCTATCTGGCTGCGCAGGCTATGCAAGGAAACCGTGGAAATATCCACTCCGTCGATGAAAATGCTTGCCTTGGAAGGCTCATGCAATCGCATAAGCAAATGCGCCACCGTGCTCTTTCCTGCGCCGTTGGGACCTATGATGGCTATTGTTTCGCCCGCGGCGACGGATAGATCGAGGCATTTCAATGCAGGCTCACGCCCCGGGTAACTGAACGTGACACCGCGGAATTCGATCTCGCCGTTTATTTTACCCATCTGCTTGCCCGCATGCCAGCTCGGCTCAGGCTCTTCGGCCAAGGCTCTTGCGAGCCGGCTCAGCGCTCCGCGCGCGTGCTGGGTCCGTCCATAGACGTCTGCGAGCCCGGCCATGGGTCGCGCCATTACCTGGGCGTAAAGGAGAAAACTCACCAATTGAGGCACGGTGAGAGCCCCATCGCCAATTTGCCCTTGGGCCAACCAAAGCATAACAACGACCGCAGTCGCCGTTACAAGCTGAACCCCCGGCCCCAATGCGGCATGGATAGCGCGCTCCTTGGCGCTCAGGCTGACGACGCGCTCGATTTGGCCCCGATAACGCTGCGATTCTTGCTGTTCGCGCGTGAAGGTCTTGATGGCGGGAAGCATGCTGAGGTTTTCCTCAGCAATGGCGATGGCAATGGCGTGCTCCTCCTGAAGTTGGAGAGCCAATGGCCGCATGCGTCGTCCGAAAATTTTAAGCAGTAGATAGAGCAATGGAATAATGATTGCAGCGAACATGGCGAGAAGAGAATCGATTCGGAACATTAAAGCCAATGCCCCGCTGACGGTGAAGAAGAGCGGCAAGGCAGCAAGTGCGGTGCCGCTGATGTAATCGCTCACGACATACACATCATGAGTAAGTAACGCGAGCGTATCGCCGTGACGCCGCCGGTGGGAGAAAGCAAGCGGCAACGCCTGAAGATGGTCGTAAACCCGGATTTTCAAGTCCGCCAGTATTCGTGTGGTCGTCCCACCAAGCAGGTATATATTGCTGAATTTTAAAACGGCCTGTACCGCGAACAGCGCCAATGCTCCTAGAAAAAGTACCTGGATGTTGATCGTGCTGCTGCCTGCTCGTTCCTGGAGAAACGTTTCAGCAAGCCTGCCACCAAGCCAAGGCATAACCAACAAAGCAGCGCTTTCGCATAGCATCAATATAAGGCCGACGGCCAACGCCAGGCGATAAGGTGCCGCTAGTGTCAGCAGCATGTTTGTCTCACTAATTTTCGACAATCTGTTCATAGTTCCACAAGAGATCGATCGACGTGATCTGCTGGAGTGAGCACCAAGAGGCAGGCTGCATCCTCAGCCGCGGTAGAATTTCTTACGATTTCGGAATCACGCGCCCGCAGGGAGACTCAACTACCCCGGCCGCGTAAATACTTCAAAGACCCGGCTAGGGCCCGGCGTAAGTAGAGCCAAGGCAGCCACGATAGGTTTGCCTGGCGATATTTTTGCCGCATATGGATTGCCGGCGGGAAGAAGAGTTCGGCCAGAAAACCGTACCTGTTTCGCACGCCTCTCGCGGCTTGGAAGTCCATCCATACTCGGTACGACCTGGATCCGCTGAGATAGCTCGATGCGGTTTCTGTCGGTCCAGGGCGGGAAAGCGCGCCAGACACGGCTTCGGGTATAGCGGTATGAAAACGGGCTCGGGTCGCCTCGATGCCGTCCAGGCAGGTCGCCCGCAATCCTTTACGCTCGGCAAGTTCAACAAATTCATTGCGTTGCGAAGGCGAGAGCATCGAGAACAGAAGCTGAATGTCATAAAACCAGATCAGTCGATCGCCGCCATAGTGGGCCACGTCATCGACGTAATACAAAGCGTGCGTGTGGACCGCTCGATGCATGCAGGCGAGCACGAGCGCGTGCACTGGATCAGCTGCGTGGGCACTCGCGCCTAGGTTCGGCAGTGGCCGGGCCCCGGAGCGCAATTCTTCATACGAGAACAGATTTGACAGGAGTGTGGAATTGGCAAGCCGCCAATGCACATCGAGGGTGTGTTCCTGATTGGAGGCGGGGTCTGTCCAGCTAAAGCTCGTCTGACCGGTAATGACATCCGCCCTTGTTCCCAGTTCACAAAACCCCAGGGTTTCTAATGCTTTGGCTACCCGATCACGGGTGCCCGACGGCACAATGAGGTCAGTGTCACCTCTTGTACGCAGGAAAGGCGCCGGGTAGACATCGTAGGCTAAGGCCGTGCCTTTGAACAGAATTGGGTGGATCTCAATGGCCACTAGCCGCTCTAGTACTTGATTCAGCAGGTACTGGTGGCGCATCTCCCATAATGCTTGAGCGGTGGCCTGCTGACGACAAGCATCCAAAATAACTTTCGGCCAACCCAGGTCAACGCGTTCGCGATCCGCAATATAGTGATGAAGTAACGCCTGTACCCCGTGATAAGCACTTCGCTCGATGAAGCGGGCTGCGAAATTATTGTCGCCGTATTCCGGCCAAGGCGGATTTTCGCAACGTAGGGTAGCACAAAGCAGCTCGTCAATGCCCTGCATGACTAGAGCTCCGTTGCAGAGATCCAACAGCGCCCTTGGGGCCCGGCGCTCTGGCAGATTGTTGTCATTCGTTCGGGCCTAGCCATCTGTTCGCTGCTGCGTTCACCGCAAGCTTTGACATCGTCTGATGGGCATTGGGGACGAGGCTGTCAAGTTGGCAGCGGCGTAGCGTGCCGCGAGAGCGCTGTCGCATCGAACTTGCTCAACTGTCGCATTACTAAACGGCTGCTACACATGTGTCCGGAACGGACCCTGTGAGCGATGGCTGGGGCGCCAGGACCATAATCCAACATTCTCTAAGGCCTTGGTATCGTATAAATATTTGTAGTTGTTGACCTTTTTCGATCATAGTTGTAACACATGACTGTAACACACAGACCTTCCAGGTGGGGCAGTCATGGCACGCTTAAGCTACCTCTTACGGCGCGGGGCATCCTACTATGCTCGCGCTCGCGTTCCCCTCGATCTTATCGATAGCGTCGGCAAGAAAGAACTCGTGAAGGCGCTCGGCACCAAGGACGAGAACGAGGCTAAGCGCCGGCTCTGGCCCGTGGTCGAGGCATGGAACCGGCAGTTCGATGACATGCGCTCGCGCCGTATGCTCACGCCTGATGATAAGGCCGATGCGGTTTGGCAGCACTACACCGGCACCCTTCAGCGTAATGAGCAGGTCCGGCAATCAATGCCGGTCGCCGCCGACATCGACGCCGCGACCGAGCGGGCCGTCGAGCGGGTGCAACGAGAAGGTATCGACATAAGCGACCCGCTGGCGGCGCTGGACGCCGGCCTTGACGTCATGGTGTTGAAGCAGGGGCGGGCGCACGACGGACAAGCCCGACGCGCCAAGCTCGACGCCATGCGCAGACACCTCGCCGAAGGTGAGGCGGCGCTGATCGCCGATGAAGTTGACGACTACATCGACCGGAACAAGCTTCTGATCGATCCGCTATCCCCAGATCGTGGCGACATCGCCCGACGGATGATGCGCGGTGAGATCGAAGCCCTAGAACGCACGCTTGAACGTGACCAGGGCGACTACAGCGGCAGCCCGAAAGACCCGATCGTAAAGCCGGCAACTGGCACGTCTCGCGAGCAAGCGGCACCGGGCGAGGGGATAATGGAACTATTCGAGCAATACGCTCGCGAAAATCCGAACGGCGTCAAGGCGGACACACTGAATCAGGCCCGGCGCGACATCGGCACCTTTGTTGATCATGTCGGCAGCACTTGTCCGGTTCGTAGGATCGACAAAAAGGCCGCTCGCGAATGGAAGTCGCTCTTGATGAAGTATCCGGTCAAGGCGAGCGAAAGCAAAGCCTTCGCCGGCATGCGCCTTGCGCAGATCGTCAAGCACAACGAGACGATAGGGAAGCCAACGATTACGCCGCGCACTGTCAACAGATATCTGTCGAGCCTTGGCGCGTTCTGCGGCTGGCTGGTTGACCACGGCTACGTCGACGACAATCCCGTCGCCGACATGTTCCTTGCCAAGGAAAAGCGGAAGAAAAAGCCCGTCTTTACGGTCGACCAGATGAACACGCTTTTCAAATCGCCGCTGTTCACTGGCTGCCGAAGCGATGAAGCGCCTCGCTTCTGGGCTCTTCCGGGCAATATCGTCATCCGCGATCATCGCTATTGGGTGCCGCTGATCATGCTTTACAGTGGCGCGCGCCCCGCCGAGATCGCGCAGCTTGCCGTTACCGACGTTCGGCAGCAGCACGGCCATTGGATCATGCATATTACCGAAGAAGGCGACAGTGACGACAAGAGCACCAAGACCGAAGGCTCTATGCGTGTCGTGCCGATTCACCCGGAACTGATCAAGCTTGGCTTCATCGAATATCGCAAGGGCGTCGAAAAGACCGGCGAGACCCGGCTATTCCCGCTTGCCGAGCGTAACGAGCGCGGTCAGATGATTGCTGACTTCTCGCGCGAGTTCCCCCGGTATCTGGAACGCATCGGCTTAAAGGTCGGTCGCGGCTTGTCGCTCTACAGCTTCCGGCACGGTGCGACCGACGCGCTTCGCCGCGCCGGCTACCTTGATGACCAATTCGGCTTCATCCTTGGACATACGAGCGGCAGCACGACCGGCCGCTACGGTATCATGCCCCAAGGAATGCTTCAGCAGCGTCTCGACCTGGTGAACTCGATTGCCTATCCAGACTTGGACCTAAAGCACCTACACCCCTAGATGATAGATCATAAATCGCCAGAAAAGTAAATACCTACTAAGTGAAATAAAGGTATATCTTCCTATCGATGAACGTGAGACAATAATCTCGAAATCAAATTCGAGGTTATGTTGCTTAAGCGTCCTGTCGAGTTGTTCAAGAGCATATTCAGTGGCGATCTCGAGAAGAAATCGATATCGCTTACTGATCCGCTGGCGCTCGAATTGTTCAGCACATTTCCAACAATCGCCGGCCCTTCGATAAATGCCGCGACCGCGCTTCGCGTCCCGGCCGTCTACTCAGCTATCGCGCTTATCTCTGGCGCGATTGGTTCGCTTCCCGCCAAACTCTTTCGAGCAGAGGCTGGCGGGAAGCGAACCGCTAACGATCATCCCGCCTATCGCCTCGTTCATGACGAATCGAACGATTGGACTTCGGCCGGACAGCTTCGCGCTGCTCTCACGGCCGACGCGCTCTTGCATGATCACGGTTACGCCCTCGCCATTCGCGTCGGCGCTGGCAAGGTCCACGAGTTCATCCGCCTCGACCCGCGAACCGTCACCATCAAAACGAACGAACTAACTGGCGAGCCGGTCTACGTCCGGCGCGTTGGCACTCGCGAGTGGACTTATGATTTCCGCGACGTTCTTCATGTATCGTCGCCGCTCAGCCTCGCCCCGATCAAGGCCGGTCGCGAAGCCATCGCGCTGGCGACCATCCTGGAGCGTCACGCCTCACAGCTTTTTGCTGGTGGCGCTAAGCCGTCCGCCCTCTTCTACAACGACAACAAAAAGGGTGGCGAAGGTGGTTCGTCCGGTTCGAAAGTTATTGCCGCGATCAAGGCCGCGTATCGAGCAGCAACGTCGTCCGGCAGCTTCACTGAACCCATGGTTCTGGACGACGGCTGGAAATACGAACAGATCGCGCTAACCAGCGCCGACGCTCAATTCGCCGAAATGCGCGTTGAACAGGTCAATGAGATCGCCCGCGTTTTCCGCGTTCCGCCACATCTTCTTTTCGAGCTCTCCCGCGCCACATGGTCGAACGCGGAAGAGATGTTCCAGTCGTTTCTCACGCTCACGCTACGCTCATGGCTGGACGAATGGGAGTGGGCTTACGCCCGCGT
Source organism: Mesorhizobium sp. WSM4807 (assembly GCF_055811615.1). Taxonomy (NCBI): domain Bacteria; kingdom Pseudomonadati; phylum Pseudomonadota; class Alphaproteobacteria; order Hyphomicrobiales; family Phyllobacteriaceae; genus Mesorhizobium; species Mesorhizobium sp. WSM4807. The sequence continues at coordinate 162,229 of NZ_JBVVQY010000002.1, forward strand.
CCTGCTCACGCCTGAAGAGCGCAAAACCCATTATGTCGAGTTCGTCATTGACGACCTTCTGACAGCCAATTCGGCGACCCGTGCCGAGACCTATCAGAAGTATCGCGCCATGGGCGCGATCACTGCCAACGAAGTCCGCGCCGGCCTGAACCGTGAGCCCCTGGACGGCGGCGACGTTCTGGCAAATCCGAACATCACGCCCGGCGCGCCGTCGGCGGCGAACGACAACGCCGGACCCGGCAAGGAAGCAGCATGAACACGCACGTCGCATTCTTCGGCGATGCCGAGCGCACATTCGCGCTTTCGCCGGAACTAATCGCAGAGCTTCAGCGCAAGACCGGAGTGGGGATTGGCTCGCTCTGTCTTCGCGTTCCGGAAGGCCACTTCAAGCACGCCGATCTTGTCGAGATCATCCGGCTTGCCCTCATAGGCGGCGGCACGACGCCACAGGAAGCGGCCGCACTCTCAGACACCTACGCGGCCAAGCGCCCGCTCAATGAGCCCTACGCGCTCGCTACGGCCATCCTGCAATTGATCTGGTCCGGCACCCCGGCCCCGAAACCGGAAGGCCAGGCAGCCGACAATGGATAAGCTGGAATTCAAAGCCGATCTTTCCGTTTCAGAAGCTGGCGAGATCACCGGCCTAGCATGGCCGTTTGGTTCGCCGGACCTTGCCGGCGACATCATCCACAAGGGCGCGTTCGCCAAGTCGGCAGCGATGCCAATCATGTTCGAACATGATCCTGATCGGATCATCGGCAACTGGGAAACGGTCGAAGAAACCGACGGCGGTCTTCAGGTCAAAGGCCGGCTCTTTCTGGACAGCGTCCCCCGCGCTCGCGACGTTCACGGCCGCGTTCGATCGGGCCGCATCAACGGCCTCTCAATCGGCTTTCGGGCTGGCGAGACCAAAGCCCGTCCTGGTGGTCGCGGCCGCGACATCTATTCCCTTCACGTCGCCGAAATCAGCATCGTCGCGAATCCTAGCCATCCGGACGCGAGAATTCTCACTGTTAAGTCCGTCGATGGCACGGCACACCTCAAAGGAAATGAAATGCCCAATGAACTGCCGGCGCCCGCCCCGGAAATCGCGGAACTCGAAAAGAAGGTTGCTGCCGTCGCCAATGACGTTGCGACCGTCGTGAAACTCACCGAACGCTTTGACAAGCTCGAAGCGAAGTTTAATCGCCCGGCCGCCGCCAACTCCAACGTCCCGGCTGCGGACAACGATAACGTCGCACTTGAAACCAAGGCGTTCTCAACGTTCGCACGTCGCGGCGTGGAACGCATGGGCCAGGACGAAATCAAGGCGCTCACTGTGTCGGTCGACGCGAACGGCGGCTATCTTGCGCCGGAAGACTTCGGAAGCGAGATTCTGAAAAAGCTGGTCGAATTCTCGCCCATTCGCCAATACGCCAAGGTTGTTCCGATTTCCGCCGCCGAAGTGAAGCTTCCGCGCCGGCTCACCGGCACCGCCGCGTCGTGGGTTGCTGAGATCGATGACCGGACGGCATCGGGAATGACGTTCGAACAGGCGATCTTCACGCCTTACGAGCTTGCCACCTACACCGACGTTTCGACGCAGCTTCTGGAAGACAACGCCTATAATCTGGAAGGCGAGCTTCAAGACGACTTCGCGGAATCGTTCGGCAAGACCGAAGCTGGGGCATTCGTGATCGGCGATGGCACCGGCAAGCCGAAAGGTCTACTCGCAGCCGCCGGCATCGCCGAAGTGAAGACCGGCAACGCGGCCACGCTCGGCACCGACCCGGCCGCAACTATTATCGGCATGTTCCACAAGGTTGCGTCTGTCATCGCCCAGAACGGCGTCTGGCTTATGAACCGGACCACGCTTGGCACGCTTCGCACTCTGAAGGACGGCACGGGCCGTTTCATCATGCTCGACCCGATTACGGCAGGCGCGCCCGTTACTTTGCTCGGCCGGCCGATTGTCGAAGCGGTCGACATGCCCGACGTTGCCGCAAACGCTTATCCGATCATGTTCGGTGACCTGTCCGGATATCGGATTGTCGATCGCATCGGCCTGTCGGTTATGCGTGATCCCTTCAGCCTCGCGACGAAGGGTCAGGTTCGTTTCCACGCCCGCAAGCGCGTCGGCGGCGACGTGACCCACGCCGATCGCTTCCTGAAGCTGAAGGTCGCGGTCTAACAATCATGCGGCTCGCACCTGACATCGTAATTGCTCACGGCGGAAACGCCGTGCGGTTGCGCCCGTCATTGCGGGCCGCTGCCTTACTCCAAACAAAGCACGGCCTAGCCAATGTCGTTCGCGGCATCGACGAAGGCGACTTCAACGTCGTTCTCGACATCGTCACGGCAGCAACCGACGATCCGGCCGCTTATCGGATCTTGGTCAATCGGATTGATGAGCGTGGCTACCGTTGCCTCTTTGAGCTTGCCGACGAACTAACCCGGCTGGTCGCGGCTTCATTCGGCATCGATGCCGACGCCGAACCCGCTAAGCCCCGCAAACACGCGGGCAAAGAATTCACGATCGAGGAATCGCTTGAACAGCTTTTCGAGATCGGCACGGGCTGGCTAGGATGGTCGCCGGCCGATACCTGGGCGGCAGCGCCTGCAGAGATTATCGTCGCGCAGCGTGGCCTTGTCGCCAAGCTGAAGGCCATCCACGGCACCGCCGAAGACAAACCCGCATACGATCCGCTCGAGGCCGTTGCGCCCGCTGAAGTCGCACGGGGCATCGCTACGCTACGTGCTCTTTCCGTTGGTGCGCAGTGATGGCAACGCGTCCGCCCCACCTTTGCACATGCGGTAAGATCGTTCCTGCCGGCCAACGCTGCGCCTGTCAGGCTGCCGGCGACCGCGCCCGCAAGGCTCGCTTCGACAAGGCCCGGCCTTCAGCCCGCGAACGCGGCTATGACTCTAAGTGGCAGAAGGAAAGCAAAGCCTTCCTAGCGATGCCACAGCACCGTCATTGCGCATGCGGCTGCGGGCGTGTCGCCGACATGGTCGACCACATCAAACCGCACCGTGGCGATAAGCGGCTGTTCTGGGACCGCGCCAATTGGCAGCCCATGGCCATGTCACCATGCCATTCAAGCCGTAAGCAGCGATTGGAGCGCAAGCTATGAGCCCCGATCCTCAACGCGAGCTTTGGGTGCGCGTGATCCTTCAGGCTACCTTGGACGCCACAACGGTTGTCGGCTCTCTAGAAGATGCGCCCGCAACCGTCCGTGCTAAGCGCCTCGCGTCTATCACGGCGCGCAATCAGGCCCGCGCTTGGTTTCGCCCCAAGAACAAGGATTTTATCTACGTCTGTAACCTTGCCGGTATGGACCCCAATTCAGTGGCGGAACGTGCCGCTGCTGCCATTCTTCTCAGTGACGAAGCCGCTGCTCGTGGCGAGAAGTTCACCATCATTCCGGCCGCAAGCCAGCCGCCCGTTAAACGCACGGTCGCCACGTATGAGCATGACGGCAAGAGCCTCACAGTCTCCGAATGGTCAAAGATCACCGGCATCCGCGCTGGGACGCTTCGCTCGCGCATCCAGGCGGGCCACCCGATGGCAACCGTTCTCAGCACGATCTACCTACCAAAAGGCCAGACGTGCAATGGCAAGGCCAGCTTCAACCGGCATGGCCGCCCTGCCAAGCTCTACACATCCAATGGTGTCAGCAAGTCGCTAAGCCGATGGTCCAGAGACGCCGGTATCAAATACGACACTCTGCTTCGACGCGTGAATCAGGGTGCCACGTTCGAGCAAGCGCTAACCGCCAAGCACGGCGAACGCCCTATGACACTTCACACCATAGACGGTGTGTCGAAGACGCTTGCCGAATGGGCGGCTCATGCCGGTGTTCGATACAACACTCTCATTGCACGCCTTCGTAGCGGCCGCACGCTCGCCGAAGCCGTCGCCATGGGCGGCAAATGCGACACCGTGTCGGTTTTGCCGACAACCGCCATGAGCCGGGGGGTGGTCTCCAATTTGCCGGCGTCCGTTGGGACCGGCGGGGGGAGCCTCGCGCAAGAGGGCATGAATATAGGATTTTCAGAATGAGCGTGTCCCTGGACCTTCTCAAATCGCAGATGAACCTCACCGGGACCGCCGACGACGCGTTGCTCGCTGTCTACATCGCAGCCGCCGAAGGCTGGATTGTTCGACAGATCGGCAAGGAACTCGCCACCTTCGAAACTATCCCGGCAGAGATCACGCTGGCCACGCTTCAGCTTGCCTCGCACTGGTATGAGAACCGCGAAGCCGTTCTTGTCGGCATCGACGGCAACGAAGTGCCGTTCGGCGTCCGCGATCTGATCCGCTCGCACCGCGAATGGGAACTTTGATGGCCCATTCCAAGCAGCTTCAGGCCTTCGACCGTGTCATGCGGGAGCTTCCGGCGGACGTGGCGAAGGCCATCGAGCCGAAGCTCGTCATCGAGGCGAACAAGATCGCCGGCCGCATACAGCGCGCAGCGCCGGAAGATAGCGGCGACCTGAAGGATTCCGTCGCGGTCACCCCGCCCGGTCAATCGACGCCTGCCTATTCACAGCCCGGCGGATCGCGCATCGCCGCGAACAACGAAGCAATCATCACCGTCGGCAACCACGCTACGCGCTATGTTCATTTAGTCGAATACGGCACATCAACCGCGCCGGCTCAACCGTATTTCTGGCCGACCGTCCGCACCTACGGGCCGCGCGGGCAGCGCGCGATCAAGCTTGCGCTCGGCAAGCTGGTTAAAGCCGCATGGAAGCGGCCATGATCGAGCCTTCCCTTGCCCTTCAGACGGCCATCAACGCCCGGCTGACTTCGGCACCGGCCGTCACGTCGCTCGTTGCGGCCGATCAAATCCGCACCGGCAGCATGCGCCGCGAACAGCTTCCGTCCGTGATCATGTCTGGCGCTCAAATCGAATATCTCGGCTATGGCGCTGGTAACCAGTATAGCGCCCGCGTCTGGCTCGACCTTCACATCTGGGCGCTGGATGCCGGTGGCGACTTGGCGAAGGCTATCGGCTTTGCGATGCATGAGGCTCTTCGCGCACCGCTGATCATCACCGATTGCAGCCTCGATCTATTCGAGGCGAAGACCATCCGCTGGCTTCGTGATCCCGATCCTGAATTCGCGCACGGCGTTCTCAACGTCGAAGCCGTCGTCCGGTGGAAACTGTGATGCGCGCCGGCAAGCTTAATCGCTCGATCGATATTCAACGCAAGGTCGAAACCAAATCTTCAACCGGCTCGGTTACGTCCGCCTGGACGAATTTCGCCACAGGCCTTCGCGCCGAAAAGACCGATGCGATCGCCGACGAACAGCACCGCACTTTTGGCGAGGCCGAACGCATCACCATGACGTTCCGGATTCGGTATGTCGGCAACATCACCACGGCCGAACGCGTCATCTATGAGGGCGTCGCGTTCGATCTTGTCGGGATTACTGAGATCCGCCGGCGGCGTGGTCTCGAACTGCGGTGCGAGCGCGCCCGCTAGTGACGCATCTTCGCGGCGTAAAGCCGGCCCTTTCGCATGATCGCGACCCGCTCACCAAGGCACCGCCAGCGCCTCGCTACTTCAGCGCGTTCGCTAAGGCCGAATGGGCGCGCGTCATGCCCCGCCTTATCGAAGATCGGATCATCACCAAGGCCGATCTTGGCGGCGTCGAGGATTTCTGTTTGGCGCGCGGTCTCGTTCGCGAGATCGACGCCATCATGCGCGACGATAGCGGCGCGATCGACCTGAAGCTTGTGCGAGCACAAGACAAGGCCATGCAGACGGCCCGGCAGCTTGCCGCCGAATATGGGCTGTCGCCCACGTCGCGGGCGCGCGTCGGTGGTCGCGACGATGACGACGACGACACAAACCCGCTGGACGTCAGATGACCGCCAGCACCTATCCCGAATGGATATTCGACGGCTCGCCGATAGACGACCCGCTCGGCTATGGCGACCGCGCCGTGCGGTTCCTGAGAAGCCTGAAGCATCCGAACAGCACCGCACCCGGTGGCGCATTCCAGCTTCACGATTGGCAGGAACGCATCGTAAGGCGGATCTATGGCCCGCGTCATCCAGACGGCCGGCGCATGGTCGAAACCGTGTTCTGGTTGATCCCCCGCGGTAACCGGAAAACCAGTCTCGCCGCGGCGCTGGCTCTGCTCCACACCATCGGTCCTGAGAAAGTCCCGGCCGGGCAGGTGATCTTTGCCGCGTCCGATCGCGAGCAAGCCGGGCTCGGCTTCAAAGAGGCCGCGAATATCATCCGCATGGACCGTCGGCTGATAGCCGCCACCAAGATTTACGACGCGCACAACAGCGTCAAAAAGATCGTCTACAAAAAGCAGGACGTATCGCTTCAGGCCATTTCGAGCGATGGCGCATCGCAGCACGGCAAGACGCCCGCGTTCATCCTGGTCGATGAGATACACGTCTGGAAAGGCCGCGACCTCTGGGAAGCGCTAAAGTCCGGTTTGGTCAAGACGCCCGGCACCCTTTTGGTGATCGCCACGACGGCCGGCCGTGGTTCGGAAAACATCGGTTTCGAGCAGTATGACTATGCCCGCAAGATCGCGCTCGGCACCGTCGACAACCCGGCTTTCCTGCCGATCATCTTCGAAGCTGCCAGTGACAACGGTTGGCAGGACGAAGCCCTATGGCATCGCGTCAACCCCGGCCTGAAGCATGGCTTCCCGAGCCTCAATGCCTTGCGCACGGCGGCAAAGGAAGCCGAACACCGGCCGGCGGAACGCCACGCCTTCAAGCAATTCAATCTCAATATCTGGCAAGCGCATAGCCGGACGCCGCTGTTTGACATGGCCGTCTATGACGAGGGCCGGTTCGAGTTCGAGCTTTCCGAGCTTGAAGATTTGCCGTGCTTCATTGGTGTTGATTTGTCTGTCAGTGGCGACCTAACCGCGATTGTCGCGGCTTGGCGACATGACGATGGCCGGATCACGGTTTACCCTTGGTTCTTCCTTCCCGACGACGACCTTGCCGGCCGTGCGGAACGCGATCGCGTTCCCTACGTCGAGTGGAAAGCCGACGGTCACCTTCAGACTAGCGCCGGCCCGATCGTTGAGCCGGAAGACATCGAAGCTCATATCCGCGAGTTGTGCGCCACCTACAACGTGCTTGAAGTCGCCTTCGATCCGCATCTTGCACGGATGGTGATGCAACGGCTTCACAACGAAGGCATCCCGGTCTTTGAGATGCGTCAAGGTCCGCTCTCCATGGGACCGGCGATCGGCGACCTGGAGCGCACCGTCAACGGTCGCAAACTTCGCCATAGCGGTCACCCGATCCTTCGACATCACTTCGATAGCGTCGTGGCATCTACGGGCGATACCGGCATCACGCGCATGCACAAGGCGTCGAACACTGACCGCATCGACGGCGCCGTTGCCGCCGCTATGGCGGTCAGCCGTGCGGCCGCCAACGACAACTCCCGCTCAATCTACGACCGAGACGATCTAGAAGAGCTATTTGCATAGGAAACGCCCCATGGCCGATGATCAGATTCTAGCCGTTGACCTTGTCGCTCGAGATAGCGATTTCCGGCGCACCTTCGAACGCGCTCGCCGTTCGGCCGTGTCGGACTTCGACAAGATCGAGCAGCGCGCCAAGACCATGACCACGCGCCTGGACGCATCCTTCGCCAAGATCGGCGGCGGACTGAAGGGGGGCTTGGTTGGCATGTTTACGGGTGTCGGTGTTGCCGCGACGGCCGCGCTGGCACCACTTGCGCTATTCAACAAAGCACTCGACACGATCGATATGGCTTCGCACTTGGTCGACACCGCCGACCGCATTGGCCTGTCGACAACTGCCTTACAGGAACTGGGCTTCGGCTTTGCACAGGCCGGCGTGGAGCAGTCCGAATTTGAAACTGGAATGGAGCAGTTTTCGAAGCGGATCGGCGAGGCAGCGATAAAGGGCGGGCGGCTTGCTGACATCCTGAAGGCGAACGGCATCGCCATTCGCGACAGCAACGGGCAGATAAGATCGTCGGAGCAGTTGCTAGGCAGCTATGCCGACCTGATTCAGAACGCGACGTCTGAGCAGGAAAAGATGCTCCTCGTAACCGAAGCATTCGGCCGGGGCGGCGGCGCAATGCTGGTCGGACTGAACGACGGCGCGCAAGGCATTCTCAACATGAAGAAAGCCGCCGAAGATGCCGGCGGCGTCATTGATGAGCAGCTGTTGCGCCGTGCCGAAGAGATGGGCGACCGATGGGACGCGGCCTGGCACCGCTTCACGGTAAGCTCGCAGTCCGCGATCCTGACTGCCGTCGAAGGCCTGGACAGCCTCAACGGCCGTATGGTCGAGTTTCTTAAGAACCGACAGGCTGCCGAAATGGGCAGCATGGCCGGCTCACTTGTCGGCAAGCCCGGCGACGTGCTTACCGGCCCGGGCAAGGGCGACAAGCCGGACGCCATCGATACGCGTATTGCACAGGCCTTCGGCGGCGAGATCACCAAGGCCGACGACAAGCTAGTTGAGCACCTTAAGGCCCGATACGGCAACGCAACGCGCCGGGCTACCATCATTCCCGGCGAGTCCAGCACCAGCGACAAGGCCGGCGGCACAGCGGCTAAGTCTTCAGCGCCAGACCGTCTTGAACGTGAGATCGCGCAAGCGGAAAGGCGCACAGCCGTCCTACGGGCTGAGACGGCAGCGCAAGCCGGACTGAATCCCCTGGTCGATGACTACGGCGCTGCGCTTACTGTTGCCCGCACGAAGCAAGACCTTCTCAACGCCGCACAGGAGGCCGGCAAGGCGATCACGCCGGAATTGGCGGCAACGATCGACCGGATAGCCAGCGCCTACGGTAGCGCCTCTGTAGAGGCGCAAAAGCTCGCCGATGATCAGGATGAAGCGAGGGAAGCCGCACAAGAGTGGTCCGGCCTTGGCCGTGACGTTCTCGGCGGCTTCATTTCGGATTTGCGCGCCGGCGCGTCGGCATCTGAGATGCTGGTCAATGCCCTCAACAAAGTCGCCGACAAGCTTGTCGACATCGCGATGAACGCCCTGTTCAACTCGTCGGGCGGCGGTGGCATTCTAGGAATGCTTGGAAGCCTGTTCGGCGGCACGTCGGCGTTTGCTCCTGGCATCATGTCGGGCTCGCTCGTTGGACTGTTTGCTAACGGCGGCCATGTTCGCGGCCCCGGCACGGCCACGTCGGACAGCATCCCGGCCCGGTTGAGCAATGGCGAGTTTGTCGTCCGGGCTAAGCAAGCAAGTAAGCACCGGGCGCTACTTGAAGCTGTGAACGACAACCGACTTCCCGGCTTCGCCGAGGGCGGGATTGTCGGCGGTGGCGCGCCTGTATTCGCCGGCAATAACAACCGCGCGCAACAGATCGCCATCAGCGCACCGATCACAGTCAATGGGAGTGCGGGAACACCCGAACAAAATGATGATCTGGCGAAAAAGATGGGCAGGCAGCTAGAGTCGACCATGCGCGGTGTTGTGGCCGATGAGCTAAGGCGGTCGACGCGTCCCGGAAACCCACTATCTAGGCGGCGATAGAACTTATTTAGGCATCTCGGCTTCGAGACTGCTATATTGTAATGCCTCGAATATTCGCAGCAGAAAAATGCCTGCCTCGTTGAGATTTCGTTAGGTGAACCGCCACCTTACGCGTATACTTTTGTGATCCGACCCGCTTGTCGTGACCATAGTTGCCAACATAGTTACATCGAAACACAAACCAAAGCTTGTTTGCGGATGGAGTTTCGACCAGGCATCACCAATTTGACCCTAAGCAGGCGCTGAGCTAATTGCCTCAACTTGCTACGAGACCCGGAATTGAAGGTAAGTTCCCTCTTGTGCATCTGCCTCGGCAGATAACCCTTACGTATGCGGCGAAGGCCGCTGGATTCGGACGATGATGATATGGCTAGGACGTGGCCGTGTCGCCCTTGAGCAAGGCAGTCGTCTCTCCCACCTGTTAAACGGTAACAGACAATCCCCCGGTTGAGGAACAGTCAGGCAGCCCATCGTCTTTCTTCGAATGGTTCATACAGCGCTTCTAGCGCCTATCGTTCGTTAAGTTCCTCAACCGGGGGATAGTCCTATTGCCGGTGTTGATTGGTTAAGCCTTCAAGAAACAACAACCCGGTCAAGAAAACAAAGACGACCGCGCGAAGCGCGGGCAAGGCCGAAGGCCGCGCAGGGAGGGCCGAAGGCCCGAGTAGACGTGCTTACCCCTTGACGGTAACGTTACCGTAGACCATACCGCGCTATGGCACTTACACCGGCAGAAAAGCAGGCACGTTACCGCGAACGACAGAAGCTGAAGCTTTCGGCTTTGGCTGAGGGTAACGTTACCGACATCTCATTGACGATCAAATCAGCGTCCGTCGAATGGCTCGAAACAACGCGGGCGATGATCGACGCCGAACTGGCCGGCCGTGGTAACGTCACCAGGGCGAAGCGCCAGCGCACAAGAATTGAGGATCATCCGGACTTCGGCCGGTTCTAGACGGTAACGTTACCTCGCCGGCTCCCGCCAAATCGCCGTGATAGGACTATTTACCTATTTTTCTCAACATCCCGGTTCAGAGTCTGCTATAATGTAATCAGTGGGGATTGGTCCTCTTCACTGGTCTACGACAAGCGTCAAACCGTCGGGGTTCTACTCCGGCGGTTTTTCTTTGGTGATAAGTCATCGATGACTTAGGCTAAGTATTTGAAATTATTGCGTTATATGTCTTGCGCGCCTTCGCGATATGACTCATACCTAGCGGGCAAACCGACCAATGGAGAACCCGCTTGGAAAACGTTTACATCGCTAACGACACTTACGCCCGGCTCACCCAGGCACTCGCCGTGATCGAGCCTTGCCCATTTACCGGCAAGCGGGAGCCATACCAGATGGTCGACGCGCTTATGGCGGTTTGGATTTGGCCGGCGAGCGTCCAGGCGGAAAACGCTAAGCCGTTGATCTAATTCAAGTTCATAAATAACCGCTTTTATTCACTTGTGATCCATCATCACATGTGACGGATAGGTATTCCCCGCAGCAATTACTGCCCCGGCCTGACGGCGCTCACACCGCTGTCAGGCTTCAGGCGGTTGGAGAACCAGCACATGACCGACCTACAGCTTAGCGACCCTTACGCGATTGACGAGCTTGACCTTGCCCGTGGCGCTATCCACGTCATTGACGACCTTGAACTTATCCGTGTCGCAATCGACGCCATCGATATTCCTGATACCAAGCCGGCCCCGGTTCCGGCTCTCGTCCAACCGGTGCTTGACGGCGAGGTGATCGTGCCGGTGCTTGACGGCGAGGTGATCGTGCCGGTGCTTGACGGCGAGGTGATTGTGCCGGCGACCGATGCCGAACTCGCCGACGCAGCCGACCGCATCCACAAACTATTCGACGGTATCGGTGGCAGCATGTTTGAGATCGGCGAGGAGCTGGTCGCGATCAAGGCCAAGCTCGATCATGGCGAGTTTGGCAAATGGATTAAAGCCTCCTCGTTCCCTATCACCGATAGGACAGCGCAACGCTATATGAGCGTTGTCGAGAAGTTCGACGGTGGGAAATACGACACAGTGTCGGTTTTGCCGATAACCCTCATTCAGAAGCTCGCCGCCCCGACCGTGCCGGACGTGCTTCGCGACCAAGTGCTCGCAGAGATCGGCGCAGGCAACACGCCGGCGCCGAAAGATATCTTGTTCCGGATCGCCGACGCCAAGGACAAACAGGAAAAAGAAAAAGCCGAAGCGGACAAGATCGCGCGGAAAACCGAAGGCAAGACGCCAGAGCATGCGGCCAAGATCAAGGCGAAGTTGAAGGCTAACAAGGCAAGCCAGATCGCAGCCGATACGGCCTTGAGGGAGAAGCACGAGCAGCAACAGAAGGACTGCGAGCAGGCCGCCAGTGACGCCGTCGTGTTCCTGCAGCAGCATCTCGGCGTGGAGTTCCTGAAGTTCCGGAAACTCTACAGGAAGTCCAGTTATTTCTTTATCCACGCCATGAACAAAGCGGCGAGCATGAAGGCCGAGAATGAGCTTGTGAGTGAGGCGGCGTGATCCACACCATCGAACTCGAAACCGCCTATGGGCGTGTCAAGGCTACTTGGCAGCAAGTCGGGCGCGTGATCGTGGTGCGCTACGGCGAGCGCGAGGAGAAAGCCAAGGCCGGCGTATCGGACGCAACGAATGAGTTTGTTGCGCGAAACGTCGTGCAAGGCTGGATCGCAGCCGACATGCGGGAAGGCGAGTAGCCTTCGACGGGCCGGACAGCCAGATGAAAAGGGCGCGGATCACACCGCGCCGTTTTGACCTGGGCGCGCCGACAGACCGCCAAGGGGTGCTGAATGCGTTATTGTATGGCCCTCTTGATCGTCACGGGGATACATTCAATGCGACTGGGCATATCAAACGGGGGATGGATTACGCTTCCATCGTTCCCGCAAGAACCAGTTAGATAAAAATCATCTCCCATCTTGATGCTTAAGCAATTGCGAAAGTCTCCGGCAACTGCGCAAGCTTGGCGGGCCTCGCCGTATTCGGTGCAGAGCGCCGACAAGTTACACAGGACATTTGTTCGCTCAGCTCTCTCCGCCGCTTTCTGAGAGGCGGCTAGCTGTTCATCGAGACGTCGTTGGGCCTGTTCCGCAGTTTCTATCGGTGGAGGTTTGTAGGTAGCCACTTGGTAGATCGTTTGACCCGCCCAAACGAAAATTCCAAACAACAAAACGAGCCAAAAAAAGTGAGCTTGGGAAAAACGGGCGAGCTTGGCAAAAGCAAAGTAAATGACCAAGCCAATAGGGTCCTTAGCGGGCGTGGGAGGCGGCGTTGGTGGTGCTTCGTTGCTCATTGACTTGAGTATTGCACCGAGATTTAGCAAAAGACCAGTGGGTCTATCTATGCGGCTAATGCGTCTAGATACGGCAAGGCCCTATCACGTCGCGATGCGACCGGGACTTGACTCTGGAGTTCCCTTTTTGTTCTCATAACGCATGGTGAAGCGTAGTGGCAGGCCGTCGCCGGTGCGGGCGTCCTGTCGGTGCTCAAAGTATCAGGAAGAACCGTCTCGCGGCATCATTCCGCTTCAGCCGCTTGAAATCGACTCGCGTAGCGCGCTGATCTACGAAGTTGCCGAGATCATTACCTGGGCACTCACCGGGCCGGCTATCTGCGTGTTGGAACTTGCCGAGATGATCGTGGACACGGTGCAGGAAGCAGCCTAGCCGCCTGACCCTCTCCGATCGACCACAAGGCCCCGGCTATTTCTTGCCGGGGCCTTTTTTTTCATCCTGCCCAAGGGCGGATGCAGAAACCCGTTTAATCTCGGAAGACGTTAGCTTGCCTGTCCGCAAACCCTTGGATGCAACTGACGAGACGCTTTGACTCGTCTGCTTGTGTCCACCGCCGCTCTTTTTTGGAGCCATCACAAAATCTCCTTTGTTGCCCGACTCACATTCAAGCACTCAAGAAGTGTATCCCTTTTGTTCTGCGCGTCAACGCGCCCCATTGACCGACCGGGAGCCCGCCGCTCACCCGGTGGGTTTTTCGTTATCGTGAGAACAGAGTAATCAGGATCAACGCCAGCAAAGCCAGAAATGTGTAGCGCTGATACTTCAAGAGCGCCTTGCCATGATCATGAGCGGCGACGCCCGCCTTTTCCTGACCGTCTATCCCTAGCATCTTGTCGATCACACTTGCGTCTTCGTCATTGTCGTCTTCGTTCAATTTCATCTCGCCGGTCGAAATGGCGATGGACTCAATCCGTGCATTGGCGCTGGCGATGCTGGAACCCTTCATAAGCAGACCGTAGTCGTGAGACATCCACGGTTCGGAAAGACTCGCCGACACTTCAGACTCGAACAATTCCGCCAGGATGCAGAGTTTCACGGACTTCAGGGGGCGAGGGCTGATCGAAATTGCGGTCACCAGCCTTGAGAACTTGTCTTCATCCAGAAACAGCGAGGCCATCAGTGATGCCTCATGCTTCTCGCCGCCTCCCGATTCCTCATACGCGGAAAGGAACGTGAGCGCTCCCGGCTCATCTTCCATCAAGCCGCCTTCAGGAACTTCCTTCGACGACATCCCTGAGAGACCTATTCCGTCGAAGACGGTCGCCTTGTTCTTCCCGCCGATTTGCCCCGGCGGAAGCGGCCTGATCGTCGCGTCGGTCACAGTCCGGTAAGATGCGATTTCGCCGCCTTCCATACTGAATACAATAATCTTGTCATGAAGATCGCCGGAAAACTTGATGTAGCTGCGATCAGCGTAGGCATCAGGCTTAGCCGCCCCATAGTTCGACGGCCATTCGACAAATCTAATTATCTCAAATGAGATGATTTCAACGTCTATCGTCTTCGGCACACATGTCCGCATGAACGGACGACCGCTGTTGAGCAGCTTGTCTTCATGGATTGTGAAGTCGTTGACCAACTTCCACTTAGGACTACCTGAAAAATCCCCCATATCCCCCCCGTCGGTTCAAGGCTCTCACAGTAGCGTATAGGCCAAAGGGCTTTGTCCGTTCTCGTTTGTTTATAGACTCGGCCCCTTTGCCGCCCTGACCTTTTCTTTACGTCGCCGATGCGTCAATCATAGATTCGGGAGCAGGGGGGATAACCATGCCAATGACACGTGAAGAAGCTATTGAAGTCCGGAAGCTGGCCTATGATGATTACCAGAAAAGCAAGCGCCACGCGTATCAGTTGAACGCCGATTATGGGAAATGGCTGATAGCATCCCTCTTGTTGGTGCATGGCGCTGCCGTCGCCTTCCTCGCACAAAGCGACCGGCTATCTAAGACGGTGCTGCCCTCGGTGTTCTGGTGGCACATTGCCGGGCTACTTCTGGCCTTTCTGTGCGGCTTTCTGGTTTGGGCGAATTGGAGCTTTCACGCTCGCATCTATGAAGCCGTGAACCCCGGCATGATCTACGATGATGAGCATTGGCCGAATTTCGATGATGGCACAAACCGATGGATTAACTGGACCCATTGGACCGGCATCGGTGCGGGCGTCCTGTCGGTGCTTTGTATCCTGGCGTCGTCGCTCGCGGCTTATCGTTTGATGACGCCGTGATCCTCGCGAATAGCGTCTTGGCTGGTCGTGATGTTGTAGAAGTTGCGCATGCAAAGAGGCTTACTCGTCTTTGGTGGACGTGACTCTGATAGATTCGAGCACCTTAATCAGCTTAGATTTCGATCCGACCAACCATCTAAGTGCACTTGGGTCGGGATAACCTTCCATTTCTTCCAAATCGTCTATCACGTCGCAAATGTCATTTACCTCCTTGGAGAGAGATGAAACGAATTCACTACTATGGGATAGGTCTTCGAATTCAATTCTGCTATAATTGTATTCAGAATCGGTCACGTTAAAAGATGTTCCGTTATTTGGCTCATTCAAGTATGCAGAGCAAGCTGCGTCTACTGCGTCGTAAGCGAGGATCGTTTGAACTTTCTTTGATTTGACGTTCTCGACATGAAACGGCTTCAACATTGCTTCCGACCCCGGCAGATAGGCCCGCGATTAATAAGCCAGATTTGTGCTAGAGACCAGAGTCGTCCGGCGCATCCCCGCAGCGTGCCACGTGGATCATCCGCTTGGCTGTAACACTTAGCGTTCTCTAATGTTATCTAAGCGGTTGAAAAATCAGCAAAAAAGAAGCGTGGCTGGGGCGCCAGGATTCGAACCTGGGATTGTCGGTACCAAAAACCGATGCCTTACCACTTGGCTACGCCCCAGCAACGGGAACATGCCCGTTGCGCGCGCGGCCTTATAGGACGAGCCGACGGAAAGCTCAATGCCGAGAATAGCGCTATGTGAAACTGGACCGTAGCCAGCGTTTCGGTCCGTCCATCATCGTCCTGGATGGGGAACTCTGTCGCTATTCACCCCAGACGGCCATTTCATTGCCGGCCGGATCGATGAAATGGAACCGCCTGCCACCAGGGAATGAGAAGATCGGCTTGACGATCGTGCCGCCGGCATTTTCGACGGCGCCCAGGGTTTCTTCCAGGTGCTCGGAGTAAAGCACGGGAAGCGGCTTGGCGGGCGCTTCGCCGGCATCAGCCTGGAAGCCTCCGTCAAGACCTTCTGAAAACGCCGAATAGGTCGGCCCGTAGTCGGTGAACGCCTAATGCATGTCGCGCAAAAGTGTGCAGCGGTTTTCCGATAACGACATGCATAAAACAACAACCTAAAGCGAGTCGCGTGAGGTCGGTCGAACGCGACGCGCTTTAGGAAAAGGCGGCGCTGTAGAAAGCCTTGAGCATATCCAGCGTTCCACCAGTTGCCGGCATTTCCAGATAATCGAGTTTTCCGGTCAGTCTCATGGCGTTACCCCTTGGTTCCTGTTATGTTCTACTTAAATTGCCATCGGAGCCGCAAGTCTTTTTGGCATCGCTTTTTCTTAATCGATTGTAGAAGCCGGCTGGCTTTGCCGACGCCTTGCCTTTCGCACTGCAGCATCATATCGCTCGTGTAGGGACACGATGGAACTTCGGCTTCGTCAATCTTTTCAATCTCCTGCAACCGGAGAGCAAGCATGACCAAATGGGTCTACACCTTTGGCGACGGCGCTGCGGAAGGCCGTGCCGGCGATAGGAACCTCCTGGGCGGCAAGGGCGCCAATCTGGCCGAAATGTGCAGCCTGGGCCTGCCCGTGCCTCCGGGGTTCACCATCACCACCGAGGTCTGCAACGCCTACTACGCCAACGGCCGCACTTACCCGGCCTCGCTGGAGGCGGACGTCGCGGTTGCGCTTGACCATGTCGGCCGGCTGACCGGGCGCCGTTTCGGCGATCCCTCGAAACTGCTTTTGGTGTCGGTGCGTTCCGGTGGCCGCGCCTCGATGCCCGGCATGATGGACACCGTGCTCAATCTCGGTCTGAACGACGAGACGGTCGAGGCGCTGGCCGCCGATTCAGGCGATGCGCGCTTTGCCTATGACAGTTACCGGCGTTTCATCCAGATGTATTCCGATGTCGTCATGGGCCTCGACCATGAGGTGTTCGAGGAAATCCTCGAGGACCAGAAAGGCGGGCTCGGCCATGAACTCGACACCGAACTGACGGCCATCGAATGGCAGGGCGTGATCGCACTCTACAAGGCCAAGGTCGAGGAGGAACTCGGCAAGCCGTTTCCGCAAGATCCGAACGAGCAGCTCTGGGGCGCAATCGGCGCCGTCTTTTCGAGCTGGATGAACAACCGCGCCATCACCTATCGGCGCCTGCACGACATTCCCGAAAGCTGGGGCACCGCGGTCAACGTCCAGGCCATGGTCTTCGGCAATATGGGTGAGACTTCGGCCACCGGTGTCGCCTTCACCCGCAACCCGTCGACCGGCGAAAAGATGCTCTATGGCGAGTTCCTGGTGAATGCGCAGGGCGAGGATGTCGTAGCCGGCATCCGCACGCCGCAAAACATCACCGAGGCGGCGCGCATCGCCGCCGGCTCCGACAAGCCTTCGCTGCAGAAGCTGATGCCGGATGCCTTCCAGTCTTTCGTCACCATCTCCGACCGTCTGGAAAAGCACTACCGCGATATGCAGGATCTCGAATTCACCATCGAGCGCGGCAAATTGTGGATGCTGCAGACGAGGTCCGGCAAGCGTACCGCCAAGGCGGCGCTCAAAATCGCCGTCGAGATGGCGCGGGACAAGCTCATTTCAAAGGAGGAGGCCGTCGCCCGCATCGATCCGGCCTCGCTCGACCAGTTGCTGCATCCGACCATCGATCCGACGGCGGCGCGCGATGTGATCGGCATCGGCCTGCCCGCATCTCCGGGGGCTGCCACCGGCGAGATCGTCTTTTCCTCCAATGACGCCGAGGAGCTCAAGACGCAAGGCCGCAAGGCGATTCTCGTGCGCATCGAGACCAGTCCCGAGGACATCCACGGCATGCATGCGGCGGAAGGCATCCTGACCACGCGTGGCGGCATGACCAGCCACGCCGCGGTGGTGGCGCGCGGCATGGGCAAGCCCTGTGTGTCGGGCGCGGGCTCGCTGCGCGTCGACTACAGAGCCGGCACCCTGATGGCGATGGGATCGACGTTCCGCAAGGGCGACATCATCACCATCGACGGCGGTAACGGCCAGGTGCTGAAAGGCGCCGTTCCGATGCTGCAGCCGGAGCTCTCGGGCGATTTCGCCGCCATCATGGAATGGGCCGATGCCGTGCGCCGCATGAAGGTGCGCACCAATGCCGAAACGCCGCTCGACGCGCGCATGGCGCGTTCCTTCGGCGCCGAAGGTATCGGGCTTTGCCGCACCGAGCACATGTTCTTCGAGGGCGACCGTATCGTTGCCATGCGCGAGATGATCCTGGCCGACACCGAAAAGGGCCGGCGAACGGCGCTCGCAAAACTCTTGCCCATGCAGCGCTCGGATTTTCTCGAACTGTTCGAGATCATGGCCGGCCTGCCGGTGACGATCCGCTTGCTCGATCCGCCGCTGCATGAATTCCTGCCCAAGACCGAGGAAGAGGTGGCCGAAGTCGCCGCCGCCATGGACGTGTCGCCCGACAAGCTCAGGCAGCGCACCGAGGCCCTGCACGAGTTCAACCCGATGCTTGGCCATCGCGGCTGCCGGCTTGCGGTTTCCTATCCCGAAATCGCCGAGATGCAGGCGCGCGCCATTTTCGAGGCGGCCGTCGAAGCCGGCAGAAAGGCCGGCGCGCTGGTGGTTCCGGAAATCATGGTGCCGCTGGTCGGTCTGGTGAAGGAGCTCGACTATGTCAAGGCGCGGATCGACGCCGTCGCCAAGAGCGTGATGGAGGAAACCGGCGTCAAGATCACCTATCTTACCGGCACCATGATCGAACTGCCGCGCGCCGCGATCCGCGCTCATGTCATCGCCGAGGCCGCCGAATTCTTCTCTTTCGGCACCAATGATCTGACCCAGACCACCTTCGGCATCTCACGCGACGATGCGGCCTCGTTCCTGGAGACCTACCGCCAAAAGGGCATCATCGAGCAGGATCCGTTCGTGTCGCTCGACATCGAGGGCGTCGGCCAACTGGTGCGGATGGCGGCCGAAAAAGGCCGGGCAACGCGGCCGGAGATCAAGCTCGGCATTTGCGGCGAACATGGCGGCGACCCGGCGTCGATCCATTTCTGCGAGGAGGTCGGCCTCGACTACGTGTCGTGCTCGCCCTACCGCGTGCCGATCGCCAGGCTGGCTGCCGCGCAGGCGGCGGTACAGCCTGCAAAGAATGGCCGCAGGTAAGGGGGCACGATGTCGGCCATGACCGCATCACCGACTGATCGGCAGGACAGGTCTCGAGCCGTCCCTCTCAGGCTGGTTTGGCTTCGATCGTCACCTTGTTGGGATAGAACGCGCCGTGATCGCGGATTTCGATCATCTCGTCGAAAGGCTGCTCATACGCCCACATCGCATTCTTGCCTGCTTCCGCGGCGGGCAGCACGCTCCAATAGCTCGCATCGCCCTTGTAAGGGCAGTGGGTCGACAGTTCCGTCTTGCGTAGCTGATCGAAATTGATGTCTTCGAATGGAATGTAGAAGACCCGGGGGTAGGGGGATTCGGTCAACACCTTGGCCCTCGTGGACGAGGCAATGACCGCGTCGCCAGCGCGTACGGTCACAGTTCCGATGTAGGGCTCGACAGTGATCACTTTACCCGGGTTGCGTTGAAAGCCGGGTGACGGATTGGCGATCTGGTCCATGACGGGTTCTCCTTGCGTCGACCTAAGAGACTGTTTCGAAATTCGCTCTGGCGAGTCATGTGGTGGTGGTTTCGAGAACCGGCGCGCAGCGGACATTTGGGTCCGTGAGCACCGGAAGCGCAGAAAACGCCATCAGATGGCCGCCAGAGTAGAGTTTCCAAACGGTCTCTAAGGTGTGTCGGGCGTGCGCGCCACGCAAGGCCGCCGTCGAAGCGGGCTCGAAAAACAATCGCCTTTGGCGTTGCCAGGTCTCTCGTCAAATCGGCCCTGCCGATGACCAATCAGGCGGCAGCCTGAAACGCGTCCATCAGCCCGGCATAGGCGGCGGCGATACCGGCGACCGGATTGGTGCTTCGCGACGCGGTTTCGACCTTGAGCGCACCACCACCGGTCGGCAAGGTAAGAAGCAGGAACTGGCGGTTGCCGCCGTCGCCGACGCATGCCGCGGCAACGTGCTGGCCTTCGCCTTCGTTCTGAACGCACATCTTGAACAGCAGCGTGCCGCCAACCGCCTCAAGGGCGCCGCCGACAACTTCGACAAATTCGTCCTCGGAAACGGTTTTGGCGTCCGGCACCAAATCGGCCAGGCTTTCGGCAAGCGAATCTTCGAGAGTTTTGTCGTCGAGCTGCGCGTCCATGCGAACCTCTTTCATTCGCCAATCACACCCCTGCCCATTAATCAAAGTTAACGCCGACGATGGCCGGATTGTGGCGGTTTTCCCTGACTTTTCGAACAATGCGCTGCTTCTGCCCGGTCATGGCTGGACAATCCGCTTGTTCGTCCCACAATGGAACGAAAACCAATGGGAGGAGAAGCATGCTCGGACTGATGCAGGAATGGCCGCTGCTTTGCCACAAGCTCATCGACAACGCAGCCAGGCAGCACGGCGAACGCGAGATCGTATCGCGCTCGATCGAGGGCCCGATCGTCCGGACCACTTACGCGGAAATTCATCGCCGCGCCTTGCAGGTCGCCGAGCGGCTGGAGCGGGATGGCTTTGGCCTTGGCGACCGCATCGCCACATTGGCCTGGAATACGGCGCGCCACATCGAAGCCTGGTACGGCATCATGGGTGTCGGTGCGATCTATCACACGCTTAATCCGCGCCTGTTTCCCGAGCAGATCGTCTGGATCATGAACGATGCCGAGGATAAGGCGATCTTTGTCGATCTGACATTCATGCCGCTGCTTGAAAAGATCGCCGGCGCGGTCAAATCGCTCAAGCAGGTGATCGTGCTGACCGACAGGGCGCACATGCCGCAGACGGCGCTGCCGAATGCCGTTGCCTACGAAGAATGGCTTGGCGAAGCCGACGGCGCCTTCACCTGGAAGACGTTCGATGAAAATACCGCCGCCGGCATGTGCTACACCTCGGGCACGACAGGCGATCCGAAAGGCGTCCTCTATAGCCATCGCTCGAACGTGCTGCACGCCATGATAGCGGCGATGCCCGACGCGATGGGCCTCTCGTCGCGCGACACCATACTGCCTGTCGTGCCGATGTTCCACGCCAACGCCTGGGGCCTTGGCCAGAGCGCGCCGATGATCGGCGCCAAGCTGGTCATGCCTGGCTGCAAGATGGACGGCGCCTCGATCTACGAATTGCTCGACACCGAAAAGGTGACGTTCAGCGCCGCCGTGCCGACAGTGTGGCTGATGCTGCTCCAGCATCTGGAGGAGACCGGCAAGGAACTTCCCTATCTGAAGAAGGTCGTCATCGGCGGCTCATCCTGCCCGCGCGCGATCACGACGAAGTTCCAGGACAATTACGATGTTGAGGTCATCCATGCATGGGGCATGACCGAAATGTCGCCGCTCGGCACCTTGTGCACCTTGAAGCCGGGCTATGCCGGGCTTGAAGGCGAAGCCAGGCTCGACGTCCAGGGCAAGCAGGGCTATCCGCCTTTCGGCGTTGAAATGAAGGTGACGGACGATGACAACGAGGAGCAGCCGTGGGACGGCAAGACATTCGGACGCTTGAAGGTGCGCGGACCGGCTGTCGCGCGCGCCTATTATGGCGGCGTCGGATCCGAACAGTTCGATGAGGAAGGCTGGTTCGATACCGGTGATGTCGCCCATATCGACCCGAGCGGCTATATGCAGATCACCGATCGCGCCAAGGACGTCATCAAATCGGGCGGCGAATGGATTTCGACCATCGAGCTCGAGAACCTCGCGGTCGGTCATCCCGATGTGGCGGAGGCGGCCGCTATCGGCATCCAACATTCGAAATGGGGCGAACGGCCGTTGCTTGTCGTCGTCCGCAAGCCGGGCCGGGAGCCGACCAAGACGGATATCCTCGCTTTCATGGACGGCAAGGTGGCGAAGTGGTGGATGCCGGATGACGTCGCCTTCGTCGGCGAAATTCCCCACACCGCTACCGGCAAGATCCAGAAGACCACCTTGCGCCAGCAGTTCAGGGACTATCGTCTGCCGACGGATTGACGGAGATGACGTCTTTCGCCTTAAAGCCGCCGCTAAACGGCTCAACGCGCCCGTTCGGGGTGGAGCAGTGCTGAAAATAAAGGAAAATCCCGAGCGACAGACGTCGAAGGCGGCCGGCTGGTCGCGGCGGGCAGGCGCTTTTTCGGCGGTCCTGCTGCTGACCGTTCTCGTCGGCCACCGATACGAGCTTGTTGAAACGCCGGCTTTCCTTTGGGTGCTCGGCATTGTCGCTCTGCTTGCCGCCTTTGCGCTGCTGTTCGCCGGATTTGCCTTTTCGAGATTTTGGAATTTCGGCGACCGTGGCGGTCGCGATCTCACCGTCGGCACGTTGCTGGCGCTGCTTGTGCTTGCTCCCTTTGGTATCGCTGCCTACTGGGCAGCGACTTCTCCGCCGCTCAGGGACATCTCGACGGATTTCGACGATCCGCCGATGCTCGACACCAGCACCCGGACCGGGGATATGAACGCGCTTTCGCCACCGACCCCGGGCGAGCAGCGCCTGCAGACCGAGACCTATCCGCTTGTCACCGGACGCAGCTACAATCTGCCTTTCGATCGGGTCCTGGAAGCAGTCGCAACCGTGCTCGACCGTCGGGATTGGCAGCTAACGGCGCCGTTTCCCCGTGCGATCGGGCAAAGCGAGGTGACGATCAACGCCCTGGCCAAGAGCTTCCTCCTCAGCCTTCCCGCCGACGTCGCCATCCGTGTGACCGACGATGGCGATGCAGTCATTGTCGATATGCGTTCGGCCTCCCGTTATGGCCGCTACGACCTTGGCGACAATGCGGCCCGCATCGTGGATTTCCTCACCGAGCTGGATCAGGAAGTCGCCGGCCAGGTCGGCACGGCCCCGGCCGAGTGATGTCCAGAGCATTTTACGGCCAAGCGGTATCGCTCGGCGCCACAGAAAATGCGGCTGATACAATCAGAGGTTGCCGGGTCTATTCCCTTCGGTCCGCGGGCAGACTATTCGCCAGGGTCGAATTCACCCTTGAGCAACATTGTCTCCACCGGCCCAAGCGGATTGATGATCCGGTTCTCCAGGACTTCGATAAGTTTGCGTCCGACACCCGCCATATCCACGGAATGAATTCCGATCTTTGCCGGCAGGAAGCGTGCCAGCCGCGTGCTGTCACGAGTGACAATGTGGACGTCGCTCCCCGGCACAAGACCTCTTCTGCCAAGAGCGTGTAACGCCCCTAGAAGGCCCAGTTCGTTGGCGCATGCCAGGCCTGTCGGCGGATCTGAACAAGCCAGCAAGCGATCGAACCAGGCTGCGCTCGATTCCATGGTGAACATGCCATGACCGATCAGCGATTGGTCGATCGGAATACCGGCCTCGGCCATTGCCCTTCCATAGCCGGAAAGACGCATGGCACTTGCCTGATCCTCCGGAACCAGAAGTTGCAGTGCAATGCGTCGACAGCCCTTATCCATGAGCCGTCGGGTTGCCTCGTAGGCAATCTGTTCATTGTCGACATCGACATACGGATACGCGGTATCCAGGTCGGTTCTTCCAAACGCGACGAATGGCATGCGTTTGTCCAGCAGCAGCTTGACGCGCGGATCACCCGACACCAAGCGCGTGATGATCAGTCCGTCTGTGCTGCGCGCCTGAAGTTGCCGCTGCACACTCTCGACGGGATCATCGTCGGGAGTGGTGGAATAGATGGACAGACTATAACCGGCTTGCCGCGCCGCCAGCGTCATGCCTTCGATTAAAGGAAGCTTCAACAGATCGGACAGATGGTCTCGTGTCTCCATCGGGAGTACGGCCGTCAGCGTCAGCGTTCGACCGGTTTTGAGCGCACGACCATAATGATTTGGTAGATAGCCGACCCGCTTAGCCGCCTCCTTGACGCGGGCTATGGTCGAGGGCTGCACTTCCGGCCCATCCTTCAGAGCGCGGGACACCGTGGTCACCGAGAGGGAAAGTTCCGCCGCGATCTGCTTTAGATTGGCCATTGTTCGCCCGACTTCATTTGCGAAAGCGCCGGCTGGTTTGCTGACCGCCATAACGTTACCGGATTCGGCATCCCGGTCAATCCAAACGCCCATATGAAGCAGCTTGACTCTGGCCCAATCAGATGCAATCGTAACGTTACGATTACAAAAATATGGCCATTTCGAGCAACATTTGATAAAAGTTGGGGAGGAGAACCTATGTCCTGGCTACGCATTTCCTTAACAGCATTCGCAATCTCGGCTGCCTTGCCCGTCCATGCGCAAACAGTCACCATAACGACCGCAGGTGGCGATTATGGCAACGCTATGAAAGAGGCCATGTGGGGCCTTGCTGCAAAAGAGCTTGGCTATGATGTCCTCGAGGAGACGCTAAGCGACGGCCTGGCCGCCTTGAAGATGCAGGTCACCTCGGGTGCGGTCACCACCGACGTCATTCACCTGGGCTCACCGGAAGGCGCCCAGGCGGCCGCTCAATCGCTGCTGGAGCCGCTCGACTACAAGATCATCGATCCCAAATCCGTGCCGGACGGCGCAAAGTCCGACTACTGCTATCCGTTCGATTCCTATGGCACCGTCATGTCGTGGAACACCAAGACCTATGGCGAGAACCCGCCGAAGACCTGGGCGGAATTCTGGGACGTTGCCAAATTCTCGGGCCGCCGCGCGTTGCGCGCCAATGCGCAAGACTCGATCGAGATCGCGCTTCTCTCCGATGGCGTAGCGCCGGCGGACGTCTATTCCGTGCTCAGCACGCCGGAAGGTCTGGAGCGCGCCATCAAGCGGCTTGAAGCAATCAAGCCAAATGTCGCCGTGTGGTGGACCTCGGGAGCTCAGTCCGCGCAGTTGCTGAAGGACGGTGAGGCGGATCTGGTCGTTACCTGGAACGGACGGGCCCAAACCGTGAAAGCAGACGGGGGTGCTGCCGACTACACGTTCAAGGGTTCGGTTATCGGCACGGACTGCCTTGGGGTGCCGAAGGGAGCGCCGAACAAGGAAGCCGCGATGAAGCTCATCGCAGCGATGACGCAGCCCGCGCGTGTTGCGAAACTGACCGATTTCATCGCCTACGGCCCGGTCAACCCTGCGGCATATGAAGGTGGCCTGATTCCCGAGGATCGCCTGAAGACGCTTGCGACCGCGCCCGAAAATGCCGGCACTTCGGTGTTTTCGAATTCAGAATGGTGGGTCAAGAACGGCGAGGCTGCCCAAAAAGCCTTCGATGAGATGATGGCCCGCTGAGTCTCAGCTGTAGGGCTGGAGCAGATGATGAAGTCGCTCCCGATCACCATCGACAGCGTTAGCAAGGCTTACGGGACCTACGTCGCGCTGGATGATGTTTCGCTCGACATTCAAGCTGGCGAATTCCTCACCCTGCTCGGGCCATCGGGATCGGGCAAGACCACGTTACTCATGGCTCTGGCCGGTTTTGTCCGGCCGGATTCCGGTAAGCTCTTGTTGGGCGATCGCGACATCACTCGCCTGGCGCCCAACAAACGGGACATCGGCATCGTATTCCAGAATTACGCCTTGTTTCCCCACATGAATGTCCTGGCGAATGTCACGTATCCGCTGGCGCTGCGCAAGACGCCGAGGGCGGAGGCGCGTCAGCGGGCGCTTGCCACCCTGGCCCGCGTGAAGCTGGACGGTCTGGCGGAGCGCAATGTTGCCGCACTGTCCGGCGGCCAGCGCCAACGGGTGGCATTGGCGCGGGCTATCGTCTTCGAACCACGCGTGATGCTGATGGACGAACCGCTGTCGGCGCTCGACAAGAATCTGCGCGAAACCATGCAGTACGAGATCCGGCGTCTGCACGACGATCTGGGGATCACCACAATCTACGTGACCCATGACCAGCGCGAAGCGCTGATTATGTCTGACCGGATTGCGGTGATGAACGCCGGCCGCATCCAGCAGATCGATACGCCGCAGCGGATTTATGATCGTCCATCGACTCGCTTCGTCGCGGAGTTCATGGGCGAGGCTAACATTGTGGCTCCAGGCTCGGCGCGCAGGATCGATGGCGCCGAAGCGTCACGCGAGACTTTGATGATCCGCGCGGAAAGCCTCCATCTTGATGCGAAGCTCGTCGGGCAAGACGGAGTGGCGCTCGAAGGGATACTGCGCGCCAAGGCGTTTCGCGGCGAAAACTGGCTTTTGACGCTCGCGCTCGACGGTGGGCAAGAGGTTCTTGTCTGCATTCCATCAGCGTTGGCCGGCGGCTGCGCCGAGCTTGCCGCCGGCCAGCGGATGACCGCATATGCACCAGCAGCGAAGGTTCACGCGATACCGGGAGCGACAGCGTGACCGTCACTGTGGATCCTGTGCTCGCCGCAGATGCGCGACGCGAGCGGCGGTTCTTCCTTTCGCTTTCGCTCCCGGCGCTGTTCATCGTTGGACTGGCGGCGATACTGCCCATCCTTTGGATCATCCGACAATCTTTCCTGACCACAGGGGGTGAGTACACTGTTGGCAACTACGCGAAAGTGCTTTCGAGCGGACTGACATGGTCGGCGCTCGTCACAACCCTTGAACTGTCCCTCGGCACGCTGGCGATCTGCATTCTTCTAGGCACCCCGCTGGCACTCGCTCTGGCCAGCGTCAGACCAAGGGTGGCCAACGTACTGATGGCCTTCGTCATGCTGCCGTTGTGGACCGCTATCCTGGTGCGCACCTATGGCTGGCTCGTGCTCTTGCGGCGTGATGGCCTGATCAACGCGGCTTTGACAGGTTCGGGCCTGACGGCGGAGCCTTTGCCGCTGGTCTATAA
The DNA here is from genome assembly GCF_055811615.1 of Mesorhizobium sp. WSM4807. Classification (NCBI taxonomy): domain Bacteria; kingdom Pseudomonadati; phylum Pseudomonadota; class Alphaproteobacteria; order Hyphomicrobiales; family Phyllobacteriaceae; genus Mesorhizobium; species Mesorhizobium sp. WSM4807. The sequence goes on from NZ_JBVVQY010000002.1 coordinate 189,042, forward strand.
CTTCACCGGAACGCTGATCGGCATGGTTCACTACATGCTGCCGCTCTTTCTGCTGCCCGTTTATGCCGCGATGCGCGATATCGACCAAAACCTCATTCGCGCGGCAGCGAGCATGGGAGCCACACTCGGGCAGGTGATCCGCACAGTCATAATGCCACTTTCGGCGGGCGGCATCTTCTCGGGTTCGATCATCGTTCTCATCTATTCCATAGGTTTTTTCATCACGCCGGCGGTGCTTGGCGGCGGCAAGGTAAATCCTCTCTCTACCCGGATCGAGCGTACGCTATCGACCTTTCAGGATTGGGGGTCGGCGAGCGTCCTGGGCATTCTGCTCCTCGTTGTGATGGCGTTGATCGGTGTGATGTTGCTGGCGGCACGGCGCCTGCTGGCCCAGAACACAGTGGGTGCCCCCCATGCTTGAAGCCTATCCGCACAACAGGCTGGCCCGCATGGTCCTCTGGGGCTTTGCCGCTCTTGTCATGGCATTTCTGATGTTGCCGACGCTCGTGGTGGTGCCGCTTTCCTTCTCGGCGTCGAATCTTCTCGAGTTTCCGCCGCACGCCTTCTCGTTGCGTTGGTACGAGAACTTCTTCGGCTCGGCGACGTGGATGGCTGCACTCAGGACGAGCCTGATCCTTGGGACATTGACGGCGCTGATCGCGGTACCTTTTGCGCTGCTCGCCTGCATCTCGATGAATCGGCTGGGCGGGAAGACTGCTGCGGCCATCCAGAGCGTCCTGCTCACCCCCTCGATCACCCCGGGAATCCTGCTTGCGATCGGCCTCTTTTTTGTGCTGGCGGCACAACGTCTGGTTGGAACCTTGTTCGGTGTGCTGGTCGGGCATGTGGTGCTGGCCGTTCCGGTGGCGTGCATTGTGTTGTTGCCCGCCCTGGCTCGCTTCGACTGGAACCAGGTTCAGGCGGCGCGTAGCCTCGGTGCGAACTGGGCCAGAGCTATTGGCGGAATAATCGTTCCGCAACTTCGGATCAGTCTGTTGTCGGCGACATTGATGGCCTTCCTGACGTCGCTCGACGAGTCTGTGATTTCGATCTTCGTCGCAAGTGGTCGCAACAGCACGATGCCGAAGCTCATGTTCGTGTCGCTGCGCGATCAGATCGACCCGACCATTGCAGCGATCTCGACATTGTGGACCGCTATTGTTGTGGTCGTCGTTCTGATCGTAGCCCTTCGCCAAAAATCCTGACCGAGACTGAAAGCATGCCTGCCAATCATCACGCAGCCGACGATATGACGGATATACCTCAGGTAGGGTTGGCCATCATCACCGGGTCGGCAAACTGGGGGCTTGCCTTCCCGGAAGATGTCGAATTCGATGGCGTGCGCACGTTGCGGCGCGACATGAGTTTTGAAACGCCTTTCGGTCGCAGCGACAACTGGAAGTTGCTCGAGTTCGATGCCTCGATTACAGCCGAAGGGAGAGCGAAGCGGGCGCTGTGCATGTATTCGCACGGCAACCCCCGCGATCATATCGACCATTCCTGCCATCGCCGCGCGTTCTGGGTATTGATGCGGGCGGGTGTACGGCAAGTTCTCGCCTGCTCGACCGTTGGCGCCGTCAACAAGGCGATCCAGCCCGGCGACATGGTGGTGACCGCCGATATCATTGAACTGACGCAGACCCCGTTTTCACTGCTTCCGGACCGCCAGAGTTTTGACTGTTCGGGCAAGCAGATCGTATGTCCAAGATGTGCGGCGGTTCTGGTCGAAACGGCCCGCCGTCATTGGCCGGCCGAATGCCGCGTTCATGGCATCGAACAGCAGTTGGTGGCTGCCCATTGTTATGGGCCGCGACTGACAACCCCAGCCGAGGCTTTGGCGTATCGCGGCATGGGGGCGGATGTGCTCAACCATTCCATCGCCCCTGAGGCCACCTTGGCGCGCGAGATCGGCGCTTGCTTCGTGCCCTGTGCGTTCGTCACGGCGGGCTTCAACGACTATATGGACCGCAATCGCCGGAAATTGCTGCAGGAGGACGTGCTGCCCAATCTCTCCATGACAGCCTCGCGGGTTGCGCTGGAGACCGCCGCACGACTTCCGGCCAATCCGCAATGCTCTTGCCAGGGTCTGAAGTCGCCTCAACCAGAAGAGCGTTCCAGCCGGTTCTGAGCTTTCAGGAGCGTAGTGTGAGTTCGTGGCTGGATCTTAGAGACTGTTTCGAAATTCGCTCTGGCGAGTCATATGGTGGTGGTTTCGAGAACCGGCGCGCAGCGGACATTAGAGCGCTGCGCGTCCAATTGGACGCGCAAAGGACGCTCTAACACTTTGCATTTGCGCATGATCCTTTCCGGGAAACCGAAATCGGTTTCCGGGGTCATGCGCTGGTCCGTGAGCACCGGAAGCGCAGAAAACGCCATCAGATGGCCGCCAGAGTAGAGTTCCAAACGGTCTCTTAGCCAGGCGGCCTGAATATGCCGTCGATCGCCGGCTCGCCGTCGGTGGTGATGAGGCCGCGAGCCACCAGGTCCTCGAGATGGGCAAGCACCGACAAGCCGGCCGCGCCGTGCAGGCGCGGATCGGTATCCCTGTAGATCGCCGCGACCATCTCCTTGATCGTCCGGTCTCCGCTTCTGATCCGCTCCAGGATCGCTTGTTCGCGCATCCTGCGATGCGTCTTCAACTCGCGCATGAAGCTGCGCGGCGCGGTCACCGGCCCGCCATGGCCGGGCAGCAGCAGGCGATCGTCGCGCTCGATCAGCCGATCCAGCGAGGCCATATAGTCGGCCATGGCGCCGTCCGGCGGCGCGACGATGGAGGTCGCCCAAGCCATGACGTGATCGGCCGAGAACAGGATACCGGTTCCTTCCAGCGCAAAAGCCGCGTGATTGGCGCAATGGCCCGGCGTCAGTACCGTTCTGATCGCCCAGCCGTCGCCGTCGATCACCGTATCGTCGGCAAGCGCGATATCCGGATTGAAGGCGGTGTCGGCGCTGGCGTCGAGCGGATTGACCTCGCCTATGCGCAGCGGCCTCGCCGGCCGATGTGGACCTTCGGCCAGGACGATTGCGCCGGTGTGCTGCTTCAGCCGCGCTGCCAGCGGAGAATGGTCGCGATGCGTGTGGCTGACGAAAATGTGGCTGACCGGCCTGTCTCCGATCACCTCGAGCAGTGTCTTGAGATGCGCATCGTCATCCGGCCCCGGATCGATCACCGCCAGCGTCTTGCGTCCGACGATATAGCTGTTGGTGCCGTAAAATGTGAACGGGCTGGGATTTTCCGCGGTAATCCGGAGCACGTCGGGCGCAACGGCCACGCCCTGGCCATAGGACGGGTCGAAGTCTGTGTCGAATTTCAGCGCCATGGCGAATGTCGTTCAGCTCTGTTCCAATGCATGTCGCGCAAAAGCATGCCCTCGGGCCTGACCCGAGTGTGCAGCGGTTTTGCGATAACGACATGCATAAACAACAACCTAAAGCCGCGTCGCATGAGGCCGGTCAAACGCGACGCGCTTTAGAGACGGCAAAACCGATTGCCGCATAACACGGAAGCCAATATAGGAAAACGCAAGGCCGCGATCTGCGGCAGTCCGGAAATGAGGAAGACCATGGCAATTGCAACGACGCCGCTTGTTACTCTCGCTCTGCCTGAAAAGGGCGCGGCCCGCCTGGCGACGCAGCTTCTGCTGGCGATCGTTGGAACGCTGGTGCTGACCTTGTCGGCCAAGACCAGAGTTCTGCTCGGACCGGTCGACATCTCGATGCAGACCCTGGCCGTCTGTCTGATCGCCGCAGCATTCGGCATGCGCCTCGGCATCGCCACGCTGCTTCTCTACATGGCGGAGGGCGCCATGGGCTTGCCGGTCTTCCAGGGCACGCCGGAAAAGGGCATCGGCATCGCTTACATGCTCGGCTCGACCGGCGGCTATCTTGCCGGCTTCGTGGTCATGGCGGCAATCGTCGGCTGGGCCGCCGATCGCGGTTGGGATCGCCATCCGATCAAGCTCTTCAACGCGATGCTGGTTGCCGAAATCGTCATGATGGCGATGGGCTTTGCCTGGCTGGCACTGCTCATCGGCCCGGAAAAGTCATGGCAGTTCGGCGTCCTGCCCTTCATCGTCGGCGACCTGATCAAGGTCGGCCTGGCGGCGAGCCTTGTGCCAGCCGTCTGGTCGCTGCTCAAACGCCCCTGAACCCTGGTCGACAGATCGGCGGCACTGATCGAGTCCACGCAACCACAGATCGTGGAATGGTCCCGTTTCAGCGACGGCCCGTCGAGACTTCTCGTCAAAGCAGGCCACCGCCAAGCGGTCGGTAACGCTTTGCTAACGATAACGTCACACTATGTTCAAATCGACCGATTAAGGACCAGAAGAGCCAGCGGTTCGTCGCGAGTCAGCGTAACCAGGCAGCTACATATCGACGCAATTGATCGATACCGCTGCTGGATAGCTAAGAAAGAAGCGGCGCGATGACTATTAGGCGCAGCTAAAGTAGTGGACAATTAACAGGATTCGACCAACCGCATCGATTCTCGCGACATGGTTGCTTGCTGGTATCTTCGCGCTGTCGTAACGCTTGCCGTCAACCATGCCGAGAACCGCCGAGAGCGAGACGCGTGACCAGCCCGGAAAAAACAACTGTTAAGGCGACTGTATTGTCGCAACGGCCCGCAACCGGCGCCGCAGCACGCTGGTATGCCGCCAGCGTATTTCCGGGAAAAGAAGACGTCGCCGAGCGGCATCTCCGGATACAGGGGTTTCACCCGTTTACGCCTCGCTGCGAGAAGACCACACGTCATGCCCGGCGCATCGAGACGCGTCCGGCGGCCTATTTTCCAGGTTACATGTTCATCGCCCTCGATGTCGCGCTGCAGCGGTGGCGCTCGGTCAATGGAACGTTCGGTGTGCGCTCACTCATCATGCAGGGCGAACGGCCATTGCCGGTCCCGTCGGGGCTGGTGGAGCGGTTCATTGCCCTGACTGGCAGGGATGGCCTGCTTGATTTCAGCGGAGGCCTCGCTGCGGGCGCATCGGTTCGGATTCTTTCAGGTCCTTTCGCGGAGATGATCGGTCGCCTTGACCGGCTCGATCCAGCCGGAAGGGCCCGGGTCCTGGTTGCCATCATGAATGGCGAGATCCCTGTTGACATGGATTCAAGGGAACTCGTCGCGATCGCATAATTGACGCTCGGTTATGCGATGCAAGCTGCTGCAAAGTCGGCTCTCGGGTTTCACCCGGGAGTGCGGTAGCCATTATTGGAGCCGAAGCATGCCGGTAGACGTGGCAATGCAGAGCTGTTGGTTGCCTTCGCGGATGATCAGTTAAATTGGTTAATGGCTTCACGAATTTGAACACCTCCACTATCAAACTGCCCAGCCAGAGGCATCTTCTGCTTCGGATGCGCTTTCAGCTGCTTGGCGGATTGACGTTCGCGATCCTGGTCCCCGCGATGGTCCGCATGTCGTTCGATCAACAAGTAATCTGGTCAACGAACATGCAAGCTACGATTCTTGCTGCCTTCATGGCTCACACGTCGGGTTACCTGCTTTACAAGCGCATCGGCAATTTTCCGGGTGTGGCGGCAGCTGGTTACATCCTGCCCACCTTCGCCCTGACTTACGGCCTCGTATTCATGGCCATCTTCTTTTTCAGGTTCGACTATAGCCGCTTCCAGGCCGCGGCGAGTCTCTTTCAGTCGACATTGTGGTATTTTGGTCTGAGCTTGGCCACGCGACGGCTCGACCCATACCGGTTGGCAGTAATCCCCGGTGGAGATGTCGATAGGCTGCAAAGCATACCAGGCGTCAGTTGGCACCGGATTCAGTCGCCCGAGACGATTGTCGAACATGCCAGCGGTGTGGTGGCCGATCTTCGAGCCGATCTTTCGGATGAATGGGAACGGTATATTGCCGATCGCGCGCTCTCGGGAACGCCGGTCTACCATGTCAAACAAATCAGCGAATCGCTTACAGGCCGAGTGGAAATACAACATCTTTCCGAAAATACCTTGGGATCTCTGAACCCTAACCAGGCATATTTAAAGATCAAACAGGCGGCTGACTGGATTGCGGCACTAGTTATTCTTGTTGGTTTTTCACCATTGCTCTTGTTCGTAGCGGCAGCGATAAAATTTGACTCAGCTGGTCCGGCCTTATTCAAGCAAAAAAGAATGGGGTACAGAGGAAAGATCTACGAGGTTTACAAATTTCGGACGATGAAACTCGGCGCCGCGGTTGTCGATGAAAAGGAAGAGGCCATCACAAAGGCCGGCGATGCGCGCATTACACGCCTTGGGCAGTTCTTGAGAAAATCCAGGATCGATGAATTGCCGCAAGCCTTCAACATCCTGCGCGGCGAAATGAGCTGGATCGGACCGCGCCCGGAGGCACTCGTACTCTCCAAGTGGTATGAGGCGGAGCTGCCATTCTATCGGTACCGCCACATCGTGCGGCCTGGCATTACCGGTTGGGCTCAAGTCAACCAGGGCCACGTTGCGGCCGTGGGCGACGTTCTGGAAAAACTCCACTACGACTTCTACTACATCAAGAATTTTTCGCCTTGGCTCGACGTGCTGATTGTGTTTCGTACCATCCGAACCATGCTGACAGGATTTGGCGCGCGTTGACAATGCGGCAAAGATCGGTAGCCGGTGTAGCCAAGCCGCCGCGCTCGAATCTCACAACGTTGGGATAGCCACCAGCTTTTTGAAATGGGCATTAAACCCACGCTGACTAGCGTTGAGAAATATCGTCGTATCGACCTCGGAGAAGCACTATGACTAGGAAGACCGCCCTCATTACCGGCATCACCGGCCAGGATGGCGCCTATCTGGCGGAACTTCTCTTGGCAAAGGGTTATGACGTCCATGGCATCAAGCGGCGTTCCTCGTCGTTCAACACCGGTCGCATCGATAATCTCTACCAGGACCCGCATGAGAAGGACGTAAGGCTGTCGCTGCATTATGGCGACATGACCGACGCCACCAACCTGATCCGTATCGTCCAGGAGGTGCAGCCGGACGAGATCTACAATCTCGCCGCACAATCGCATGTCCAGGTGAGCTTCGAGACCGCGGAATATACCGCGAACGCCGACGCGATCGGCACATTGCGTCTCCTCGAAGCCATCCGGCTGCTTGGCCTGACAAAAAAGGCGCGCTTTTACCAGGCGTCGACTTCCGAGCTCTACGGCAAGGTGCAGGAGATCCCGCAACGGGAGACGACGCCTTTCTATCCTCGGTCGCCATATGCGGCGGCAAAGATTTATGCCTACTGGATCACCGTGAATTACCGCGAAGCTTACGATATCCATGCGTCCAACGGCATCCTGTTCAATCACGAAAGCCCGATGCGCGGCGAGACGTTCGTCACCCGCAAGATCACGCGCGCGGCGGCTGCAATCAGCCTCGGCCTTCAGGACAAGCTCTACCTCGGCAATCTGTCGGCTGAACGGGATTGGGGCCATGCACGCGACTACGTCGAAGGCATGTGGAGAATCCTTCAGCATGAAGTGCCGGACGACTACGTCCTTGCAACCGGCATAAAGCATTCGGTCCGCCGCTTTGTCGAGCTTGCATTCAGCGAGGTCGGCATCGAGATCGAGTGGGTCGGTTCCGGTATCGACGAAAAAGGCGTCGATGCAAAATCAGGCGCTGTCCTGATCGAGGTGGATCCGCGCTATTTCAGGCCGACCGAAGTTGAGCTGCTGATCGGCGATCCTTCGAAAGCGGAGCGCGTTCTCGGGTGGAAGGCAACAACCTCGCTCGATGCGATGGTCCAGGAAATGGTTCAGTCCGATCTCGAAACGGTAAGACGGGAATCCGAGCACCGTCGCCTGGACGAGGACCGCATTCGCGTTGCGGCACAGTAAGCAACGTTGGGCCGGGTCGACATGAAAATCTCGGTCTTGACCGTCTGTTGGAACTCCGCGGCGACAATCAGGCATACGATCGATAGCTTTTTTGCCCAGGATCATCAGGACAAAGAACTGGTGATCGTCGACGGCAATTCGTCGGACGAGACGTTGTCAATTGTCCGGTCCTACCCACCGGACCAGATCCGGCTGATCAGCGAGCCCGACAGCGGAATGTATGATGCGCTCAACAAGGGGCTGCGCCTCTATACTGGAGACGCGGTGGGCGTGCTGAATTCCGACGATTGTTTCCATGACCATACTGTGCTGACGCGAATTTCGGCAGAACTCGAACAGGCCGACATCGTGCATGGCGATCTGGATTTTGTTGAAAATCATTTCAGCAAGCGGGTCATCCGGCGATGGCGTGCCGCCCCCAGACCCGCCAAGGGTTTCCGGACTGGTTGGATGCCGGCCCATCCAACGTTTTATGTCAGGCGGAAGGTGGCGGAGACGGTCGGCACGTTCGACCTCAGTCTCAAAGTGGCATCGGATTACGATTGGATGCTGAGAGCGGTTGAGCTTCATGGATTCGGGTCCGCTACCACCAACCATGTGTTGGTAGATATGATGGTTGGCGGGGCCAGCACACGGAGCCTCGGCTCCTATATCGGGCACAATTTTGAGGCCCTGCGGTCGCGACGCCAATGGCTGCGCTCCGGTCCAATCGACTACGCGCTTGTTGCGAAGCCAATGCGCAAGCTGGGGCAGTTTTTCGGCATCGACAGTGCCGGAACCGCGAAGCAAAGCCGGCATGGAGTACGCTGAATCGTGGCTTCGGTAGGTGATATCCAGGCCTCGAAGGTCGGCCCAGAGGTGAAGCGCAACTACGTTCACGTGTCTGCGTCCAGCGGCCACCGCCAATTCTATCAGGATCTCTTTGCCGGCCTATTTGGCCTCGTCCCGGTAACGGGACGCATTGGGCCTCGACTGTGGCTTGACCTTGTTAGGGCCCGCCACCTCCTGTTTGGCACCATAGACGATGACTACGCTGGTTTTATAGCAGTTGCGTTGGCAAGATCGTTGATTGGACGGCGGACGGTTGGGCTTTTTCTCAGGCCGTCCAAATGCTTCGAGAGCGGACGGCTCGTTTACCGCCTCAAAAGATGGACTTTCCGGTGCTTGCGGCATTTGCCTCACCTGTCGCTCTTTACGATTCTGCCGTTCAAATTTGATCGTCGATTTGCCCAGGTCGCGCACGGGTGGGTACACGACCCTCAGATGTGGGACATGCATGACGGCGCGGCGCTTACCGAAACTAGCCAACTGTCACGCGACGTGCTGGCCGCAGCCGGCGGGCGCGCCATTTTGTGTTTCCTGGGCAGCGTAAGAAAGGTGAAGGGCTTCGAATTCCTAGTCAACATTCTCTCCGACCATCCAGATCTCGCGAAAGATGTTTTTGTGGTGGCTGTCGGGCGCGTCGATCCGGCCTCTGGCGGGGACTGCGCTCGCCTGATTTCTGCCGGCGGAATGGTGGTCGACCGGTTCGTTTCGGACGACGAACTTCTAAGCCTGTACAAAACCTGCGATTTTGCCTGGTGCTGCTACGAGCCGGACTACGACCAGGCATCCGGCATATTCGGACGCAGCGTCCAATTGGGTACACGTCCTATCATCCGTAAGGGCGCGTTTCTTGAGAAATATGCGCAGGAAGGTGCAGTTGCGCCGGTGTGTTTAATTTACGGCGATACCCATGACGCTGCCGCCCATATTGCAGCCGCAGCAGCCAATCGACCCAACGAGGTGGTGGATAATCAATCCGACAAAGCGGTTCGGCTGGGCGAAATCGTCGGTAGCTGGCGGTCCGATTTTATTCAGAAAATCCGTGCGGTCCTTTGACCCGCAGGCACACATCCATCAAATACAGCTGGCAGTCAGTTTCGGGTGCCTGCAAGGCATGGTTCGAAAGTATGGTCGGTTCCGAGTGTATCCGATAGTGAAGAAAGTGTTGTATTTTCATCATGCGACGGGCTTGGGTGGGGCGCCACGTAGCCTTTCCTTGCTCATCCGGGGGCTTGATCGCGCGCGATTCCAGCCAATCGTAGCTATGCCTAGGCGGGAGGGTAATGGTGCGGTAAGGGCCTTATTTCGCGAAGCTGGTGCCGAGGTCCTCGAAGAAAGAGATATACGGCCGTTCAATGGCTCCTCAGTAGCCCGCAATGACGCATTAAAAGATCGTGCCTATGCGATCGCTTCGTATCCACTCACTGTAAGGTGTGCGAAGCGTTTAGTTAATGATGTTCGTCCCGATCTGGTGCATCTGAATTCAACCTGTCTAGTAGCCGCCGCCGCGGGGGCGCACATGGCGTCGCCAAAATTGCCAGTGATCGCTCATGTACGCGAGCCTCTGCTCTCCAATAGGTGGGGTCGGGCGCTGGCCAGTCTTAATAGAAGGCACGTGAATGCCTTTATTAGCATTGACGAAGCTGGTTTGCGGACGCTCGGAAGCGAAGATGTAGATGGGACAGTTGTATACAATTTCGTCGACGACGAAGCGTTTCATTCCGATCCTGAATCGGGTGAAAAATATAGGCGCATGCAGGCTTGGGATGCTGACGATGTCGTTTTCCTATTCTTGGCTCGTGTTGCTCCGTCAAATGGCCCCTTAGAGTTAGTGAGGTTGATCGATGCGAACGCGCAAAAGTTGCATCCGTCTGCTCGATTTGTTGTTGCCGGATTCCCAAAAAGCAAGACCGGCTACGCTTTGGCTGCGTACGAAGCTGCAGGACGGAGCGCCCGATGTGTAGCAGTCGATTTCGCAGAAGATCCGGTCCCCTTGATGTTGGCTTCCGATGTCATCATCGCTCCGTTCACTGAGCCCCACAGTGCGAGAAGTGTATTCGAAGGCGCTGCATTGGGCAAACCGGGCTTGGTCTCCGATGTTCCACACTTGGTAGAACTGGTAAAGGACGGTCACACTGGCACAGTGTTCAGCTGGGAAAAGCCAAACACCTTTGTGTCTGCTGTTAACGATTTATGTAACAATGATAAGCGAAGTGAAATGGGGCGAGCTTCTCTAGAATTCGCTAAGGTAAACTTCTGCAGTAAGACAGGTATCGAAAAAACGATGTCCGTGTATGACAAACTGCTAGAGAATAAATGATCATACGAATTGGATATCTGTATAACGCGATAAGCCGCTTCTACTGGTCCCTGAGAGCTCGCGTGCAACTGTGCATCCGCGGAGTCACTTTCCCAAAAGGCTTTGTGGTACTTGGTCCGCTAGGATTAAGCGCGCGCGGTCAAATCCTTATTGGTGAAAACGTCACAATCGTAAACAGCTCACGTTTTAATCGAGCTGGTATCAATCATCCAACACAGATGGTGGCCGGACAGGGAGCAACACTGACGATTGGTGACAATACCGGCATCTCAGGAGCAGCAATATTTTGCTCCGAATCGATCACGATCGGAAACCATGTGCTTATCGGCGCGAATTGCAGGATTTATGATACAGACTTCCATCCAATAGATTTTATGGCGCGACGCGAGGGAAGACCATGCAATACTGCGCCAGTAGTTATTGAAGATGATGTTTGGCTGGGTGCAGGCGTTGCCGTTTTGAAAGGGGTGAGGATTGGTGCGCGCTCCGTCATCGCGGCGGGAAGCGTCGTCACTTCCGACATTCCGCCGGATTGCCTGGCCGCCGGCGTGCCTTGCAAGGTCATACGGTTCCTGGCACCCACGCATGTCGCGTCGATTGAATGACGACTTATTTCCTCGATGGCGCCTGGATGACGGCCAACACCGTCATTGCCCGGGTTCTGGGCCTTCTGGTCATAATATTCGCCGCGCGACATCTGGGGCCCGAAGTTGCGATGCCGCCGGTCAGCGCCGTGCTGGGTAGCTGGTTCTGCTCGCGCGTCGAGGCGTGCTGTGCCGTCGTTTCCAAGTTAGCCGGTGTAGTGTGGGGGGAGGAGGTTCAAGGTGGGTGCCGTTGGAGTGATTTTGGGCGTTGGATAGCGTCTAGCATGGCATTTCACGACGTTGGAAAGAGCTCGCGCCGAAGATCGCGACAGGTGCCAAATAGCTACGTGCGTGGCCCTGTGATCAACCGACAAGAGCGCGGTGGAATGCTATTGTGACGAAAGCTCCGTCCGGTCGTTCTGACACATCAAGAGGCTCGGTGCTAAGCAGTGAGCATCTGACGCGCGATCTCGGGAGACGCACGGCATCCGGTGGGATCATGGCCATTGGCGCGCAGGTTTTGATTCTCCTCATGCAACTCGGCTACATGGCAGTGATGGCGCGCCTGCTCGATCCCGATGATTTCGGCCTCGTAGCCATGGCGACGACTGTCACCGCATTCGTCGGCGTTTTTGCCGACGTCGGTCTGTCTATGGCAACTATCCACAGCAAGAAGCTTGATCAGGACACCGTCAGTGCGTTGCTGATCCTCAATCTCGCCGCCGGTTTGGTTCTCCTGGTGGTGGCGTGGCTGATGGCGCCGCTCGCTGCTTGGTCTTTCAATGATCCTCGCGTTTTTTACCTTGTCCTAGTTCTTGCGCTCGCCATCCCGATCACTGCGGCCGGTGCGCAGCACAAGGCGCTATTGATTCGCAACATGCGTTGGATGTCGCTGCACGGTGTGAATCTTGGCAGTCTCTTGTGTGGATTCGCTGTCGGTATTGCAATGGCATGGGGCTGGGACTTCAACTACTGGTCGCTCGCGATCGCTACGCTCACCACGGCACTTTTGGGCACGCTTGGGCAATGGTTGCTGTCGTCCTGGCGCCCGAGCCGCGTCGGCAATTGGAAGGGCACCCGGTCGGCCATAAATTTCGGCGGTAATTTCAGTGCTTTCAATGCCATCAATTATTTTCACCGCCAGGCCGACAATATTCTGATCGGCTATTATCTGGGAAGCGCTCAGCTAGGCTTCTATACGCGCGCCTATTCGATTTTCATGCTGCCTATTTCACTTGTGAATGGTCCCCTTACAACGGCCTTCATACCGGCTCTGTCGCGACTACAAACCGAGGCCAGCCAATGGAGAAAAGCCTTTCTTGATATGCTGGCGCTTGTCACAATCATTGGATCGGCCGTTGGCGCATCGTTGTATGTACTTGCCGCGCCACTGGTCACGTTGTTGCTTGGCCCCTCTTGGGCCGCTTCATCTGAGATTTTGAATTACCTCTCGTTGTCGATATTCGTCTCAACCCCCCTGTCGGCAATGGGGTGGATTTATATTTCTCTAGGTCAAACAAACCGGATGTTTTATTGGTCAATATTTGCGACAACGGTGATTTTAGCCGCGTTTACCATTGGATTGTCCGGCGGCGCTTCGGGTGTTGCTCTTGCCTATTCTGTCGTCATCTACGTCCTGGCGCTGCCATCGTTTTGGTACGCGTCAAGAAAGGCTCCCGTATCCATGGGAGACATCTCGAAGACGGTATTTCCTATTGTGGTAGCCGGAATTGTATCTACAACCGTACTTTGGTTGCCACCATACTGGAGCAGTTCGAGCGTTTCTGAATCGCCTGTTGACGCGATTAGCTTTGTGTTCGTGAAGTTCCCGATCGTTGCCGGGCTCTATTGCGTGTTGGTTGGCTTAGTTTGCATCGTCAGCCCCCACCATAGAAGCCTTGTCTTGCGCGTTATCCCGTTGCTTTCAAGAAATAGAGGCTAAATATGGCAGATGAAGCGGTAAAGCAATTCTATGACGAATTTCTGCCCAAACGGATGGTCAGCTACAGAATTCGCGGCCCGAACGGCAGACTCAGGGCAGCAATTGCATTCGTGAAACCACTCGTGAAGAGCAGGAGTGTGGTCGCAGACATTGGATGCGGAATTGGGATTGTTACCGAGGCAATGGCAAAGCAATGCCAGGGCGGCCACGTCTATGGTATCGACATCTCTGCGGCGAATATTGAATACGCTCGCCGAACTTGCTCTGAACCAAATCTGACGTTTATTTCCGCCAGCGTGACAGATCAATTCGAGAAACTGGAACAAGTTGCGAAAAAGCCGTTCGAACTCATCACTTTGATCGATGTTATCGAGCACGTGCCCGAGGGCGATAGAACAAAGCTGTTTTCTGACTTAGCCAGCATTTCGGCCCAATCCTGTTGTCTGGCAGTCACCTACCCTTCGCCCGAATATCTTGACTTCCTGCGCGCAAACAAGCCTGAAGAGATCCAAATCATAGATAACTCTATCCCTCTATCGGTGCTCATCGACGAAGCGGAAGCTGGTGGTTGGCGAGTGTACTCAACGAAACACGTCTTGGGTAACAAATACATCCACGCGGTCTTCGTGCGGGAAGTGAGCCTCGACCCTCATTCAGCTCCCCCTTCCTTGCTTCGCAAGATAGCTACGAAAATCGACGCATCTTTGTTTGAGCCTCGTCGAAAAATCAAATATGGCGTCAAACCGTTTGAAGGCTGGCCAGAATGATTGCGGTCATTTCGCAATTCTTCAACACGCCTTCTGAGACATTTATCCGAGATCATGTTCGCCATCTCGCGCCCGGTAGCACTGTGCTCATCTGCCAGAAGCACGATGGTGCCGATCAATTCGGTTATCCCGTTCTTTCCGGGATTCCTGGGCCGTCACGGCTTAGCCAACTACCTAGCCACATTTCCATTCCGGCACGCCTAGCCTGGCTCGCCTATGTCCGTGAGGGAATGTCTAGGAGCGACGAGGACAGGGTCGTCGAATTCTTGAAGGCCCACAACGTGGATGCCGCCCTTGTCGAGTATCTTACGATGGGTGCGCTGTTCGCTCCTGCTTGTCGCCGCGCCGGCGTGCGGTTGTATGCCCACGCCCATGGGGCGGATTCAACCGTGATGCCTAGGAAACAGACATGGCGACGTCGCTATCGGCGTCTCTTCGCCAGCGCCGACGGGATCATCGCGCCATCACGTTTCATCGCCAATCGTCTGGTTCAAATCGGCTGCCCGAGTGAGAAACTCCACGTCAGTCCGTGTGGAGTTTTGCCCGAGCGCTTCACACCATCAAAGCGCGATAGCGGTCGGCTCCTTTTCGTTGGGCGGTTCGTTGAAAAGAAATCACCGCACCTTGCGATCGAGGCGTTCGCCCGGATCGCTTCAAGGTTTCCCGAGGCGCGACTTGATTTTGTTGGGGATGGGCCCTTGATGGCGCGATCCAAGGCGTTGGTGGAGCAGGAGAACCTGTCGGATCGTGTCATTTTTCACGGCTCTCGAAGCACAGAATGTGTTCAGGGCATGATGCAAGACGCTGCAATTTTCGTGCAGCATTCAGTGACGGCTCGCAATGGAGATATGGAAGGCCTGCCGGTATCCATCCTGGAGGCAATGGCGAGCGCACTCCCCGTTGTGGCGACACGTCACAGCGGCATTCCAGAGGCCGTTGTCGATGGTGAGACCGGCCTGCTTGTGGAAGAGCACGATATCGAAAGCATGGCAGAGGCGCTTGCCAGTCTCCTGACGGAGCCGCAACGTGCTGCCAAGATGGGGGATGCCGGCCGGCAGCGTGTACTGGATCATTTCACGCAACGGCACACGCGCGATCGCCTTCGACGTGCCATGGTGCTGCCGGCCATAGCGGAACCTCTCGACATCGAAGAGCGCCAAGTTCAATGAAGAATGCCGACCAGTGGAAGCCCACTAAGTTCGAACGGACCAGCAAGGGCGTTTGGCGCTCGAACCGCAACGAGGTACCGGCGCGGTCGCGGTTGATTGCTGATCGACTGGCATCCGTCTATGCCGCTGCGATCGCTACTCATGCTAAGGGCCGTCTCGCCGATCTGGGCTGTGGCGCCGTTCCGCTTTACGAGATCTACCGCGACCATGTCAGTGATGTGTTCTGCGTCGATTGGCCGGGCAGCACCCATGGCGCCGCCTACGTCGACCTGTTCGCGGACCTGAACGAGCAGTTGACCTTGGAAGAAGGGAGCTTCGACACGGTCATCGCAAGCGATGTTATCGAACATCTGCATACACCGCAGGCCTTGTTCGACAGTGCAGCCCGGGCCCTGAGGCCTGGAGGTAAATTGATAATCGGCGTCCCGTTTTTTTACTGGCTACACGAGATACCCCACGATTATCATCGCTACACCCGCTTTGCATTGGAGCGGATGACGATGAAGGCGGGACTAAGCACAATCGAGCTGTCATCCTACGGCGGCGCCACAGATGTACTTTCCGATCTTGCCACGAAGGCGGTGGCGTCTCGGCCCTGGATTGCCAATTCGGTCTATTGGCTCACCACGCTCATGCGTGCATTGCCTCCTGCCAAGAAATTGGGGCTTGCGACTCGCGAGAGCATGCCGATGGGCTATCTTCTAGTGGCTGAAAAAGTATCGGCCCCACCGTCTTCGGTGGGAGGCTAAAATGCAGGGCCGCCGAATGTTGCGCCTTCAACTAGTGTCGTCGATTGCTGTCTGGCGCGACTTCATCATCGGCGGCATAGAAGAGAGACACAACAAGACTCCGTGCCGTTCTTCCGGCGTCGTGGAATCGAATTGCCGAGAGGCGCCAACTTCACCGGGCTTTCTGACACAGCATTTGTCGGCGCGGACCAAAGTTGTCCGCCCCCTTCGGCCCAACAATCTGGACCGACTTCTTCGGCATCGGATTTCTTTTCTATTTTTCCATAGAGAACATAGCCCGCGGTATCCACGGCGTGGCACACTTCACCGTGTGAGGTGCGGCTAGTCCCATGACTCAGAGAGCCAATATTCATTACGACAGATCGGCCGATTTCGCTCGAGGCGGAGCTGGCCGCCGATTTGCGCATTTGAGAGGTTACGTTGACCGACGCATTTTGTTCTCTCCTGCGGCAGCCCTCGCTCTTGCAATTTGTGGCTTCTATGCTTTTTCCGGTTTTGTAAACAAGTTTTACCCAGAAGGCAGTACCGGGTCGATCTTGGTAAGAGTAGCCATTGTTATGATCACCGCCGCCTCATATATACTCCTTCCAGCAAAGTTGAGATCGTCAACGCCTGCTCTTCTTCCGATGAAGATATTTTTCATAATATATCTATCTAGACTTATAGAGAACATTTACATATCTTCTATATACATCACACCTGGTCCTGCAATGATATTTAGTATTTTCATGGTGACCAGTGTCGGGTCTACGCTTCTTATAGCGTCGATGGATAGGGCGATAAGAAACACAGATCTGATCCTTGTTATGAATGCTCTTTGCGTTATTTTTATCGTTGGACTTTATCTAAACAGGGATGTGCTGTTCTGGAGCCAGGACGAAAGGATGTCTCTCGACAAAATCAACCCGATAGCAATGGGGCATACGGCTTTCGCATTTTTGATATTCTTTTTCCTTGTCTTGGGAAAGACAAAAAAATTAACGATCCAATCCATGATACTTGGTCCGATACTATTGTTGGTTGTGGTATTTTCCAGGTCTCGCGGTGCATACATTGCTGGCGCGGGGTCTCTATTGGTCTACATACTGTTGCTTAAAGGCTCAAAGAGAGTGTTCGCCATATTGGGAGCATTGGTTGTCGCCATGGCAATTTTGGCGACCAGCGGCGTGGAGCTAATCGATGTTGTCATTGCGAGACTTCGGACGATCGATGCGAATGCCGATCAATCAACAATGATCCGCAGTCAATTGTTTGCTGGCGCCTGGAGGCAGTTTCTAGAAAGCCCGGTGATCGGGCGTTATGCGGTCGAGATGCAGTTCAATTTCTATCCCCACAACATTTATCTTGAATCCCTGATGTCGGTGGGGGTGCTCGGATCATTGCCGTTTGCGGCTCACATAACTTTGGCACTCAGATCGGCGGTCGGTATCATTCGGTCCGGCAAATTCCCGCTCGCTGCGGTGCTGGCTGCGGTGCTATTCATCAGGGAAGCGATCGCCGGCATGGCAAGCGGCAGCCTATGGGGAAATTCGCTCTTCTGGGTTAGTTCTGCTCTGACGATATCGTTTTGGTATGGGTATCAAGGCTTTCTTGATAGAAGCCGTAAAATGGAAAATAAGGCCCATTAGATATCGAAGTGTACGGGTTGCGACCGACGCCTGGCGGAGGTTTGAACACGGCTCTCGATAGGCCCCGGGCTCATGATCCGCTCTCGATCATCGGCAAGAACGATCCAGGCGACTTTTCAAATGTCTGCAATCGCCGCCACTGGCGGCTCATTGAGATGCTCGAGGCGGACCGCGAGTGCAACAGAGGCGCCAGGGTGGCCTGGCGCAGGAGCGGGTAGGTGATGTCAAGGAAGTGTGATGCTGAGGTGCTTTGGGATGGGAAGATTATCCTAGTGCAGCCCGTCGTTCCAACATATCGGGTAGGATTTTTCAGCCGCCTTGCAGAAATGTACGGAACACGTTTCACCGTTTTCGCGTCGGCCACAGATATGGGAGTCTTGACGTCGGCGCGGAAACGACCCGCTTGGGAGGCGAGGCTTGGGCCTATTCGTCGTGTATTTCCTGGTTTGGAGTGGCAGCAAGGATCCTTTGCAATTCAAATCAGACCTGAAGATATAGTTGTGGTGTCAGGAGCGCCCAGATGTCTCTCTAATATGGCGCTGCTAGTGAAAGCCAAGTGTAAAGGCGCCCGAACTGTATGGTGGGGGCATTATTGGTCGTCAACCAGCAAGTGGTGGCGTGCGGCGTTACGCATGGCTCTGATGAATTTGGCCGATAGCGTAATCTTTTATACCGAGCACGAGGTCGCTGAGTATCGGCTCCGCTTTCCGGGAAAGGCAGATAGAGCGATTTTTGCGCTAAACAATGGCATTGAGACGTCGGAGCTCGTCAACTTTCGTACGCGATATGATGTGTCGAAACGCACGCGTGACTTGCTCTTCATAGGCCGGCTTGTTGAGAAGGCGGAATTGGAAACATTGTTCCTTGCACTCGCTGATCCGCTTGGTTCAACTCTGACGCTCGATATTATAGGGGGAGGGGAGGCGGAGTCGGGGTGGAGATTGCTAGCAACTCGGCTCGGGATAAGCGATCGCATCGTTTGGCATGGCGGAATTTCCAACGAACAAGAGATAGCGACGATAGCTAATCGCTGTAGGCTGTTTGTGTATCCTGGGCCGGTGGGGCTTAGCCTTATTCATGCATTTAGCTACGGGCTGCCGGCGGTTGTTCACGATGATCGATGGACGCATGGGCCTGAATTCGCGGCGCTAAAAGTGGGAAGCAACGGCTATACATTTGTAAAGGGTAGCTCGGCGTCGTTGGCCCAAGTGTTGAATGACACCTTTTCCGACGCCGCTCGGCTCCCGGACATGTCTGCCGCCGCACTCGAAACGACCGCGGCTAGTTACAACGCAGAGGATATGGCAAAGCGATTTTCTGCAGCCATCAGTTCACTCAAGCCCTCCGGAAATAGCAAAGATCTGGTGGCTGCGAAGTGAGAAGTTAATCGATCCGGAACCGGAGCCTTCGAAAACGGTCTTAGTCGGCGTCCATGTTATGTGAACTAAAGTGCGATGTTCGTTGAAGAGGACCTCCACCCGCTTCGGCGCCTGCCCCGCATCGTTGTGCCTGGGCGAAAAAAGGACGAAACAGATGAATGACGCGACAGAACCGGGCGTAGCAAGGCTCATCGACAAATTGACTGCCAAGACTGCCGTTGCCGGCATCATTGGGCTCGGATACGTAGGATTACCGCTCGCCGCTGCTTCAGCGCGGCGTGGCTTCCGAACCCTAGGCTTCGACGTGGACGAACACAAGGTCGTTCGCCTCAATGCCGGAGCATCCTATATCGATGCAGTGAGTTCATCAGAACTCGCTAAGCATGTAGCCTCTGGCTCCTTCCGCGCTAGCGCCGACTTCGCCGAGCTTGCAGACTGTGATGTTGTCATAATCTGTGTGCCAACGCCGCTTACAAAGCACCGGGAACCGGATTTGCGCTACATTGTGGAGACTGCTGAAACTATCGCTCTCCATCTGCGTCACGGGCATCTCGTCGTTTTGGAATCGACCACCTATCCAGGCACGACTGAAGAGGTGGTGAAGCCGATTCTGGAGCGAGCGGGATTGAGAAGTGGCGTTGATTTCTTTTTAGGCTTCTCGCCTGAACGAGAAGATCCTGGCAACGCGAAATTTAGTACCGCGACTATCCCTAAAGTCGTAGCGGGGGAGGGCCTGGAGGCATCAATAGCGGTGGAAACCTATTATAAAGCGATAGTAGAAAAAGTAGTTGTCGTCTCTTCCCCGAAGGTCGCTGAGGCCGTGAAAATTACCGAAAACGTGTTTCGTGCGGTGAACATTGCCCTCGTAAATGAACTGAAGATAATTTACGACGTTATGGGCATCGATGTTTGGGAGGTCATTGATGCCGCAGCCACAAAGCCTTTTGGTTTCATGCCATTTTATCCAGGGCCAGGCCTCGGTGGCCATTGCATCCCAATCGATCCTTTCTACTTGACCTGGAAATCACGCGAGTATGGTATGTCCACCCGCTTTATTGAACTCGCTGGCGAAATTAATGTCTCGATGCCGCGTTATGTCATCGGAAAGCTTGAGCTTGCGCTGGACCAATTTCAGCAGACTTCACTAGGTTCAGCCAACATACTTGTCATCGGACTAGCTTATAAAAAGAATGTCTCGGACATACGCGAGAGCCCAGCTTTCGAGCTCATGGAACTTCTTGAGAAACGCGGATGCACCTTTGAGTACCATGACCCGCATGTGCCCATAATACCTGTCACACGCGAACATGCGAAATTCGCCGACCGGAAATCCATAGATCTCAGCGCTGAATCTGTGAAGAGCTTCAATGCTGTTCTCATTGCAACAGATCATGATGTCGTCGACTATAGTGTTTTGGCTAAAAACGCTCGGCTGATAATGGACACTAGAAATGCATTCTCTAGGAGGGGCCTGACATCGCCCTACATCATTAAAACTTGATGCTTCCATCGAAGCAGAATAAGCCTTGGATGCCTTTTCTGGCCCTACTCAGCGAATCTTATTTGGGGCGTACTCAACGTTTCAAGAAACGCGAGCGTCGCTTGCCACCACTCGGCTTGTGGATCCCATTTCGCAGGGCGATAGGGCGAACTGACGCGGATAGTACCCCAGATTACGATACCGTCCGCCAGTGTCCTGCAGGTGTCCAGTTGGGCACGCCAGAGGTCGCCCGGCAGAAAAGCAAGAGTCTTGTGAAACTGCGGCCACAGAAAACAGTAGACTGGCTTTCCCTGCGCGATTCTTCGCGCTTCCCCGATGTTGGCTCGCGCATAGGCCACCCAAGCGTCCTTGTCGCCGTAAAATGTATAGAGGGACGGGTATAGCGCATCGACATAAGGGATGAGGGAGGACCCGATGTTGGTGTTTTGCTGCTTCCAGTCGTCCAGCGCAACGGACCCCTCGTGGCCAATCGCTCTCCAATAGTCCCTGACCGGGAGGACGCCATAAAGACCGAGCTTGATGCTCGGATCTGCCTTTCTGAACGCGCTAAGCGTGTTCTGGTAATTAGCAATTGAGGATGCCACATCCAGACCATTCAACGGCCAGCTTTCGATGTCGATAGCAAGGTATTGATTGCTCCTCGGCAGCTCCAGAGCTTTCCGCACTTGGCCGGCGTGAGGAACGCCAGTCCCAAGGGCATGGGAATCCGCTATGGTGAGATGGTCGAGTCCGAACGATTGGAAATCAGGCTCGTCTTCGAACGTCAGAGCCTCGAAAAGCCTGAACGGTGGCCGCGTCTGCGCCGCCGCCGACCATGGGCCGGCCAGAAGGCATACTATGCAGAATACCGCCTTGAGAAAGGCGATGCTCGCTGTCCGGTATCGCTTACAGCTGAATTTTTGCGCGACTGACATCCGCATGGTTCGAATTCCTTATAGAGTCTACTTGATGAGTCATACAACAACGCTTTGACCAGAACGTGACCGATGATGCTGTAAAGAGGGCAGCGACGTCAGAATGCGTCAGGATCGGCAGGAGTTGGGCGCTGTTGCAGGGGGGGCTCAATGCCGTCAGTCGGGCTTGTGGCCAATCAGTGTGGCAAGAGTGGTGTGACGTTCAACGAGGAGACGCCGGATCGCCAGCACCCTACTATCGTCACGCTGCTTGCTGACGGCCAATCGCCTCACTGGAATGTTACATGCGGCGACCGGCACCACGGCTGCAACATTCGACCCTGTCGACATGGCCCGAGCCCTTCTGCTCAGTAGATCATCGCCAGCTAAAGGTAAACCGCTTCTTCAGTTTATAACGCTCTTTAATGATTCGGAGTTGAGAGAATGCATGAAGCCGAGTTCGATGCTTATTTGGAAGGAAAGCGTCTATATGGAGACGATTTCTCTTTGGAGCAGATTGAGCAGTGGTACAGAGACGAGGCTGAAGGTTACTCGTCACTTCTCGACGGCCCTCTCAAGCAATACCAATACTCATATCATGCGCTCAATAATCGCCATGGATTTTCGAAATTACCTGATTTGCGTTTTTCGCACGCTATGGGCTTGGGGAGTGCGTTTGGTTATGAATTTCGCCCGATAATTGGCAAGCTGGGCCGGATTACGATACTTGATCCAAGCGAGAAATTCGTGACGAGCAATCTGGACGGGATTCCCGTTGAATATCGGAAGCCTAGCGTTTCAGGGGCTATCCCCGTCGACGACTACTCCGTGGATCTTGTAACGTGCTTTGGAACGCTACATCACATTCCAAACGTGAGCTATGTTGTCAGCGAAATCGGGCGGGTGTTAGTGCGCGGTGGTTACGCTTTGGTGCGGGAGCCCGTGGTAAATATGGGCGACTGGCGCAAGCCGCGTGGGGGTTTAACTAAAAGGGAGCGAGGAATTCCTAAGGGGTTTATGGAGTACGCTTTTAAGGAAGCGGGTTTGCGGATCGTGCATCAGGCCCCGTGTATGTTTCCAATTACGCCTCGAGTGGCATCATTGTTGAAAGTATCACCAGCATACAATTCGAGTATAATGTCTGCGTTGGACGCTGTATTAAGTAGCGCTCTAGCATGGAATATGGCTTATAACAGGAAGAATTTGTATACGAAATTTGCCCCCACCTGTATGTTTTGGATAACCCAAAAGATATAGTAATGAGATAGTTTCAAAGAGAACGCCAGGATAGGATGCTACATTCTTCGAGCTGGCGGAAGTCGCGGAGGCGGCCAATCATGTTTCAAGCCATGCGATCTTCGATCAAAGTCGCTCTTTGGTCCGCGGATTATTCGCAGGTCACAGGGCAAGCGCTGGTCACCGCGCGTGTGGTGCGACACCAGCCTCAAATTACGTGGAGCGAGTACGTTTACAGCGGCTCTGGCCTTCGCTCGGTGGTCTCGTGGGCTGCATTGGTGTTAGCGCTGTGGGGCGCCGTGGCTCGTGGGCAGGTGAGAACCATCTATCTAGTCTGCTCACGCTCGGATTGGGGTTTTTTGCGCGACGTTCCTGCTCTCTTGACAGCGCTGGCTGGAGTGCGTGTCGTCGTGCACTCTCATGGTTCTGACATCGTCGACTTACTGGTGGCGCGATCGCTGTCCCCACTGGCTCGTGCTCTCTACAAGCGATGCGAGATCATCGTACCTTCGGCGCACTTACTGGAACCGCTGCGCAAAATGACAAACATGCCGCTCCACCTTTGTGAGAATTATTTTATGTTAGCGGCCTCTGCCGGCGATGACACTTCACTAGCCAATGCCGATTCCGACATGCTCACGGTGCTTTGGAACTCCAATATCATGAGCAGCAAAGGCTTTTTTCTTCTTGCGGAAGCGGTGAATAGGATGTCGGCTGAAGGGAGTTCGGTGCGTTTAGTTTCGATCGGCAGACCGATTGGCGATAATGAGCTAAATGAGGAAGGAGCAGCCGCTCGCCTAGCTGTTCTCAGGTCCATGAGTTGGTTTGATTATCGGGGCCATGTGAATCCTGATACTGCCAACGCCTTGGTAACCAGTGCCGATGTCGTCGCTCTTCCGTCTGGCTATAGTAGCGAGTGTCAGCCATTGGCTGTCATCCAAGCCATGTGTGCAGGCAAGGCGATCATCGTTTCAGACATCCCAGCTTTGCGGGAGACACTCGGCGATTACCCGGCGCATTTCGTATCCGCGGGTTCAATCACGGCCATATTAGATGCCTTGGAACATCTGCGGCAGGAAAAGCAATCTGACCCGGACGGCTTTGCATCCTGTAGACAAGCCCCTGCGGCTGCTGCCAAAAGGCGGTTCGCGATCAGCCGGTTCGATAACAAAATGGCGGCGATCCTCGCGGATATTGACAATGTCAGAGGTGTCACCCCATGACCGAGCGGATCGTCAGTTTTGTCATGAGCGGCGGCGTTGGCTCACGGCTGTGGCCGCTGTCGCGCGAGGACAATCCCAAGCAGTTTCATGATTTTTCGGGCGATGGCTCGATGCTGGTCAAGACGCTGCGCCGGCTGACGGCGCGGCCGAAGGGCGAAACGCCGGTCTTCCTGATTGCATCGGAGCGGCACGCCGACCGCGTCCACGCCGATCTCGCCGGCCTCGACCTTTCCGGCGGCGGTCCGTTGTTCGAACCGACCGGCCGCAATACTGCCGCCGCCGTTGCCCTGGCGACGCTGCGCACCTTGTCCGAATTTGGCGACAGCCTGGTGCTGGTGGTGCCGTCCGATCATGAGATCACGACCGCACGGCAATTCTGGCAGAGCGTGGAAAACGGCACCGGTGCTGCGCGTGCCGGCCGGCTGGTGGTGTTCGGCATCAAGCCTGGCCAGCCGGAGACCGGCTACGGCTATATCGAGGTCGCCGGCGAGAAGGATGGCATCTACGATGTCTCGCGTTTCGTCGAGAAACCAGACCTCGCAACGGCGCAGAGCTATTTGGCGGCCGGCAATTTCTACTGGAACACCGGCATCTTCCTGTTTCGCGCCAGCGCCATGCGCGACGCCTTCACGGCTTTCGAGCCCGAAATCTGGAAGGCCACCGAACTTGCCTACCAGGCGGCGACGTCAGATCTTTCCGGTCTCTACATGCCTCTGGAACTCTACGCCGCCATTCCTTCGACGTCGATCGACTATGCGATCATGGAGCGCGCCGCCGACATCGCCATGGTGCCGGCCGGCTTCCGCTGGAACGATCTCGGTTCATGGCAATCACTGCTCGATGTCGGTCCGTCCGACAATGACGGCAACGTCATCGTCGGCGATGTCGTCGCCATCGACTGCGAGAACTCCTATATCCGCAGCGACAGTCGCTTGCTCTCTGCCATCGGCTTGAAGGACGTTGCCATCGTTTCGACCGCCGATGCCACCTTCGTCGCCCCGGTCAGCCGCAGCCAGAACGTCAAGAAGATCGTCGAGCAGCTCGAAAAGAGCGGCCGGCTGGAAACCAGGTTCACGCCCGCCGGCGACCGTGTGATCGAAAGCGGCGCCTGGCGGCGCCGTGTTCATCACTGGCTGTTCGAAGAGACGGTGCCGCTGTGGTCCACGGTCGGGGTCGATGAGCGCCATGGCGGCTTCCACGAAGCGCTCGGCTTTGACGCCACACCGCTGAAGAAGCCCAAGCGCATGCGCACCATGGCCAGGCAAGTCTACGCCTTCGCTGTCGCCAAGGCCCGCGGCTGGGACGGGCCTGCCCACCGGTTGATCAGCCACGGCATCGAATTCATGAACAGGAACGGCCGCACCGACAATGGCGGCTGGGTGCGCACGCTCAATGTCGACGGCACGGTCGCCGACCCCACCGAGGATGCCTACGATCATTCCTGCGTGCTCCTGGCGCTGGCGCATGCCCACATGGTCGGCAATCCTGATGCATTGCGGCTTGCCGAAGAAACGTTTTCGTTTCTCGACGCGCATCTCGAGGATCACCGCATGACCGGCTTTCTCGAAACGTCGAGCGGCGCGGGCGAACGCCGTTCCAACCCGCACATGCATCTGCTCGAGGCTTTTCTGGCCTGGCATCAAGCGACCGGCGAACTCGCCTATCTTCGCCGCGCCGCGCGCATCGTCGATCTGTTTCGCAGCCATTTCTTCGATCCGGAAAGCTGGACGCTGGGCGAATATTTCGATGGCGAGTGGAGGCCGGCGGAGGGCGAGAAAGGTACATGGACGGAACCCGGCCACCATTTCGAATGGGCCTCGCTGCTGGTCGACTTCACCGGGCGCAGCGGCCAAAGTGACCTGACCGGCTTTGCCAGAAAGCTCTATGCCTCGGCCATCGCCAATGGCCTCAATCGCGCCACCGGCCTTGCCTATGGCGCCGTCTCGCGGCAAGGCCTGCCACTCGACCTTGTCTCGCGCAGTTGGCCGCAGGCCGAAGCGATCAAGGCGGCGATTGCACTGGATGGTTCAGGCGGTCCCGATCTCAAGCCCGAGATCGAAGCGCGTGTCGGTCGCCTGTTCCGTTGGCACATCAATCCGGCACCACTCGGCCTGTGGATAGACCGGATCGACGAGCGGGGCCGCTCGCTGGCGACCGATGTGCCGGCAAGCATTTTTTATCATCTGGTTTGCGCGCTGACCCAATATCTCGACAGCACCGCCGGCGAGCCTCAGTAGAGCGCCCCGTTTGGACACGCAAAGACGCTCTAACTTTTTGGCTCTGCGCATGACCCTTTCTGGAAAACCGATTCCGATTTCCGGGCGGTAAGGCGGAATAGAAAATCTCTTGATTGAAATAGGCCGCTTGTGCGGACAACCCGCGCAAGTGGGTTCGACCTGCAAATCTTGCTTATCGGGTTCGTAACTCACGGCTTCGCCAACTGCCCTCGCGGCCGTCACTCCTACGAGTCGGATGTCATAAAGCGAAGGCAGGGATGTGCGATAACGTCAAACAGAGTCGACCATAATCCTGTACGAAGCACGGCGCGATGGCGGCCATCAAAGGCCACGAAATAGACCTGACTTTCCGACAATTTCCAGAGGGGCCGGCAGCAAAAAATGCTAAGTTCAAAGCTGCCATGTGAGTGTGTCCAATGAAACACAGCGGAAGCCAAAAATTCATCTCGCAAATGCCAAACAGGTTGGAATCAAAGCAAAAAGCTGTTACGCGCTTGGTCAATTCCTTGGTACTTGGGCGGGGCCGAGGTGCGGCGGGACAAAAAGGATCGAAACGAATGAACGTTATAGTTAAAAGTGCGTTGGCCGGATTTGTCGCCTCGATCGGTTTCGGCCCGGTTTCATCTTTCGCCCAGGACACGCCATGCACTTGTACGACTCCCTATCAGGGAGCGGCGAATTCGATTGGTTCCATCGGGCGCGCCAATGGCGACGTCATGGTTTCGCAAGCCGCCGGCTATGGCCCGGCCAAAGCGGGAAGTGCCCTGGATTTCGGCAGCCGCATAGTGGTCGGTGCCAGGGGATCGGCTTCCGTCAATGTCGGTGGCTGCAACCTGGATGTGCCGGCGAATTCAAGCCTCGACATTTCCCGTGTCGAGAACAATATCTGCCTGAAGGTCGTGGGCTCTGAGCAGACGGCTGCCGTTGGTGTGAGCCCTGAGCATACGGGGCAGATTGCCCCGGGCGCGGCCGCCAACTCCCGCCTTCCGCTTTTTATTTTTGGGGGCATGGCTGGCACGGCTGGTGTTTTTTCCGCAACGCAGGATGACGGCGACGGCGTCAGCCCTTAAGCCGCCGCCCAGTGGGTAATATAGCAGTGGCGTGTGACTGCCCTGTTGTATAGCGATGCCTCTGTGCATCAGCCTTAGTGCGCCGGGTGGAGCCGGAGATGCTGATGAAATTCATTAACCATACCGCTCACTTTAGTTGAAGCTGAATGCGCTTCGTCTTGGGCGATTTCATCCCATCTGTCAGCGAATAGCTTGAGTTCTACCGCACTGCATGGACTTGATGGATGCGTCATTCGCTATCGTGCGGGTGGCGCATTTACCTTTTATCCGGGAGAAGTTGCTACGTTGCTTCAATGTGGCCACAAACGCCAATGATCGACCTGCATTCCCATATCTTGCCCGGTCTTGATGACGGCTCGTCCAGTCTTCCTGAATCGCTGGAAATGGCGCGGCTGGCGGTGGCCGATGGAACGTCCCATATGGCGTGTACGCCGCATATCGTGCCAGGCATGTACGAAAACGGATCGGCAAATATTGCCCGTGCGGTTCAAGAGTTGGAGCAGGCGCTACGCCGCGCCGCAATACCGCTTGCTCTTTACGTCGGCGCCGACGTGCATATAGCGCCGGATCTTCCGGAGCAATTGGCGCTAGGTAGCGTGCCGACCTTGAACAGATCGCGTTATTTTCTATTCGAACCGCCGCATCATGTTCTACCGCCAAGACTGGAAGATCTTGCTCTGCGCCTCATAAACGCCGGGTTCATTCCGATTCTTACCCATCCTGAGCGGCTGACCTGGATCAAGACGAATTACGATGTTGTCGAGAGGTTGAATGCAATCGGCTGCCTTGTTCAGCTGACGGCAGACTCGATTGTCGGTGCTTTTGGACGCACAGCGCTTTACTATTCGGAAAGGCTGATTGACGAAGGCAGGGTGGATATTATCGCATCGGACACCCATGGCGCCACCCGCCGGCGACCTGGGCTTGCGCAGGCCGTCGCCGCGGCGGCGAAGCGATGTGGGGAAGACGAGGCGCGCAACATGGTGTTGAAACGTCCAGGCGAAATATTGGCGAACCGGACTCTCGAGCCGGTCGGAAAGGCACGCTCGAAAAAGCCAAGCCCCGGCAACGCCGGTCGCTTCGCGGGATTGGGTCGCTTGTTGAAGGGTGGGACAGCGTGATGGGCGTTTTTCATTTCGCAAAAAGCCATACAGGGACGATGGTTGTCTTGCTCGCTTCGCTCTCTTTGTCTGCCTGCACGAGCACCTCGTCGACGACATCGTCTTCGCCGACTTCGGTCGATGCGCTGCAACTGACGTCATCGTCGGCGC
Organism: Mesorhizobium sp. WSM4807; assembly: GCF_055811615.1. Taxonomy (NCBI): domain Bacteria; kingdom Pseudomonadati; phylum Pseudomonadota; class Alphaproteobacteria; order Hyphomicrobiales; family Phyllobacteriaceae; genus Mesorhizobium; species Mesorhizobium sp. WSM4807. The sequence continues at coordinate 217,662 of NZ_JBVVQY010000002.1, forward strand.
CGCTCTCGGGCGGCGGTGCCCTGCAGGTCGTAAAGGAACTGCCTGCGCCGCAGAACACCCAGAACGGCAATGAGCAGCCTTTGTCGCCGAACGATGTGCTCGAGGTGAATGTGTTCCAGGTCGACAATCTGAACAGAACCGTTCAAGTCGACGCCGGCGGGCAAATTTCGCTTCCACTTATCGGGACCGTCACCGCGGCAGGAAAGACCGTGCGTCAGCTTGAGCAGGAAATCGAAACGGCCTACGGCGCCAACTATCTGCAGTCACCCGATGTGTCGGTCTACATCAAGGAATCGATCGGACAGCGCGTTACCGTCGATGGCGAAGTCACCAGGGCCGGTATCTTTCCGGTGTCGAGTAATTCCTCCCTCATCGACGCGGTCGCCCTTGCCGGAGGGTTCAATGCCGTTGGCGATGCAAAAAAGGTGTTTGTTTACCGCAATATCGGCCCAAACACATTGGTCGCAAATTACGATGTGGAGCAGATTCGCGCCGGCAAGAGCCGCAATCCACGCATCTATGGCGGCGACAAGGTTGTCGTCTTCGCCTCGAAATCGAAAATTGCGATGAACAATCTCAAGGACGCTCTCGGTGTCGCCTCGAGTGCGGCGAGACTTGCCGTGGTCCCCGGATTGTAAGTCACGGCCGGTCAGAATTACGCACAGAGACAAACCCAAGGTTGCCACGCACCATGCTCGATCGTAACAGGCAGCATCAAATCGCCGGCCCAGGGCATGGCCAAGCCTTGTCCCCCGACCTGTATTATGACGGTGCGCAAAACTATAGCGCGTATGGTCGCGATTACGCGGAGCAGGACGAGGGCTTCAATCCGCTCAGGCTGTTTTTTTACGCTGTCCAGTATCGGTGGCTGATCGTCATGATGGTCGCGGGCGGACTTGTCGCCGGCATCGTCGTTACCATGATGCAGACGCCAAAATATCGGGCAACAGCGCAATTGGAAGTGCTGGTTCCTTCGGCCAAGGTCTTCAAGGACATTGAAGTGGTCTCTGAAGCCGGCGACGACTATCTGGTCTTTGAAACCGCCCGGGAAAAGCTGAAAAGCCGGGCTTTGGCGCAGCGCGTGGTGTTCCAGCTAGGGCTTAGCGAAAAGCCGGATTTCCTGTTTCCGACGCCGGACTTCTCGCTTAGCAATATTTTCTATCGTGCGTTCGGAATTTCCAAATCACCTGCCATTGAAGAGACAACCCCGGAGGAACGTGAGGCGATTGCAATCGGTCGCGTTCGAGCTGACCTCATAGTCAATTTGGTCCCCAACACCAGCCTGCTGTCGATTACGTTTGCCGACCAGAATCCGAAATATGCAAGCGATATAGCCAATCAGGTTGCGCAAAGTTTTATCGACCAGCGCCTCGATCAGACCAGCGAAACCTCAGACCTGGCACGGCAATTCATCCAGGAACAGGTTTTGCAGGTAAAGCAAAAGCTGCAGAAGTCGGAGGAGGAACTCGTCGCTTACGCAAAGGATGCGGGCATTACGATAACCGGCGACGACAAATCGCTGATTGGGTCGAATATCGAGGCTCTGAACACTGCGCTCGCGACAGCAATCCAGGAACGTCTCGATGCCGGCCGGGTGGTGGAACAAATCGACAAAGGTCGCGGCGCGAGCCTTGGCCCAGTCCTGGAGAGCGAAGGTCTGCAGAAGCTCAGCGACAAGCTGGCCGATTTGACCAGCCAGTATCAACAGAAATTGGGCATATTGAAGCCTGGTTTTCCGGAGATGCAGCAGCTTCAGTCGCAGATCAAGGAATTGCAACGGCTTTATAACAATGGCGTTTTGACTATAACCGATTCGCTGCGACAGAAATACCAGGAAGCTCAGAACAAGGAGGCCGACCTCAAGTCAAAGCTCACCGAGATGGAGATGCAGCAGGTTATCTTCAACGACAAAAACATCAAATACACGATCCTGAAGCGCGAGGTTGATTCCAATAGGTCGCAGTATGACAGCCTTATTGCCAAGCTGAACGAGGTTGGCGTCAGCTCAGAGCTCAAGTCACAAAGTGCCGCAATCGTTGATTTAGCAACACAGCCTGGCAGCCCTTATTCTCCGCGATTGATCATCAATGTTGCGATCGCTCTGTTTCTTTTCATGGCTCTGAGCGCATCAATTATCTATATCATCGAGTTGTTGAACAACACCTTCACCAATCCTGAGCAGGTCGAAAAGGAATTGGGATTGGCGATGCTCGGCATCCTGCCGCTTGTCGATGACCGGGAACTCATAGCCAGCATCGCCGATCAGAAATCAGGACTGTCCGAAGCCTACCGTTCGCTTCGAACGTCATTGCAGTTCTCCGGCGCCGAAGGGGCGCCGCGATCGCTGCTGGTCACGAGTTCGGAACCCTCGGAAGGCAAGTCGACCACGTCGTTCAAGCTCGGGCAGGATTTTGCAGCGCTCGGTGCAAGGGTTCTCATTGTCGACGGCGATCTGCGAAAGCCAAACCTTCACCGGCTGTTTGGCCTCGACAACACAATCGGATTGAGCAATCTGCTGACAAACACCGTCCGCAAGGAGGATCTGGCAAGCATCTTCAGGGCGACGAAATATCCTAATGTGACCGTTCTGACTTCCGGAACGATCCCGCCGAACCCCGCCGACCTGCTCTCTTCGCCGAAGATGGCGCTGATCATCACGAATCTCGGCAAGCGCTTCGATCTTGTCATAATCGATGCCCCGCCGATCGTCGGCCTTTCAGATGCGCCGATTCTCAGCCGGCTTGCCGAGGGAACATTGATGGTCATCTCTACCAACCAGGTGACGCGCAAGTCGGCGAAGACGGCGTTGAAGCGTCTGCGAGCTGCCGGCGCGAATGTGGTGGGAGCCGCGATGTCGAAGTTTGCGGTGAACAAGTTCGATTACAACTACGCCTACAAGTATATGAATTACCAGTATTACGACTACGGCACCCCGAAAATTGAGGGCAAAGTCGATGACGGAGCAGATCAGCCCGCTTATGCAAAATCTCCGGCGTTCAAGCGTTTGGTTCGTCGCATCCGTTCTAGCGTTGGCGGCTTCGTCGATCGGGCTAAGTCGATTTCTTGAAACCGAAACGCCAACCGTTTCCCTCGCGCTGGATCCGTTGAACGTCAATGCCTTGACGGGCGAGATTACCGACGACCTGAACGATACAAGCAATGCTCCGGATCTCGACGCATTGCTTGCCAAGGCCGAAAGCGCGCTTCGCTTTGACCTTGCGGATGCACGTCTCTATAGCCTGATCGGCGAAATCAAGTACCGGCAGGGCGCAAAAGACCAAGCCTACGAATTTTTCGATCAAGCTCGAAAATTATCCAAGACCGAGATCCACGCGCTCCAGAGGTCGATAGGCCGCTCGATCGAAACGGGCGATCTGTCAAAGGCCGTCGGCGAGATCGATATTTTGCTGCGGCGATGGCCAGATCAATTTCCTGAAATCGCCGAGGGGCTGCCGACAATCCTCTCGAACCCCGATGGATACCAGGCTGTGCTGGCAGCCATCTGGGCCGCGGCGCCCTGGAGGGCCAAACTGTTGGTCGCGCTGAGCAAAACCCCCGACGGGCTCGAATTCGCAAATCGGCTGCTGCTCGATTTAACCGGGTCAACTGCGCCACCAAACTCGAGCGAATTGTCCCATGTGATCCACGGCAATATTCGTCACAAAGAATATGAACAAGCGTACCGCTTGTTTCTTTTCAGCCTGTCCGATCAAGAACGGAAATTGGGCGGATATATTTTCAACAGCACATTCGAGCCTGTATCCAGCGGCAAGCCTTTTGATTGGCAGGCCGGCGATCAGTCGGGCCTGGAAGTTACGTTTGCAACATCCCAAGATGCGGTCAAAGGTGAGGGTGGAGCGACGGTCCGCTTCCTGAATACGCCCGTCAAGGACACAGCTCTTCAACAGTATATCCAACTGCCTACAGGCTCCTACAAGATTTCTCTGGCTGCGTCTGCAAGAAACCTGAAGCTTCCAAAGGAGTTGTTCTGGTCGATCAGGTGCGCGGGGTCGGGCAGCGAAATAGCGCGGTTCAATATTCCGGAGGGTACATACAATCGTCAGGCGCTCAGTCTGGATTTTTCGGTTGGACCGGCTGGGTGCCCCATGCAAGTATTGAAGCTGGAAACTGCCGCCATTGCCGAGAGCTGGCGCTTTCGATATGTCGGCACGTTGGTAATGCACAAATTGAGCATCGAGAGACTTTCATCTTGAGCAACCGGCCATCGGAATGGGAGAAATATCTCCTCGGATCGGTTCTGTTTATATCGCTGCTGATCGGCGGTGGCACTGCAAGCGGCCTTTACACGGACACGCTGATTGAGGTCGCGGCAATTGTCTCGGCGGCGGCGGTCTTTTCACAGACCTCTGGCAAAAGAATCCCCCATTCTGTTCTGTGGCTGCTTATGTTCGCTGTGGGGCTGGTGATTTTGCAAATCGTTCCGCTGCCTGCGGCTATATTCAGCGGATTGCGACCGGAGCCGTTGCTCGCAGATTCCGGGCTGGTTGGAGAAACCCGATTTCGTTTCGTCAGTGTCGGCGTTGGACGGACGATCGAATGTCTGTTGTATCTGGTGGCGTTGGCGGCGTTTTTTTTGAGCGTATTGCGTTTGCGCGTCGAGCAGGTCCGTGCGCTTCTGCCGTTCTTTTTTTTGGGTGTTATCTGCAACGGCTTGGCTGGCGCGATTCAATATTCGCTCTCGGATGACATCGCCATAGAGGGATTGTTGCCTTTCACGATCAACGCCGGGCTTTTTGCCAACGAGAATCATTTTGCGGCATTACTTTTTGTTTCTATCCCATTCGTCGCTTATTACGGTCTGTTCCGAGGACATCTTTTGTCCGGATCGCTCGGGCTGGCCACGCTTTTGCTGCTCCTTTTGGCCGCCGGTTCGCGTGCCGGCGTTCTGATCGGATTGGCGATCACCGTACTGTCGATAGTCTTTCTTTCAGCGCGTTCCAAGGTGAGCGGACTCAGCATCCTTGCCGTTTTCATAGGCCTTTCGGCCTATACGATAGGCGCATGGACGAAGATCGATGCCGAGGCGATCGATCCAGCTTTCGGGCGAGGCGAGTTTGCGCGCACCACCATTGAGGGGATCAAAGAGAATTGGGCAACTGGCATTGGGTTTGGAAATTTTCAAAAGGCCTACCAGATATATGAAAAGGAAGAGATGATTTTCAAGCAATATGTAAATCATGCTCACAATGAATATCTTGAAATAGCTTTCGAAGGCGGAGCTCTTGCTGTTTTGTTAATAGCGCTTTATTTCGTAATGCTTTTTATGGCGCTTACCAAAGTTCGTCGCGATCCCCTTCAAAAGGCGGCGTTTCTTTCCGTGTCGTTTCTTCTCATCCATTCACTCGTCGATTATCCATTGCGGACCGAGGCGCTTGCAATGACGTTCGCCTTTATGAACGCCATTATCTTCCACAAAGGATTTGCAGGCCGTTCGGCCCAGAAGAACGAATTGATCGAGATCGACCACAACGGTGGCAAGTTGTTTGTTCCGATCGGAGCTTCGTCATAGCGCCTCCTGGCGACGGCTCCGCTCTTCCATCAGGGTAGCGTCCTGACCCAGGATATGCCCTGAAACCAGGAAGATCATCAGGACTGCGTCCAGAAGAGGATTGCGATTGTCCCAGCGCCGCACAGGCTGATCTCGGCCCTTCAGGGATATTTTTCTTGGATCGCCAGCCCATCGCCCGCTGAGCAGGAATTTTCGGTTTCTGGTCCCCGCGTGGAAAATTCATTCCCGAACCACTCCAGGTCAGGCCTGTCTTGCATTGTTATAAACGATGGCGATCTGCTAGAAGGCCCGCACGAAGACACATTGTCCAGAAGTGAAGCTTGAACCGGGCCGCTGAAAATTGCGCCTGATGCATCGATGCAAGGTCTGGATTGGCACGAGAGAACGCTTACAGTCCATGAACATCGCGCTTACGCACCTTCAGCGGCTTGAGGCTGAATCCATCCATGTCTTTCGCGAGGTAGCGGCGGCCTTCGCCAAGCCGGTCATGCTCTATTCGGTCGGCAAGGATTCCTCCGTGCTGATGCATCTTGCGATGAAGGCGTTTTATCCGGCCAAGCCGCCCTTTCCCTTTCTCCACGTCGACACGACCTGGAAATTCCGCGAGATGATCGCCTTTCGCGATCAGATGGCGCAGAAGCTCGGCTTCGATCTCCTGGTGCATGTCAACGAGGATGGTGTGCGCGACAACATCAATCCCTTCGACCATGGCTCGAACACCCATACGCATGTGATGAAGACGGTGGCGCTGCGGCAGGCGCTCGACAAGTACGGCTTCGATGCAGCCTTTGGCGGTGCCCGTCGCGACGAGGAGAAGTCGCGCGCCAAGGAGCGGATCTTCTCCTTCCGCAACGCCCAGCACGTCTGGGATCCGAAGAACCAGCGGCCGGAGATGTGGAAGATATTCAACACCCGCATCGCGACCGGTGAATCGATCCGGGTATTTCCGTTATCGAACTGGACCGAACTCGATATCTGGCAGTATATTCTCCAGGAAGACATCCCGATCGTGCCGCTCTATTTCGCCAAGGAGCGACCGGTCGTCGAACGCGACGGCATGCTCATTCTCAGGGATGACGACCGTATGGAACTGCGTCCCGGCGAGACGGTGGAGAACCGGCTGGTGCGGTTCCGCACGCTCGGCTGCTATCCGCTGACCGGCGCGATCGAATCCGGCGCCGATACGCTGGAGGCCATTGTCGGCGAAATGCTGACGGCCCGCACCTCCGAACGGCAGGGCCGCCTGATCGACCGTGATGAAGCCGGCTCGATGGAAAAGAAGAAGCGCGAGGGGTATTTCTGAGCATGCGCCACATCACGGCCGAGAGCCTCGCGCCCACCGATGGCATTCGTGACTATCTGGCGGTGCAGGAGCAAAAGTCGCTGCTGCGCTTCCTGACCTGCGGTTCGGTGGACGACGGCAAGTCGACGCTGATCGGGCGCCTGCTTTCGGATACCAAGCAGATTTTCGAGGACCAGCTTGCCGCGCTCGAGCGTGATTCGCGCAAACACGGGACGACGGGCGACGACGTTGATTTCGCGCTGCTGGTCGATGGCCTCGAGGCCGAGCGCGAGCAGGGCATCACCATCGATGTCGCCTATCGCTTTTTCGCCACGCCGAAACGCAAATTCATCGTTGCCGACACGCCCGGCCACGAACAATACACGCGCAACATGGCGACGGGCGCATCGACCGCCGATCTGGCCATCGTTCTGATCGACGCCCGGCAGGGCGTGCTGCGCCAGACAAGGCGCCACTCGATCATCGCCTCGCTGTTGGGCATCCGGCACATCGTGCTCGCCGTCAACAAGTTCGATCTCGTCGGCTTCGACAAGGCCGTGTTCGAACGCATCATCGAGGACTATCGGCAATTTTCGCACAAGCTCGGCTTCGACACGATCGTGCCCATCCCGATGTCTGCCCGTTACGGCGACAATGTCACCAGCCGCTCGGACAAGACGGAATGGTATTCCGGCCCGACGCTGATCGAACATCTGGAAGCCGTGTCGGTCGATGAAGCCGTTGTCGAACTGCCGTTCCGCTTTCCGGTGCAGTATGTGAACCGCCCCAATCTCGATTTTCGCGGTTTTGCCGGCACGATTGCGTCCGGCTCCGTCTCACCAGGCGACGAGGTCGTTGTCGCCAAATCCGGCAAGTCCTCTCATGTCAGGCGCATCGTTTCGCATGGCGGCGATCTGAGCCAAGCGGTCGCCGGCCAGGCCATCACTCTTGTCCTCGACGACGAGGTAGAGGTCTCGCGCGGCAATATGCTGGTGTCACCGTCGGCGCGGCCGCAGGTCGCCGATCAGTTCGCCGCCAACATCGTCTGGTTCGACGAGCACGCGCTGCTGCCGGGCCGGTCCTACATCCTGCGGACCGAGACCGATCAGACCAGCGCCACCGTCACCGACCTGAAATACCGCGTCAACGTCAACGACTTTGCTCATGAGGCGGCCAAGTCGCTCGAAATGAACGAGGTCGGCATTTGCAACATCTCGACGCGGGCGCCGATCGCCTTCGATACGTTCGCCGAGAACCGAACGACCGGCGCCTTCATTCTAATCGACCGCATCACCAACGCCACGGTCGGCGCCGGCATGATCCTGCATTCGCTGCGCCGCGCCGAAAACATCCACTGGCAATCGCTCGATGTCGGCAAGCACGGCCGCGCCGATCTGAAGAACCAGCGGCCCGCCGTGTTCTGGTTCACCGGGCTCTCGGGCTCGGGCAAGTCGACCATCGCCAACCTTTTCGAGAAGAAGCTGTTCGCCACCGGCCGCCATACCTACATTCTGGATGGCGATAATGTCCGCCACGGCCTCAATCGCGATCTTGGCTTCACCGACGCCGATCGGGTCGAAAACATTCGCCGCGTTGCGGAAGTGGCGCGCCTGATGGCCGATGCCGGGCTGATCGTCATTGTTTCCTTCATTTCGCCATTCAGCGCCGAGCGGCGCATGGCCAGGGAATTGATGGCCAACGGTGAATTCGTCGAGGTGTTTGTCGACACACCTTTTGAGGAATGCGCCAGACGCGATCCGAAGGGTCTCTATGCGCGGGCGTTGAATGGCGAAATCAAAAATTTCACCGGCGTCGATTCACCGTATGAAGCCCCGGAAAACCCCGAAATCCATCTCAAGACACTCGGCAAGTCTGCCGAGGAGATGGTAGAGGCCCTGGAACTCTGGCTGAACGAGCGCGACATTGCCGAAAACCAATACGATAGCGGCGGCGGCATCTGACGACGAAGCGATGCTCGGCGTGTTCGAGCGCCTTGCCTTGGCGGCGGGGCGAGAGGTGATGCGCGTCTTCGATGCCGGCTGCGCGGTCGACCAGAAATCAGACAGCTCGCCGGTGACCGAAGCCGATCGCCAGAGCGAAAAGATCATTCTCGCTGGGCTGCGCGCGGCGTTCCCCGATATCCCTTGCGTGGCTGAGGAAGAGGCATCGGCCGGCATCGTGCCGCCCGATCTCGACGACGCCTTCTTCCTGGTGGATCCGCTCGACGGCACCAAGGAATTCGTCAATCGCAGGACCGACTTCACCGTCAACATCGCGCTCGTTCGCCACGGCGTGCCGGAGATCGGTGTCGTCTTCGCGCCATGCACCGGACGCTTCTTTTCCGGCCGGCCGGGCAGTGCGGAAGCAATCGAAGTCAATGGCGACTACCAGATCATCGGCCGGCGGCCGATTTCGGTGAGGGCGGGTGTGGCGCCACTGACCATCGTCGCCAGCCGGTCCCACAATACGCCGGAGACCGAAGCCTATATTCGCACGGTGGGCGCTGCCGAGATCGTCTCGGTCGGCTCGTCGCTGAAATTCTGTCTTGTCGCCGGCGCCGAGGCCGACGTCTATCCGCGCTTCGGCCGCACCATGGAATGGGACACCGCGGCCGGCGACGCCGTGTTGCGCGCTGCAGGCGGGATGACGCGCACGCTCGATGGGCAGCCGTTGGCCTACGGCAAGCGCAACCAGGGCGATGACGTGGACTTCGCCAATCCGCATTTTATTGCAAGCGGCAGGCCTGCGGGCCAGTAATCTCCCCCCTTGAGGGGGAGATGTCGCCGAAGGCGACAGAGGGGTCGCCTCAGCAGGTGCGACGCATATGGAAACGAAAGAGGGAAGTCGGCGCTTCACGCGTGGGAACCCCCTCTGGCCTGCCGGCCATCTCCCCCTCAAGGGGGGAGATTACGCGCTTACGCCGCGGCGATTTGCGCCGAATTCGAGCCGATATAGTTGCGGATCGTCTCGATGATCCGGTCCTGGTCGGCCTCGCTCAGATAGGGGTGCATGGGCAGGCATAGGATGCGCTTCGGCAGCTCCTCCGAAACGGCAAGGCCCGTGGGCGTACGCGGATAGTTGCGGTAGGCGATCTGGCTGTGCAGCGGCTTCACATAATAGATCACTGACGGGATGCCTTTTCCCCCAAGATGTGCCTTCAGCCCGTCGCGCTTCGGCGTCTCGATGGCATATTGCGCCCAGGCCGAACGGCTGCCGTCCAGGTTGCGCGCCGCCTTGACGATGTCGCCGAGGCCTTCGGCATACCGGTTGGCGACCGCTTGCCTGGCAACCATCTCGTCTTCGAGGATGGCCAGCTTCTCGATCAGGATCGCCGCCTGCAGCGTATCGAGTCGCGAATTGATGCCGACGCGGACATTGTCATATTGGGTTTCGCCCTTGCCGTGGAAGCCGAACGAGCGGAGCTGTTCGGCCAGCGCATCGTCATTGGTGAACATCGCGCCGCCGTCACCATAGCAGCCGAGCGGCTTTGCCGGGTAGAAGCTGGTCGAGCCGACCGCGCCGAACGAACCTAACATCTTGCCGTCGATCGAGCCGCCGATCGCCTGCGCGGCATCTTCGATCACCATCAGCCCTTCGCGGTTGGCTATTGCCATGATCGTCTTGTAATCGGCGGCAAGTCCGAACAGGTCGACGGGAATGATCGCCCTTGGCTTCAGCCGGCCTTCCGCCTTGACCATGGCGATGGCCGCTTCGAGGCTGGCGATGTCGATATTGTAGGTCTGCGGATCGACATCGACGAAAACCGGCTCGGCCTTGGCCAGCGCCACCACTTCCGCGGTGGCGGCGAAGGTGAAGCTCGGCACGAATACCGCGTCGCCTGGGCCGATGCCGGCCGCAAACAGCGGCAGCAGCAGCGCGTCGGTGCCGTTGGCGCAGGCGACGACATGCTTGGTGCCGATATAGGCGGCGAGCTTGTTTTCGAATTCGGTGACCTGGGGGCCGAGAATATAACGTCCCTCGTCGACGACGCGGTCGATGGCTGCTTTCAGCCTGTCGCGGATTCGCTCGCGCTGCGCGCCTAGATCGATGAACTGCATGTCGGCCTCAAACGGTACTAGCCAGAGAATGGCCGCTGGTAGCAGAGTTGCGCCAGCCGAGAAAGCTGCACGAACGAAACCGCGAATTGCTCAAATGTCGCAGCCTGTTACCTCTGATTCTGACAGGTCCGCGTCGGACGCCGGAAATCCGGGGCTTTGTTGCGCACGATACGACACTTGTGTCGCACGCGCTCGGCTGCGCGAAACATAAAGTGATCGATGTCCAGCGCGTCTTCAGCGCATCGCCGTCCAATCAGGCGATTTCATGCCGCCAGGGCGGATTCGCGCCTGCGCGCGACACAGTCACCGCCGCAGCCTTGGCGCCGAGCGCCAGAGCCTTGTGGATGGCGTCTTCCGGCAGATTGGCGATCGCCTCCTTCGACAGGAGGCCTTGCTCGTGCAGCGAGGCCAGGATGCCGGCGTTGAACGTGTCGCCGGCGCCGACCGTATCGACCACCTCAACCTTGTCCGGCACGACCGTGACCTTGTGATCCCTCGTATAGCCGACGGCGCCTTCGCTGCCATGGGTGACGACGATCAGCGTCGGACCGCGATCCAGCCAGTTGCGGACGACGTCTTCGTGTGAGCCGGCTTCGCCGAACCAGTTCAGGTCCTCATCCGACAGCTTCACGACATCGGCCATGGCCATCATCGAGCGGATGCGCCTGAGATGCTTGGCCTTGTCCGGGATGAAATTGGGCCGAATGTTGGGGTCGAGCATCATGAGGCGGCGCTCATGCTCGCGCCGCATGAATTCCTCGTAGGCTGATCCGGCCGGCTCCGAGATCAGGCTGATGGCGCCGAACAGCATGGCTTCGACCTCGCTGCCGAGTTTTGGCAGATCGTCGATGGTCAGCATGCGTCCGGCTGTGTTTTCATCGTAGAACGTGTAGGTCGCCTGGCCGTTGTCCAGCCGCACGAAGGCGAGCGTGGTCGGCCGGGGCGATGTGTGCGCATAGGTGGAACTGACCTGGCTTGCCCTCAGCGCGTCCTCGAACTGGCTGCCGAACAGATCCGTCGACAGGCCAGAAAAGAAACCGGCGGGTGCTCCCAGCCGGCCAAGCGCTATTGCCGTGTTGAAGACCGCGCCGCCGACATAGGGGGCAAAGGCCGGCTCGCCCTCCGTCGTGGTGCGCGGCAGCATGTCGATCAGGGCTTCGCCGCAACAGAGGATCATGATTTCCTGTTCTCCGGCGGATAGATCACACCCTTGCGGATGATGATGTTGGCGTAAAGCCGCGGCTCGCTTGTAGCGACGATGGCGTGCGCGGACCTGACCCGTAAATAGAAGTCGGCGCCAGCAAGCGCAACCACCTTGCGGCCCGGCGCGCGCGTGGCGCAGATCGCTTCCATCTCGTGATGAACGGGATCGGCAAGCATGGGATCGCCTTTGACCGAGGCGCGAAACAGCGCTGGCACGGCGTCATCGACAGGCAATACGCTGAGGATGGCGTCGAGCATCGGAACAAGATGATGACCGTCGGCGCGGATGAGCCGGTGTGCCTGTTCCTTCGCCGGGTAGTTTCCGTCGACAAGGGCGATCTCGTCGCCATGGCCCATGGCACGCAGCATCGCCAGCAGCTCCGGGCCGAGCAGGGCCGGGATTCCGATCAGCATTCAGGCACTCCTGGAAATCGTAGTCGAGCCGATGAGGAAGCGCTCGGAAAGCGGCAGGCTGGCACCGCCCAGGGCACGCGCATGGATACCGACAGTCCCCTCCCGAACGTCCGGAAGCTTCAGGCCTTCACCGTCGATCTTGCCGATGGCTCCGACAACGGCATCGACGAGGCGGCGCCGCACGGCCTTCGGCATCCATCCGTCGATCACCGCTGCCTCGAAATCGATAACCGAGGACGCCGCCACGATGGCATAGGCGAGCGCCTGCGAGGCGCAGGCGATCCAGTCGTCGAGCTCGACGCCGATCTCGCCCCAATCCTCCGGTGACGTCCACAGATGTGAGGCTTCGACGCCGCGCGCGTTGAGCGCCTTTTCCAGCATCGCGATCGACGCCACGTCGATCAATTGGGTCGGCTTGCCGTCCGGTCCGGGCACCGGCATCGAACCCAGCGCGCCGGCATTGCCGGTCGGTCCGCCGAAAAGGTGACCGTTCAGCACGATGCCGCCGCCGGCGAAGGCGCCGATATAGAAATAGACGAAGTCGCGCGCCGCACCCGCCTTGCCGAACACCAGCTCGGCGCCGCAAGCCGAGGTGGCGTCATTCTGCAGGTAGACCGGGAATTCGCACTGCGCCTGGATGTCGGCGCGGATGTCGCGGTTGCGCCATTCGTCCATGACGTCGCGCGGCGCACCTGCCGTATCGGCCCAGTTCCACAATTCGAACGGCATGGCGATGCCAAGTCCGGCAATGCGCTTGTCCTGAGCCGGGGTGAGTTCGCCGCGCATTGTCTTCATGCCGGAGGTGACGAATTCGACCGTCTCGCGCGGTGCCGGATAGCGGTAGGAATGCTGCAGCATCGAGCGCACATTGCCGAGAAAGTCGATCAGCACGAGTTCGGCGCTGCGACGGCCGATCTTCAGGCCGATGAAAAAGGCGCCATCGGGATTGAGCGCCATCGGAATGGAAGGCTGGCCGATCTTGCCGCGCAGCGGCGCCTGGCGGACAAGGAGGCTGTCCTGCTCGAGCTCGCGCATGATGACGGAAACCGTCTGGGCCGAAAGCCCGGTCATGCGCGCAATGTCGGACTTGGCCAGGCTGCCGTGCTGACGCACCAGCGACAGCACCAGCCGCTCATTGTGATCCCGCATGCCGCTCTGGTTGGTGCCGCGGTGAATGCGGCTCTCGGCTGCCTCGGGCGAACCGTGCCTTGTAATGCCGGTCTCCACCCCTGTTCCTCTCGTCTTTTCCCCTCAATGCTTTTGGGCCAGAATGAGTGAACTATGCAGCGCTGTCAATAATAAATAAGAGTGATTTAATTATTGACAGGACCCTCGGTCTGGTATTCTGTTAGGGCAGGCGTCCACGCTGGGAGAAGTCGCTGGATGCTTCGTGCAGATGCCGGTTGGCCGGCATCCGAAATGGTTCCACTGGGAGGAAGTCATGGGAAAACTGAATATTCTAAAGGCGGCCGTTGCGAGCTTTGCCCTTTATGGTGCGACGGTTACGGCCTCATATGCGGCTGATACCGTCGGCCTGATTACCAAGACCGAAACTAATCCTTTCTTTGTGAAAATGCGTGAGGGCGCGCAGGCCAAGGCTAAGGAGCTTGGTGTTACCCTGATCGCTGCCGCAGGCAAGTTCGACGGCGACAACGACGGCCAGGTGGCGGCGATCGAGAACCTGATCTCGGCCGGCGCCAAGGGTTTTGCCATCGTGCCGAGCGACTCGAAGGCGATTGTGCCGACCATCAAGAAGGCGCGCGACGCAGGCCTCATGGTAATCGTGCTCGATACGCCGCTCGATCCGATGGACGCCGCAGATGCGACCTTTGCGACCGATAATCGCAAGGCCGGCATGTTGATCGGTCAGTGGGCGTCCAAAGCACTGGGCGACAAGGCAGCGGACGCCAAGATCGTATTTCTCGATCTCGCGACCAACCAGCCGACCGTCGACTTTCTGCGCGATCAGGGTTTCATGCAGGGCTTCGGCATCGACGTGAAGGATCCCAACAAATACGGCGACGAAGATGACAAGCGCATCTGCACTCACGAAATTAGCCAAGGCGACCAGGAGAAGGGCCGCACGGCAATGGAAAACGCGCTGCAGAAGTGCCCGGACGTGAACGTGGTGTACACGATCAACGAACCGGCAGCGGCTGGCGCCTGGGAAGCGCTGAAGGCGGTCGGCAAGGATGACGGCAGCGTGATGATCGTTTCGATCGATGGCGGTTGCCCGGGCGTCAAGAACGTTCAGGCGGGTGTAATCGGCGCAACCAGCCAGCAGTATCCGCTGAAGATGGCGTCGATGGCGCTCGAGGCGATCGTCTCGGGCAAGATTCCGGACATCGATCCGAAGATGGGCTTTCTCGACACCGGTGCGGAACTCATCACAGCCAAGCCGGTTGAGGGCGTGCCGTCGATCTCGGTCGAGGAGGGCCTGAAGCTCTGCTGGGGCTGAGTGCCTTCCAACATCGTTCCACGAAGACTATTGTCCAGAAACTCGGAGGGGGCGCTCGTGGCGCCCCTGACGATGAGGCGTCGGAGAGGATTGCCTGATGAGTGATGATACCGCGGGTTCGGCCACAGCCGAACGCGGGCTGAAAGGCGCCACAGAAGCCTTGGCCAGTTTTGATGAGTCGGATGCCGGCGCGATCCGCCGTGTCCAGGCTTTTCTTCATCAGTTTCCCACATCCATTCCCTTTATCGTTCTGCTGTTGGGTGTGGCCATCTTCTCGGTTGCCGCTCCGGACAAGTTCTTTGCTCCGTTCAACTTTTCGTTGGTGCTGCAGCAGGTGACGATCATCGCCGTGCTCGGCGTGGCCCAGACGCTGATAATCCTTACGGCCGGCATTGACTTGTCCGTCGGCGCCATCATGATCCTGTGCTCGGTGGTGATGGGACGAACCGCGGTAGTCTATGGCGTTCCGGTATTGATCGCCTTTCCGCTCGGGTTGCTCTGCGGCCTGGCATGCGGCATCGTCAACGGCCTGATCGTGACCATGCTGCGCTTGCCGCCCTTTATCGTCACGCTTGGCACCTGGAGCATTTTTGGCGCGCTGAATGTCTGGTATTCCCGTAGCGAAACCATTCGCCAGCAGGACATGGAGGCGGCGGCGCCATTCCTGCAATGGACGGGTACGATCTTCAAACCTTATGATTTCTTCTCAAAAACGCTCGGGCTCGACTGGATCTTTTTGAAAGGCTGGGTGCTAACCTACGGTTCGCTGGTCATGCTGATCTTAGCGTTCATCATTTGGTACGTGCTGAACAGAACGGCGTTCGGGCGGCATATCTACGCCACTGGTGATGATCCGGATGCAGCCAGGCTGGCCGGTATCAACACCAAACGGACCCTGATCGCCGTGTACGGGCTCGCCGGTTTCATCTGCGCGATCGCCGCCTGGGTGCTGATAGGGCGCATCGGCGGCGTAAGCCCCCAGGCAGGCCAGACCGCAAACCTCGATTCCATTACCGCTGTCGTGATCGGCGGCACCTCCCTGTTCGGCGGCCGCGGCTCAATCGTGGGAACGCTGATCGGCGCCTTGATCGTCGGTATCTTCCGCAACGGCCTTGCGCTTTCCGGCCTCGAGTTGCTGTGGCAGGACTTCGCCGTGGGCGTGCTGATCATCGTTGCTGTCACTATCGACCAATGGATCAGGAGAATTTCGGCATGAGCGACACTCCGGTTCTCCAAGCCAAGGGTCTCAACAAGCGCTACGGCAGGGTTGTTGCCCTCGACAATGCCGATTTCGACCTCTTGCCAGGCGAAATCCTCGCTGTCATCGGCGACAACGGCGCCGGCAAGTCGACGCTGGTCAAGGCGCTGTGCGGGGCGGTCATTCCGGACTCAGGCACGATTGAGCTCAATGGCCAGCCGGTGCATTTCCGCTCACCGATCGAGGCGCGTGTGGCCGGCATTGAGACCGTCTACCAGAACCTTGCGCTGTCGCCGGCGTTGTCGATCGCCGACAACATGTTTCTCGGCCGCGAGATCCGCAAACCTGGCTTTGTCGGGCGGTGGCTGCGAAGGCTCGACCGCTCGGCGATGCAAAGGATCGCCCGTGAAAAGCTTTCCGAACTGGGGCTGATGACCATCCAGAACATCAACCAGGCGGTCGAAACGCTCTCCGGCGGTCAGCGCCAGGGCGTTGCTGTGGCGCGCGCCGCCGCATTCGGCAGTCGCGTGGTCATCATGGACGAGCCGACCGCCGCCCTCGGCGTCAAGGAGAGCCGCCGCGTGCTCGAGCTGATGCTCGACGTCAAGAAGCGCGGCCTGCCGATCGTGCTTATCTCGCATAACATGCCGCATGTCTTCGAGGTGGCCGACCGCATCCACATCCATAGGCTGGGTCGTCGCCTCGCCGTCATCGATCCCAAGCAATATACGATGTCCGACGCCGTCGCCTTCATGACCGGAGCGACGCGTCCGCCGGAGGCGGCACTGGCGGCCTGATGCATATCGCCCAAAAGTGCTCAGCGGTTTTGGGATGACGACATGCATCAAAGAGAAATACATGTCGCCCAAAAGCATGCCCTCGGGCGTGAACCGAGGGTGCGCAGCGGTTTTGAGACAACGACATGCACATAAGTAAGAACTTAAGGCGCGTCGCAGAGGCCGCCCAAACGCGACGCCTTTGAGTTTCTAATTGCCGCTCGGTAAGCTGCCCCGCGGCAATCTAACTCGATTGAACGCTTAACAATATGCGCTAGCATGGGCTGGGAGGAATGGTGAAAGCCGGTATGATCATGGCAACCGCACGAGAGGCAGCATGACGCGCGCGATGACATCCAAAGCTCCCATTCTCGAAAACTCCGATCCCAAGGCGCTTGCCGACGAAGTCTTGAAGGCCCTCAAATACAGGCTCGGCAAGGGTACCAGCGTCGCGACGCAATACGACTGGCTCACCGCCTCGATCAAGGTCGTGCGCGACCATATCGTCGATCATTGGATGCAGGCAACGCAAGAGGCCTACGCCCATCAGGAAAAGCGCGTCTATTACTTGTCACTGGAATTCCTCATCGGCCGCCTGATGCGCGACGCCTTCTCCAATCTCGGCCTGATGGACAATATGCGCGAAGCGCTGCGGTCTCTCGGCGTCGACCTCGACCTCATCGCGGCCCTCGAACCAGATGCAGCGCTTGGCAATGGCGGTCTCGGCCGGCTCGCCGCCTGCTTCATGGAAAGCATGGCAACCGTCGACATTCCCGCGCATGGCTATGGCATTCGCTACGCCAATGGCATGTTCCGGCAGGAAATCCATGGCGGCTGGCAGGTTGAGCTGCCCGAGACCTGGCTCGATCACGGCAACCCCTGGGAGTTCGAGCGGCGCGAACGCTCATTCGAGGTCGGTTTCGGCGGCTCGGTGGAATCGATCACCTCGAAGGACGGCAGGCTTGAGCGCCACGTCTGGAAGCCGATCGAACATGTTCTGGCGGTTGCCTACGATACGCCGGTGGTTGGCTGGCGGGCCAACCGCGTCAACACGCTGCGGCTCTGGTCCGGCATGCCGATCGATCCGATCCTGCTCGACAAGTTCAACGCCGGCGACCACATCGGTGCGCTCGCCGAAAGCAACAAGGCCGATGCCTTGTCGCGCGTCCTTTATCCTGCTGATTCCCACAAGGCCGGTCAGGAGCTGCGGCTCAGGCAAGAGTATTTCTTTTCCACCGCATCGTTGCAGGATATCATTCAGCGTCATCTCAGCCAGTATGGCGACCTGCAGTCGCTGCCCGACAAGGCGGCGATCCATCTGAACGACACCCATCCGGCCATCGCAGTGCCCGAGCTGATGCGCCTGTTGATGGATGTCCACGGCATGGATTTCGACCAGGCCTGGAGCATCACCAAGCGCACTTTCGGCTATACCAACCATACGCTGCTTCCAGAGGCGCTCGAAAGCTGGCCGGTGCCGCTGTTCGAGCGGCTGTTGCCGCGCCATATGCAGATCGTCTACGCCATCAACGCAGAAGTGCTGCTGGAGGCGCGCGCCTCCGACCAGTTTTCTGACGAGCAGATCAGTCAAATCTCGCTGATACAGGAAAACGGCGAGCGCCGCGTGCGCATGGGCAATCTGGCGTTTGTCGGCTCGCACTCGATCAACGGCGTCTCTGCCCTTCACACCGAGCTGATGAAGGAAACGGTGTTTGCCGAGCTCCACCGGCTCTACCCCGACCGCATCAACAACAAGACCAACGGCATCACGCCGAGGCGCTGGCTGATCCAGTGCAATCCCGGTCTCACCGCGCTCACCCGCGAGGCGATCGGCGACCGCTTCCTCGACGATATAGACGCGATCAAAGAGCTCGATGCCTTTGCCGACGACGCCGCCTTCCGCGACAGGTTCGCGGCAGTCAAGCGGGCGAACAAGGCCAAGCTTGCCAACCTCGTGGCCGACCGCCTCGGCATCAAGGTCGATCCCTCGGCGCTGTTCGACATCCAGATCAAGCGCATCCACGAATACAAGCGCCAGCTCCTGAACATCCTCGAAACAGTCGCCCTCTACGACCAGATCCGCTCCCATCCCGAGCGCAACTGGATGCCTCGCGTCAAGTTCTTCGGCGGTAAGGCGGCGCCCAGCTATCATAACGCCAAGCTGATCATCAAACTCGCCAACGACGTCGCCAAGGTTATCAACCGCGACCCGGCCGTTCGCGGCTTGCTCAAAGTGGTGTTCGTGCCGAACTACAATGTCAGCCTGGCCGAGATTATGATGCCGGCCGCCGATCTTTCAGAGCAGATATCGACTGCCGGCATGGAAGCCTCCGGCACCGGCAACATGAAGTTCGCGCTGAACGGTGCGCTGACCATCGGCACGCTCGACGGCGCCAATGTCGAGATCAAGGAATGCGTCGGCGACGACAACATCTTCATTTTCGGCCTGACCACCGAAGAGGTCGCCGAGCGGCGTAGCAACGGCTACGATCCGCGATCGGTGATCGAAGCCTCTCCCGAACTGGCGCAGGCAGTGGCTGCTGTTTCGTCGGGCGTCTTTTCGCCTGACGATCCGGAACGCTATCGCGACCTGATGAACGGTCTCTACCAGAGCGACTGGTTCATGGTCGCCGCGGATTTCGATGCCTACACCTCAACCCAGCGTGATGTCGACTCCGTCTGGCGCAACAGCCCGGATTGGTACGCCAAGGCAATCCGCAATGTCGCCCGCGTCGGCTGGTTCTCGTCCGACCGCACGATCCGCCAATATGCGAAAGAAATCTGGAACGTGCCCGTCTGATATGATTGCATGAGGCCACGAACAACGTGGTCCGGGGAGGGTCACTGCCTGATGAGGAAGCCGCGCGCGACCGCTGCGACAAGCGGGCCGGATGGACTGGCGTCAGCCGGTGATGTCGCGGCAATTGTCGCTGGCACGCATGGCGACCCTTTCGCTGTGCTGGGTGTGCACGAGGTTGACAAGGGCTTTGTCGCCCGCTGCTTCGTTCCTCATGCCGAGTTCGTCACTGCCTACACGCTGACCGGCAAGAACGCCGGCGAACTCTCCAAGCGCGACGAAGGCGGCTTCTTCGAGGGCAGCCTGTCGCTCAGAAAGCGTCAGCCGCTGCGCTATCACGCGCGCAATGCCGGCGGTGACTGGTGGCTGACCGATCCCTATTCGTTCGGTCCGGTACTGGGTCCGCTGGACGACTATTACATCGCCGAAGGTTCGCACCTCAGGCTGTTCGACAAGCTCGGCGCGCATCTCATCGATCACGAGGGTGCGTCCGGCGTGCATTTCGCCGTCTGGGCGCCCAATGCAAGGCGCGTTTCGGTGGTCGGCGACTTCAACGAATGGGACGGCCGCAGGCATACGATGCGCGTCCGCCGCGACACTGGCATCTGGGAGTTGTTCATTCCCGACATCGCCGCTGGCCGGCCCTACAAATACGAGATCATCGGGCCCGATGGCGTGAGGCTGCCGCTGAAGGCCGATCCGTTCGCTTTCAAGTCCGAACTGCGCCCGGCCACCGCTTCGGTGACGGCGCTTCCGCCGGTGCATCAATGGGGTGACGAGGCGCACCGCAATTTCTGGCGCAATGCCGATCCCAGGCGCGAGGCGGTGTCGATCTACGAGGTCCACGCCGGCTCCTGGCAGCTTCACGACGACGGCAGCTTCCTGTCATGGGACGAGCTTGCCGGCCGGCTGATCCCGTACGTCGTCGACACGGGCTTCACCCATATCGAATTCATGCCGATCTCCGAACATCCCTATGACCCGTCCTGGGGTTACCAGACGACGGGCCTCTACGCGCCGTCGGCCCGCTTCGGCGATCCGGACGGTTTTGCCCGGTTCGTCGACGGCGCCCACCGCGCCGGCGTCGGCGTTATCCTCGACTGGGTGCCGGCGCATTTTCCGGTGGATGCGCATGGCCTGGCCAATTTCGACGGCACCGCGCTCTATGAGCATGCCGACCCGCGCAAGGGCTTCCATCCCGACTGGAACACCGCGATCTACAATTTCGGCCGGCGGGAGGTGGTCTCATTCTTGGTCAACAATGCGCTGTTTTGGGCCGAGAAATACCATGTCGACGGTTTGCGCGTCGATGCCGTGGCTTCGATGCTCTACCTCGACTATTCGCGAAAGGCCGGCGAATGGATTCCCAACGAAAAAGGTGGGCGCGAAAACCTTGAGGCGGTCAGCTTCCTCCAGAGGATGAACAAGGAAGTCTACGGCCATCATCCGGGTGTGATGACGATCGCCGAGGAATCGACCTCATGGCCAAAAGTTTCGCAGCCGGTGCATGAGGGCGGGCTGGGTTTCGGCTTCAAGTGGAACATGGGCTTCATGCACGACACGCTGGAGTATTTCTTCAAAGAGCCGATTTTTCGCAAGCATCACCACGGCGACATCACCTTCGGCCTGGTCTACGCCTTCTCAGAGAATTTCGTGCTGCCGCTCTCCCATGACGAGGTCGTGCACGGCAAGGGGACGCTGCTTAGCAAGATGGCCGGCGACGACTGGCAGAAATTCGCAACATTGCGCGCCTACTACGCCTTCATGTGGGGCTACCCCGGCAAGAAGCTGTTGTTCATGGGGCAGGAATTCGCCCAGCGCCGCGAGTGGAGCGAGGCGCGCGCACTCGACTGGAACCTGCTCGATTTCCGGGCCCATCGCGGCGTCTGGCAGACGGTGCGCGATCTCAACTATCTCTACCGCTCACGCCCGGCGTTGCATGCGCGCGATTGCGAGCCGGAGGGCTTTTCCTGGCTGATCGTCGACGATAGCGCGAACTCTGTCTTTGCCTGGCTGCGCAGCGCGCCGGGCGGAAACCCGGTCGCCGTCATCTCCAATTTCACACCGGTGCCGCGTGATGATTATCGCGTGCCGTTGCCGACGGCTGGAAGATGGCGCGAGATCATCAACACGGACGCCACCGACTATGGCGGTTCCGGCAAGGGCAATGGCGGTGCCGTCGAGGCTCGGGCGGAAGGAGGAGGCATCTCGGCGACGATGCTGTTGCCGCCGCTGTCGACGATCATGCTCGAACTTGCTCCGGACTGAGCGATGTCTCGCAGCGCGTAACTTGGGAGGATAAAAATGGCAGAGATAAAACGGACCCAGCCGCTGGCGCGCGATGCCATGGCCTATGTTCTGGCCGGCGGCCGTGGCAGCCGCCTGAGGGAGTTGACCGACCGGCGCGCCAAGCCCGCGGTCTATTTCGGTGGCAAGACGCGCATCATCGATTTTGCGCTCTCCAATGCGCTCAATTCCGGTATTCGCCGCCTCGGCGTCGCCACCCAGTACAAGGCACACTCGCTGATCCGCCACCTGCAGCGCGGCTGGAACTTCCTGCGCCCCGAGCGCAACGAGAGCTTCGACATCCTGCCGGCCAGCCAGCGCGTATCGGAAACGCAATGGTATGAGGGGACGGCCGATGCCGTCTACCAGAACATCGACATCATCGAGGCCTACGACCCCGAATACATGGTCATCCTGGCCGGCGATCACGTCTACAAGATGGATTACGAACTGATGCTTCGCCAGCATGTCGACGCCGGCGCCGACGTCACCGTCGGCTGCCTCGAAGTGCCGCGCATGGAGGCGACCGGCTTCGGCGTCATGCATGTCGACAAGAAGGACACCATCATCTCCTTCATCGAGAAACCCGCCGATCCGCCCGGCATTCCCGACAAGCCGGATTTTGCCCTGGCCTCGATGGGCATCTACGTGTTCAAGACCAAGTTCCTGATGGAGCAACTGCGCCGCGACGCGGCCGAACCGGGCTCAAGCCGCGACTTCGGCAAGGACATCATCCCCTATGTCGTCGAGCACGGGAAGGCGATCGCCCATCGCTTCGCCAAGTCCTGCGTGCGCTCGAACGCAGAGAACGAGGCCTACTGGCGCGATGTCGGAACAGTTGACGCCTATTGGGAAGCCAATATCGACCTGACCGACATCACGCCGGAGCTCGACCTCTACGACCGCGACTGGCCGATCTGGACCTATGCCGAGCTGAAGCCGCCGGCAAAGTTCGTGCATGACGAGGATGGCCGCCGTGGCTCGGCGGTATCCTCGCTCGTCTCGGGAGATTGCATTGTCTCGGGCGCTTCGCTGAAGCGAAGCCTGATCTTCACCGGCGCACGCATCAACTCCTATTCGACGCTCGAGGACGTCGTCATGCTGCCCGACTGCCACGTCGGCCGCAGCGCGAGATTGAAGCGCGTGGTGATCGATCATGGTGTCAGGATTCCCGAAGGCCTCGTGGTCGGCGAGGATCCCGTCCTCGACGCCAAGCGCTTCCGCGTTTCCGAAAAGGGCATCTGCCTCGTCACGCAGGCCATGATCGACAAGCTGGGATTGTAATGAATGCAGGTTCTGTCGGTTACGCCCGAAATATTCCCTCTGATCAAGACTGGCGGGCTTGCCGACGTGACCGGCGCGTTGCCCATCGCGCTCGCCGGCAAGGGCGTGGCGATGCGCACGCTTGTGCCCGGCTATCCCCAGGTCATGGAGGCCTTCAAGAAGAAAAAACCCGTACACCACTATCCGCTGCTGCAAGGCGGCAAGGCTTCGGTCCATGCCGTCCAGATCGCCGGGCTCGACCTGTTCGTGCTCGACGCGCCGCATCTGTTCGACCGTCCCGGCGGCCCCTATGGCAATGCGGCCGGCGCCGACTGGCCGGACAATTGGCGGCGTTTCGCGGGTTTGAGCCAGGCTGGTGGCGACATCGCCGGCGGCGCCATCTCGGGCTACCAGCCGGAGATCGTCCATGCCCATGATTGGCAATCGGCGATGACGCTGGCCTATATGCGCTATGGCAAGGCGGTCGGCACACCGTCGATGATCACCGTCCACAACCTCGCTTTCCAGGGTCAGTTCGGCGCCGGCATCTTTGGCGAACTCGGTTTGCCGGCGGCGGCCATGGCGCTCGAGGGCGTCGAATATTATGGCGGCGTCGGTTTCCTCAAGGCTGGCCTGCAGGCTGCCTGGGCCATCACCACAGTCAGCCCGACCTATGCGCAGGAGATCCGCTCGCCGGAATTCGGCATGGGGCTCGATGGCCTCATCAACATGCGGTCCGTCGATCTCTATGGCATCGTCAATGGCATCGACACCGAGATATGGAACCCTGAAACCGACAAGCATCTGGTCTCCAACTACACGGCCAAGACATTGAAGGCGCGGCACCCCAACCGGACCGCCGTCGAGGATCGTTTCAATCTCGACCGCGACGACAGTCCGATCGTCTGCGTCATCAGCCGGCTGACTTGGCAGAAGGGCATGGACATACTGGCAGCGGCCGTCGACGGGATCGTTGCCAGGGGTGCGCGCCTGGCGATCCTGGGGTCGGGCGATGCCGGCCTCGAAGGCGCGCTGCTGGCCGCCACCGCCCGCCATCGCGGTCGCATCGGCGTCGTCATCGGTTACGACGAGGCGCTTTCCCACACCATGCAGGGCGGCTGCGATGCCATCGTCATCCCATCGCGCTTCGAGCCTTGCGGACTGACGCAGCTTTACGGCCTGCGCTATGGCTGCGTGCCGGTCGTTGCCCGCACCGGCGGTCTTGCCGACACGATCATTGACGCCAATGAAGCGGCCGTTTCGGCAGGTGTGGCGACCGGCTTCCAGTTCGCGCCCGCAGATTCCGGCGCCTTGCTGCACGCCATCCGCCGGCTGGTGGAAGCGCACGCCAACCCCACGATCTGGACGTCGATGCAGCGGCAAGGCATGAAGGCCGATGTGTCGTGGGACAAAAGCGCGCAAAAATATCTCGAACTCTATCGCTTGCTGCTTTCAAAAAGGGCTGTCTGACGCATGATACGCACCGTCGCCACCAAACCCTACTTAGACCAGAAGCCCGGCACTTCCGGGCTGCGCAAGAAAGTGCCGGTGTTCCAGCAGGAGCACTATGCCGAGAACTTCATCCAGTCCATCTTCGATGCGCTGGACGGATTTAGGGGCAAGACCCTGGTGATCGGCGGCGACGGCCGCTTCTACAATCGCGAGGTCATCCAGAAGGCCATCGCCATGGCGGCGGCCAATGGCTTCGGCAAGGTGATGGTCGGGCAGGGCGGCATCCTGTCGACGCCGGCCGCTTCCAACATTATTCGCAAATACAAGACCTTCGGCGGCATCATCCTGTCGGCCAGCCACAATCCGGGCGGCCCGCACGAGGATTTTGGCATCAAATACAATGCCGGCAATGGCGGGCCGGCGTCGGAAAAGCTGACCGACGCGATCTTCGCCAAGACCAAGATGATTTCGAGCTTCAAGATCGCCGACATCGGCACGGTCGATCTCGACACGATCGGCACGGTCGAGGCGGGCGGCATGACGGTCGAGGTGGTCGACCCGGTCGCCGATTATGCCGAGCTGATGGAAAGCCTGTTCGATTTCGATGCCTTGCGCGCACTGTTCAAATCGGGTTTCCGCATGCGCTTCGACGCAATGCATGCCGTGACTGGTCCCTACGCCAAGGAGATCCTGGAGAACCGGCTCGGCGCGCCGAACGGCACCGCCCGCAACTTCATTCCCCTGCCGGATTTCGGCGGCCACCATCCAGATCCGAACCTGGTCCACGCAAAGCACCTCTATGACGAGATGATGGGACCGGACGCGCCGGATTTTGGCGCTGCTTCCGATGGCGACGGCGACCGCAACCTGATCATCGGCAAAGGCATTTTCGTCACCCCGTCGGACTCGGTGGCCATGCTCGCCGCGAACGCCCATCTGGCGCCGGGCTACAAGGCCAGCCTGAAGGGCATTGCGCGTTCGATGCCGACCAGCGGTGCGGCCGATCGCGTCGCCGAAAAGCTCGGCATCGGCATCTATGAAACGCCGACGGGCTGGAAATTCTTCGGCAATCTGCTCGATGCCGGCATGGCAACGATCTGCGGCGAGGAAAGCGCCGGAACCGGTTCCAACCATGTCCGCGAAAAGGACGGGCTGTGGGCCGTGCTTTTGTGGCTCAATATCCTTGCTGCCCGCGGCGAAAGCGCCAAGCAGATCGTCACCGAGCACTGGGCCGCCTATGGCCGCAATTACTACTCGCGCCATGACTACGAGGAGATCGAGACCAACCGGGCCAATGCGCTGGTCGACGAATTGCGGGTGAAACTCGCTTCCTTGCCCGGCACCAGCGTGCGCGGCATGAAGATCGCCAGCGCCGACGATTTCGCTTACCATGACCCGGTCGACGGCTCGATAGCCAGGAACCAGGGCATCAGGGTGCTATTCGAAGGCGGATCGCGCGTCGTCTTCCGTCTCTCCGGCACCGGTACCTCGGGGGCGACGCTGCGTGTCTATATCGAGCGCTACGAGCCGGACAAGTCCAGGCACGATCTCGACACGCAGGAGGCGCTTGCCGACTTGATTGCGGCAGCCGATGATATCGCCGGGATTCGTAGCCATACCGGCCGCGTCAAGCCGAGCGTGATTACGTGAAGCTGGCGCGGCGCGCCTTTCCTTCTCCCCTTGTGGGAGAAGGTGGATTGGCGCGTAGCGCCGAGACGGTTGAGGGGTGTTGGACGGATCGTCGTAGGTGCCAGGCTGGAGCACCCCTCATCCGTCGCCTTCGGCTCCCCCTTCTCCCACAAGAAGGGGAGAAGGGGGAGCCAACCTGCCAACCGCTCAAACCGTCTACGATCTGCTGTTGTGAGTGCGCGTGAGCCAGCTCGGCGCAATCATCGCCAAAGAAGGCGTTCGCTTCGCCGCATGGTCCTCGTCGGCTCGGCGCATATGGGTCTCGATCTTCGATGATGAAGGGACCCGGGAGATCGACCGGCTCGAACTCCAGCTGGAAGGCGAGGGCATTCACGCGCTTTTCGTTGCCGGCCTCGCTGCCGGCACTCGATACGGGTTTCGCGCCGATGGCGACTATGCGCCCGAGAAAGGGCTCTGGTTCGATCCCGACAAGCTGCTGGTCGACCCCTATGCCGTCGAAATCGACAGGCCCTATGTCTATGACGGCAGGCTCGCCGCGCGTCGGGGCGAGGGCACGGACACTGCACCGCTGCTGCCGAAGGCGATTGCCGCCACCCTGCCGCAACCGGTGCCTGCCTTGCCGCCGCTATTCCAGCCCGGTGGTCTGATCTACGAAGTTCCGGTGCGCGCCTTCACCATGCTGCATCCGGACATCCCGAAGCCCCAGCGCGGGACGATTGCAGCGCTTGCCCATCCGGCTATCGTCGAGCACCTGAAAAAGCTCGGAGTCGGGGCGGTTGAACTGATGCCGGCGACGGCATCGATCGATGAGCGGCATTTGCCGGCGCTCGGGCTGCGTAATGCCTGGGGCTACAATCCCGTGACCTTCATGGCGCTCGATCCGCGCCTCGCGCCCGGCGGTCTCGCGGAATTGCGGCAGACGGTTGCCACGCTGCGTGCGACCGGCATCGGCGTCATCCTCGATCTTGTCTTCAATCACACCGGCGAAAGCGACAGGCTTGGGCCGACGCTGTCGCTGCGCGGCCTCGACAGCCGCGCCTACTACCGGCATTGGCCGGACGGCAGCTTGGCTAACGACACCGGCACCGGCAACACCGTCGCTTGCGATCATCCGGTCGTCCAGGAAATGGTCCTCGACACGCTTCGTCACTTTGTCTGCCATGCCGGCGTCGACGGTTTCCGCTTCGATCTTGCGTCCATTCTGGGTCGGGTCGATGGCGTATTCGACGCCGAGGCACCGTTGCTGAGGGCTATTCGGAACGATCCGGTCCTCGGCGGCCGGGTGCTAATCGCCGAGCCCTGGGATATCGGCCCGGACGGCTATCAGCTTGGCAATTTTCCGCCGCCCTTCCTCGAATGGAACGACAGATATCGCGACGACATCCGCCGGTTCTGGCGCGGCGATAGCGGCATGGTCGGCGCGCTCGCCACCCGGCTTGCCGGCTCGTCCGACGTGTTTGCCAGGGCAGGCCAGCAGATAAGCCGCAGCGTCAATTTCATCGCCGCGCATGACGGCATGACGCTGGCCGACATTGTTGCCTATGAGCACAAGCACAATGAGGCCAATGGCGAGCAGAACCGCGATGGCCACAACGACAACCTGTCCTGGAACAATGGCGTCGAGGGTGAGACCGGCGACCGGGCGATCGTTACGGCCCGTTTCGATGACCAGTGTGCGCTGCTGGCCACGCTGTTTGCCTCGCGCGGCACGATCATGCTGACGGCCGGAGACGAATTCGGCCGCACCCAGAAGGGCAACAACAACGCCTATGCGCAGGACAACGAGATCACCTGGCTCGACTGGGCCGGGCGCGACCAGGCGCTGGAACAATACGCCGTTTTGCTCGCCGCGATGCGTCGTTCCGTGCCGGCGCTTTCCGACACGCGCTTCCTGACCGGAGAGCCGCCGCCGGGATCAGAAAAACCGGGCGTCGTCTGGCTCACTGAAACCGGCACGCCGCTCGACGAGGCAGGCTGGCACGATCCGGGGCGGTACCGCCTGGTCATGATGCTCGGCGGCGATGATTGCCGCCTTGCCGTGGTCATCAATGGCGATCGCCGGGCGTGTATGTTCACGCTGCCGGAGCGCGACGGATTTCGCTGGGAGCCAGCCATCGAAACACCGGGCGGCGCAGCAGGAATTTCACGGCCTGTGCCAGGGCGAACGCTGATTTTCATGATCGAACACAAAGCCGCGCAGGCTCAGATAAAGGAGAACGGCGGTGGCAAGTGACAACGTCGAGTGGTGGCGCGGCTGCGTCATCTACCAGATCTACCCGCGCTCCTTCCAGGACACGACAGGGGACGGCAGCGGCGATCTGCGCGGCGTTGCCTCAAGGCTGGCTCATGTTGCATCGCTTGGCGCCGACGCCGTCTGGCTGTCGCCCTTCTTCAAGTCGCCGATGGCCGATATGGGCTACGACGTATCCGACTATACAGCCGTCGATCCGATGTTCGGCACATCAGAGGATTTCGACGCGGTGGTCGCCGAGGCGCACCGTCTCGGCCTGAAAGTCATTATCGACCAGGTCCTGTCGCATTCGTCCGACCGGCACGAATGGTTCGTCGAAAGCCGCGCGAGCCGCGATAACCCCAGGGCGGACTGGTATGTCTGGGCCGATCCGAGGCCTGACGGCACCGCGCCCAACAACTGGCTGTCGGTCTTCGGCGGCCCAGCCTGGGAGTGGGACGCGACCCGCAGGCAATATTACATGCACAATTTCCTCGCCTCGCAGCCGGACCTCAATTTCCACAATCCGGAGGTTCAGGACGCCCTGCTGGAAACGGTGCGGTTTTGGCTGGAGCTCGGCGTCGACGGGTTTCGGCTCGATACGGTCAACTACTATGTCCATGACCGCTGGCTGCGCAGCAATCCGCCTTTCGCATCGAGCGTTGCCGGCACCAATACCGAAACCAATCCCTACCTCTATCAGGAGCATCTGTTCGACAAGACGCAGCCCGAAAACCTCGCTTTCCTCAAGCGTTTTCGGGCGCTGCTCGACGAATATGAGGGCCGTGCCGCTGTCGGTGAGGTTGGCGACGAAACCCGTTCCTTGCAGACGCTCGCCGCCTATACCAGCGGCGGCGACAAGCTCGACATGTGCTACACATTCGACCTGCTCGGACCGCAATTCTCGGCCGCACACGTGCGCGGATGCGTCGAAGCGTTCGAGAGTGCTGTCTCCGACGGCTGGGTCTGCTGGGCGTTTTCCAACCACGATGTCGGGCGCCACGTGACGCGCTGGACAAGGCCCGGCGGCAATCCGGAGGCGGTGGCGAAATTCTCGATCGCGCTGCTGTCATGCCTGCGTGGATCGATCTGCCTCTATCAGGGCGAGGATCTCGGGCTCGAGGAAGCCGAATTGGCGTTCGAGGATCTGCGCGATCCATACGGCATCCGCTTCTGGCCCGGGTTCAAGGGCAGGGATGGATGCCGCACGCCGATGGTCTGGGAGAAAGGCGCCGGGAACGCCGGGTTTTCAACAGGCAAGCCGTGGCTTCCGATCCCGGAAAGCCATCGCGCCCGCGCGGTCGATATCCAGAACGGCGAGGAAAAGTCGGTTCTGGCCAGCTATCGGGCGATGCTTGCGTTGCGCAGGCAGCATGCCGCGCTGGTACAGGGTTCGATCCGCTTTCTCGATGCCGAGGGCGATGTGCTTGCCTTCATTCGCGAAGGCGGCGGCGAGAAGCTGCTCTGCCTCTTCAATTTCGCCGAGGGGCCGGCCAAATGGCCGTTGCCGCAGGGTATCGATGTCGCAGAGACGATCGATCTTGGCGCTGGTGCCGCCTTGCAGGGAAAAATTCTGTCGCTGCCGCCCTTGGGCTGCTTCCTCGGACGAGCCGGCTGATGTCTCTCATTTGCCAGCTCATTGAACGAGCACGGAGCGCCCGCAAGTCGCGCCCATGACCCGGACATCTGCCTCGCCGACATGCACGCCCAGTGCCGCAAGCACGTTATAAACCAATTCGTCGACCGGCGCCGTCACGGCGTTCAGAGCCGCAATCACCGCCGGCTTTACCGTTCCAAGCAGGGCGGTTACGTTCAGCAGCCCTAGTCCCAGCGCATTGATCGAGAGCGACAGTTCATCGACAAGCGATGTGGTGAGGGATTGCGTCAGGTTTTTCGTAGAAACGGTCTTTATCGTCCTGTTGGCGATTTCGGTGCTGTTGAAGGTCAATGTCGTCGGATCGTTGTTGGTGATATCAAGCGCTGCAGACCCGTTCACCGACAGCAATGGAATGAGCAAAAGCCTCACTGCCGCGATCTGGGCATTAGAGAACGATTGTGGATTGCTGAAATCGGCAAAGGCGGTGGGGCTGCTGTCGGCATCGCTGGCGGCAAGATGCAGCGAGGCAACGCCCGCGGCGTGCCGCTATGGAAACCTCCAAACTGTCCGGGCGCCCCGTCGGGCAGCTGATGTCAGTCAGCTTCGCCTCGGCGTAGGCCACTTCGATATGCAGCGGAAGATTGACGGCAAGGAGAGTGGTGCCGCCTCCGAGATTCGAATTGCCGATACCGACGGACGCAACCAGCTTAATTCGTGTCTGCGCCGTGCGCACCACGGCGCCCTTCTCGCCGATTGTCAGCCACGGCGAGAATTGCGCAGGTTCGCCGATGGCGATGGCAAGCGTGGTCGAGGTAAGCCCCGGAATGGTGGCTCCGAGATTGAGCTCGACCTGCTTCGAGCCGTTGGCCAGTGCAGCGGCGGTGGTCAGCATACCCATGGCGCTAGCGTCGACAGAAAAACCGGCCGACTGTTGTCCGAGGCCGAGTTGGCCCATTGATCCAAGGTCGACAAGGTGATTGAGCTGTATCTTGACCGTGCTGGTGGTCCTTGACGCGATTGTCTGCAAAGCAAGCTTGCTGGTGCTGCCAACGGGTGAAACATCAGCCATGGCGGTGGCTATCTGGCCCACCGTCGCTTTCGAAGCCAGCACCTCCGAATAGCTGACACCTGTCAGCTGCAACTGGACGGCAAGTGCGTCGAAGAATGAAAGCAGGTTGACGTCGGCAGCGATCAGCGCGTTGTAGTCCATCACGCTGAGTGAAATGTTGCCGCCCAGGAGCTTGCTGAGAAGAGCGTTGAGGATGCCGCCATTGACGCTGAGCAGCCTGGACCCGACTGAGAACATCGCCTGCGGCGCTACGCTGGCAACGGCTTGGGTGCCGATGACCGGCGTAGGGATAAGCGAACTTGCGAAATAGCGGGCAGGAATCTTTTTCAGCGTGACATGGACGGCGTTGTAGGGCGTCTTGCCGGCCTCGAAACGCTTGTCGACGCCGAGCGACGACTCTGGTGAATATCGGCCGGCGGTGACCGACACGACGGTTTTCCCGAGGGCAGGGGCGATCGTCTGCCCTGCCTTCTGAACAACGATACCCGGCATTCCGTTGTCGCCGAGCGTGGTCACCACCGCCGCCTCAATGTTGTTGATGTTGGAGGCGGCGGTGATTGCCGCAAGATCGACCAGCGACTGAGCCTCGCGGCGCTCCACATAGATCGAGCCTTCATCGATGGCGAAGGCGGCCAGCGCCAGCGCGAACGGCGCGCACAGCGCCGTCATGACGGTGAAGTTCGCCCTCAGGTCGCCAAGCATCGAGCGGGCGGCCCGGCCGATCCTCCCCGGCAAAGTTTCCGACATTCAGATGCCTCCGACCCGTATTGTCGACTCGCGTGAGATCGTGGTTCCAGGCATGGGCAGCGCCGGGAACAGATTCCAGACCGGCAAGTTACGGGCATCGTATTGGATGGACACGACGAACTGGTTTCCGTCGGCTGTGCTGTCCTTGGCGTGATAGGTCAGCTTGGTGGAATCGACGAACGGATATCCGCCGGCATCGGTGTTGACGAAACTGGTCACCAGTGCCTGGCGCTCGCCTTCATTCAGCCCCGCTATCGCCGTGCGGGCGGCGTCCGCTGCGAT
Source organism: Mesorhizobium sp. WSM4807 (assembly GCF_055811615.1). Lineage (NCBI taxonomy): Bacteria > Pseudomonadati > Pseudomonadota > Alphaproteobacteria > Hyphomicrobiales > Phyllobacteriaceae > Mesorhizobium > Mesorhizobium sp. WSM4807. The sequence continues at coordinate 249,954 of NZ_JBVVQY010000002.1, forward strand.
TTGCTGCACGGAGTTGCTTGCACCAAAATAGATACCGTATGCAACCATTCCGAGCAAAAGCAAGATGAAAATGGGCGAAAGCAGCGCGAATTCGATGGCGGAAGTTCCGGACTGTTCTCTAAATTGGCATAATTTGAGTCTTAGCTGGCGCGTATTGCGCCGCTTTATAGAGATTTTCTCAGTTTCTGCGCTGTTCATTTCCTTCGCCCATCGAGACATACCGAAGCCCGCGAAGATGTAATCCATGGTTGCTTAAAGACGGCTTAAGACCTTTCGCCAAAGCGGAATAGACGACAGATTTCCTGCCGGTGCCGAATGCTTGAAGTGTTGGGAAACGAAGCCAAGTCCATGGTTTCGACTGCTGTTCTGCCGGCCGCGAAGTGGCTGTCAGCGCGCCTTACTTAGGGTGACCTCACGAGTCTGTTGAAATAAAAAATTGCCACGTTACTGTTTGGCCACCAGCTGCCGGAGAGGGAACCGGCGGCGCGCTCAAAGGGACCATCTAATCGGTTTCGGGGCGTCAACACTCAAGAGGCGTAGCTAAAGGGCCGCCTCGACAGGGAGAACTTCATGCTGAAAAACATGCTGAAGGCGACGGTGTTCGCCACAACCATGGCCTTGGCCGCCGGCACGTTCTACGCGCCGGCCTTCGCCGAGGTCGTCTATAACCGCGGCAGCGCCGCCGAATCGGAGTCGCTCGACCCGCACAAGACCTCGACAATCTACGAAGCCAATGTTTTGCGTGACCTGTTTCAGGGGCTGACCATGCAGGACGCAAAGGCGAACCTCATCCCGGGCGCCGCCGAAAGTTGGACAGTATCGGACGACGGCACCGTCTACACCTTCAAGCTGCGCAAGGACGCCGTCTGGTCGGATGGCGCTCCGGTGACGGCAGATGACTTCGTCTACGCTTTCCATCGGCTGGAAGATCCGGCCACCGGCGCCGAATACGCCTCGATGCTCTATCCCGTGAAGAACGCCGAGGAGGTGAACACCAAGAACGCCAAGCCCGAGGAGATGGGCGTCAAGGCAATCGACGCAAATACTCTGGAAGTGACGCTGAAGGCGCCCACGCCCTATTTCCTCGAAATGCTGACCCACCAGGCGACTTTTCCGGTCAGCAAGGCCTCCATTGACAAGCTCGGCGCCGATTGGATCAAGCCGGGCAATTTGGTCTCGAACGGCGCCTTTACACTGGCGGAGTGGGTTCCCAATGACCACATCAAACTGGTCAAGAATCCGAAATTCTGGGATGCTGCAAGCGTCAAGCTCGACGTCGTCAACTACATCCCGACCGAAGATCGTTCGTCGGCGATGAAGCGCTTCGAGGCCGGCGAACTCGACAGCTACGACGACCTCCCGACCGAGCAGCTTGCCGACCTCAAGGCCAAGTTTGGCGATCAGATTCGCGTCGGGCCTTACCTCGGCACCTACTATTTTGCGATCAAGACCGACAAGGCCCCGTGGGACAACGTCGAACTGCGCAATGCCATCTCCATGGCAGTCGACCGCGATTTCCTTGCCGAAAAGGTCTGGCAGAACTCAATGCTGCCCGGCTATTCGATGGTGCCTCCAGGCATTGAGGGCTATACGCCGGCATTGGCCAAATACGCGGAGATGTCGCAGATCGACCGCGAGGATGAGGCCAAGAAGGTACTCGAGAAGCTTGGCTATACGCCCGAGAAACCGCTGAAGATGGAAATCCGCTACAACACGTCGGAAAACCACAAGAACACTGCGGTCGCCATCCAGGAGCAGTTGAAGCCGCTCGGAGTCGAAGTCACGCTGCTCAACACCGACACCAAGACCCACTACTCCTTCCTTGAGCAGAAGGGCGACTACGACGTGGCGCGTGCCGGCTGGATTGCGGATTACAAGGATCCGGAAACCTTCCTCGGCATCTCCCGCAAGGCAAGCGGCAACAACTATTCGGGCTACAACAGCCCGGAATTCGAGAAGGCTATGGACGAGGCTGCCGCCGCCGGCGGCAAGCCCGAAGAGCGCATGAAAGAACTCGCCGAGGCCGAGCGCATCCTCGTCGACGAGGTCGGCAACATCCCGCTTCTCTACTATAGCTACAAGGATATCGTATCTCCGAAGCTTCATGGCTTCGAGGATAACGTTATGGACGTGCATCCGTCCCGCTTCATCTCCAAGGACTGATCTCCTTGGCCGGACTGCCGCTCCTTTACAGCGCCGCGCGTCCTTCGGGACGCGCACAGGGCGCTGTAACGCCTTGATTTTGCGCGTGATCCTTTCGGAACCTTCGGTTCGGGTCATGCGTTAGGGGCGGCGGCTCCGGTTTGCCATCGCATCGGCCCGAAAATCCGAATCGATTTTCGGGAAGCACGATGCGAAGATTGAAGCGCTAGAGCGTACTTTGTGCGTCCAAGTGGACGCACGTCGCTCTAGGTCAAGCGGGGAACCGATGCTGCGATACGTATTCCGGCGGCTCCTGACCGCCATCCCGACGCTGTTCGTCATCGTGACCATGGCGTTCTTCCTGATACGTGTCGCGCCGGGCGGCCCGTTCAATCAGGAGCGGGGCCTGAGCCCCGAGATCAAGGCCAATCTTGAAGCGCAGTTCGGCCTCAACGACCCGCTCTGGCTGCAATATGTCCACTATCTCGGCAATCTGCTGCGCGGCAATTTCGGTCCGAGCTACAACATGCCGGATTTCACCGTCACCGAATTGTTTGCCAGGGGCCTGCCCGTTTCAATCCAGATCGGCGCCTCGGCCCTCGTCCTGGCACTGCTGCTCGGCGGCCTCCTCGGCACTGTTGCCGCGCTCAACCAGAACAAGCTTGCCGACTATTCGGTGATCGCGCTGGCCGCCGCCGGCAGCACCATCCCGACCTTCGTCATCGCCCCGGTGATCCAGCTTTTGTTCGGTCTGACCTGGAAGCTGCTGCCGATCGGCGGCTGGGGCGATGGCGCCCTGCTCAACAAGGTCGGGCCGGTACTGACGCTCGCCTTGCCGCAGATCGCCATCGTTGCCCGCCTGATGCGCGGCTCGATGATCGAATCGTTGCGCTCTCACCACATCCGCACCGCACGCGCGCTCGGCCTGTCGGACTGGTCGGTCATCGTCAAGCATGCGCTGCGCGGCGCCATACTGCCGATCGTCTCCTTCACCGGCCCGGCGGCTGCCGCGCTCCTCACCGGTTCGATCATCGTCGAGACGATCTTTTCCATTCCCGGCATCGGCCGCTATTTCGTCGATGCCGCGCTCAACCGCGACTACACGCTGGTCATGGGCACTGTGGTGGTGATCGCGCTGTTCACCATCGTCTTCAACCTGATCGTCGACGTCATGTATGCCTTCGTCGATCCGAGGGTGCGCTATGACTGACATCGCAGCCACCGCTCCGGCCGTCGTCGGCCGCTCCCTGTGGGGCGATGCCTGGGCACGGCTCAAGGCCAATCGCGCCGCCATGTTCAGCCTGTATTATCTTGCCTTCATCGCTGTCATCAGCGTGTTCGGGCCGTCTTTGCTGCCGCATCGATACACCACCATCTACGCCGACCATGTGCGCACGCCGCCGAGCTTCTCGGCCTATCCGAAGGCCGACATGATCGAAACCGCGCTCAATGAGGCGATCAAGCGCATGCGTGTCGACATTAAGGAGTGGCGGCAGGAAGGCAACCGCATCTTCGTCACCGTCACATCGCCCAAGCCGATCGACGACCGCAATGTCCGCTACCTCGACCGTTCGGATGCCTTCGATGACACAAAGATCGAGGGTAAATCGCCTGACGGCCTTGAAGCGGTGATGAGCGCTTCGATCAGGCAGCAATATTTCCTGTTCGGCACCGACAATACCGGCCGCGATCTCCTGTCGCGGACGCTGATGGCCGGGCGCATCTCGCTGGCCATCGGCCTGCTCGCCGGGGTCGTCGCCGGCGTCATCGGCGTGCTCTACGGCGCTACGGCCGGCCTTGCCGGCGGCAAGGTCGACGAGGTGATGATGCGCATCGTCGATGTGCTTTATTCGCTGCCGTTCATCTTTTTCGTCATCATGCTGGTGGTGTTCTTCGGCCGGAACTTCGTGCTGATGTTCCTGGCGGTCGGCGCCGTGCTGTGGCTCGACATGGCGCGCATCGTGCGCGGTCAGGCGCTATCGATCCGGCGGCAGGAATATGTCCAGGCGGCTGAGGCGATGGGCATCGGCCAGCGCGGCATCCTGATCCGCCACGTCATTCCCAATCTGCTTGGCCCGGTGGTCATCTACATGACGCTGCTGGTGCCGCATGTCATCATCCTGGAGAGTTTCCTGTCCTTCCTCGGGCTCGGAGTGCAGGAACCGATGACCAGCTGGGGCGTGCTGATCTCGACCGGCGCCAAGAACATCGGCACCGCCAACTGGCTGCTCTTGTTCCCTGCTTTCTTTCTTGTTTCGACGCTGTTCGCGTTGAATTTCGTCGGTGACGGCCTGCGCGATGCGCTCGACCCCAGGGATCGTTGAGATGGTCGCTTCCGAAACGATCCTCAGCGTCAAAGACCTTCGGGTCCGCTTCCGAACGCTCGATGGCGCGGTCGAAGCCGTCAAAGGCATCAACATCCACGTCAATGCAGGCGAAACCGTTGCGGTGGTCGGCGAATCCGGTTCCGGCAAGAGCCAGACGATGATGGCGGCGATGAGCCTGCTGGCCTCGAACGGCGAGGCGACAGGCGTCGTCGACTATCGCGGCCGCAACCTTCTGACCCTGAGCAAGTCCGAGCTCAATCAGATCCGCGGCCGCAAGATCAGCATGATCTTCCAGGAGCCGATGACCTCGCTCGATCCGCTCTATTCGATCGGCAATCAGCTGATCGAACCGATCCGCCGGCATCGCGGGCTTGGCGCCGCCGAGGCACGCGAAGAGGCGCTCAAGCTTTTGCGTCTGGTCCATATTCCCGATCCCGAGCGGCGGATGAAATCCTATCCGCACGAAATGTCGGGTGGCCAGCGACAGCGGGTGATGATCGCCATGGCGCTGGCCAACGATCCCGACATTCTGATCGCCGACGAGCCCACGACGGCGCTCGACGTGACGATCCAGGCGCAGATCCTCATGCTGCTTGCCGAACTGCAGCGCAAGCTCGGCATGGCGATCGTCTTCATCACCCACGATCTCGGCATTGTCCGGCGCTTTGCCGACCGCGTCTATGTCATGCGCTATGGCGAAGTCGTGGAGGAGGGCGAGGCGGAAGCAATCTTCGTCAACCCGCAGCATGCCTATACCAAGATGCTGTTGGCCGCCGAGCCGACCGGAACCAAGGCGCCGCCACCGCCAAATGCGCCCGTTCTGCTAGAAGGCAGAAATGTCGAAGTGACCTTCAAGATCGGCGGCGGGTTTCTCGCCGGCGAGCCGCTGATCCTGCGCGCAGTCGATCGCATTTCGATCCGGCTGAAACGAAACCAGACCATCGGCATCGTCGGCGAATCGGGTTCGGGAAAATCGACGCTCGGCCGGGCCTTGCTGCGGCTGCTGCCAACCGACGGCCTCATCCGCTTTGGCGATCGCGATATTTCCGCCGCCGACCGTCAGGCCATGCGGCCGCTGCGGCGCGAATTGCAGCTGGTCTTCCAGGACCCGTTCGGTTCGCTGTCGCCGCGCATGACCGTCGGCCAGGTCATCACCGAAGGACTTCTGGTGCATGAGCCGACCCTGTCGGGAAGGCAACGCGACCTGCGCGCGGTCGAGGCCTTAGGCGAGGTCGGGCTCGATCCGAATGCGCGCAATCGCTACCCGCACGAATTCTCCGGCGGCCAGCGCCAGCGCATCGCCATCGCGCGGGCGATGATCCTCAAGCCCAAAGTGGTCGTCCTCGACGAGCCGACGTCGGCGCTCGACCGCTCCGTCCAGAAACAGATCGTCGAACTGCTGCGCAAGCTGCAGGCCGATCATGAACTGTCCTACCTATTCATCAGCCACGATCTCGCCGTCGTGCGCGCCATGGCCGACTATATCATCGTCATGAAGCAGGGCAAGATCGTCGAGGAAGGGCCGACCGAGGCGATCTTCAGCAATCCGCAAGCTACCTACACGCAGACGCTGATGGCCGCGGCCATCGACGTCACACGGTTTCGCTTGAGCGCATAGCGCTTCCGGTGAGGACTGCAGCAGGAGGTGGGTGAAAGACACGTCCCTCGGGTATCCTGCATCAAGAAACACACGAGGCAGCGCTGAAGCGCGAGGCCGAAACGGAAGCTCAGGCTATCCGCGTTAGCGTTCAGGATGATAAGGTGGATCTTGAGGGCAAGGTCGAGACTTGGCCCGAGTGCTACCGAGCCTGCCGCCTGGTCGTCGCCGGCCCGAGAATCTGGACACGGCGATTTCTTTGAGGCCGCGTCCCTGCGATCGACAGACGCGGCAGGCCTTGCATGAACATCGTGATGTTTACCAACACATTCACCCCGCATGTCGGCGGCGTTGCACACAGCGTTGCGTCGTTGTCGGAGATGCTGCGTGAGTTGGGGCATGCAGTCCTGATCGTCGCGCCGGACTATGCGGAAGCAGCGCGATCAGAAAGCGATATCCTCCGCGTCCCGGCGATCCAGAATTTTAACGGGAGCGATTTTTCAGTGCCGATCCCGTTCACCCGCTCCCTTGAGAAGACACTGAACGCCTTCGAACCGGATATCGTCCATTCGCACCACCCGTTTCTTCTCGGCGACACCGCCCTTCGCATCGCGGCTTCGCGAGCGTTGCCGACGATATTTACCTATCACACCCGCTACGAACTCTACGGCCACTACGTTGCGCAGGATGCACCGGTCCTCCAACGGCTCGTGCTCAGCCTCGCGGCTGGCTACTGCGATCTGTGCGAGCATATCATCGCTCCAACTGGCAGCATTGCCGACCTCTTGCGCCACCACGATGTCACCAAACCGATCACCATAATCCCGACCGGGATCGACTTGGCCAGGTTCGCCGAAGGAGATCGGCTGAGATTGCGGAGCCGGTTGGGACTAGCGGAAACCGATTTCATCGTCGGGCACGTAGGCCGGCTGGCGCCGGAGAAGAACCTGACTTACCTCACTGAAGCAGTTTGCCTGTTTCTTTCGCAAAATGAGCGCGCGCATTTTGTTGCCGCCGGCGACGGTGCGTCAGCGTCCGAAATGCGCCGAATGCTGGACGAGGCGGGTCTTCAGGACAGATGCCATCTGCTAGGCGTGGTCGAAGGCGCCGAACTGGCCGACGTCTATGCCGCCATGGACGTCTTTGCCTTCTCGTCGCGTTCCGAAACCCAAGGTCTTGTGCTTGTCGAGGCGATGGCGACCGGCGTTCCCGTCGTTGGGCTTAATGAACCTGGAGTCCGTGAGGTGGTACGCAACGGAAAGAACGGCTATCTCCTGTCAGCCGATGCGTCCCCAGGCCAATTCTCCAAGGCTCTCGCCAGAGTCCGCGCGATCACTGCGCCGGGCCGAGCGGCATTGCAAGAAGAAGCCAGACAGACTGCGGCCTCCTATGCACGATCCTCGACCGCGCAGCAGACCGTCGAGCTCTATTCGCAGGCTGTCGCAAGCCATGCCGGTGCCCGAGCTACCCGCACTCGTTCATTTGAGGCGACGCTCGAAGGTCTCAAGCAGGAATGGAGAATCCTCGCCAACCTCGCCAATGCCGTCAAGGACGCGGTGGCGACGCGCGGTGACTCCGCAAAGTGACGGCTGCGGGACGCCGCGTTTGCGCCCGGACTGCTGCTATCCGTCGTCGCCTGCCCTAGCCGTTTCGCTCAATGAGAATTCGTCGGCTCGATCCGTGCGCCAGTTGGTCTCGCGGCATTATCGATGTTTTTGGATGCGCGGAGGCAGATGTTCACCAGGCACCTCGCTCTCTCCTCTGCAGTTCCAGAAACAGTTGCGCCTCATTGAGGCGAGGCGGCTCATTCTGTCGCGGGACTGCGAGCGGCGCAGCGTTCCCGGTCGGCTACGAAAGCGTGTCGCAGTTCACCCGGGAATATGGTCGTCTGTTCGGCCGGACGCCTGTTCGGGATGCCAAAGAGACAAGAGGTACAACCTTGGCCGCCGCTCGAGATGCCGAAACCCTGGAGCTTGTACCTGAACCGACGAGCATGTGCTCTGTAAGTGGCGGGCGAGCGAGGCCCTGTCTGCGCGGCAGGGGACTCCGCTGACGGGCATGTGGCGGCTTACCGAGGGACGGGGGCGGAGCATCAATTCCTCATTCTAGGCCTCTTGGGCGGTGGGTTTGGGCAGATGCGGCAACATTAGCAAGTGGAACAATCCGACAGCCGGTGAGTTTTCAAGATGAAGGGCGATCTGTTTCGGAGGAAGACCAGAATGAAACGCGTCCTTGCACAAAATGCGGTACGACTGATGCTGGGCGGCGTGACCGCCTGTCTGCTTACGGTCGTCGAGATTCCCAACCCGGTTGCGCCATTGTCGCTTGTGTCCGAGGCAAGGGCTGCCACCGATGTTTCCATTTCGATCAGCACATTCTATGACGACCTGTCTTCCCACGGTGATTGGGTTTCGTACCGGGGAGCGACCGTTTTCGTCCCGGTTGATGTCCCTGACGATTGGCGTCCGTATACCATTGGACACTGGGTCTATACCGAGCAGTATGGCTGGCTCTGGGTGTCCGATGAGCCGTTCGGCTGGGCGACCTACCATTACGGCCGGTGGGGCTATGCCGACGACATCGGCTGGTACTGGGTTCCCGGCACTCGTTGGGCGCCAGCATGGGTGAGCTGGCGGCGTGAAAGGGAGCACATCATCTGGGCTCCGCTGCCGCCGCGCCGCGATCCCGATTTGATTTCAATCGAGGTGACCTTCGACACCACGCCGGATTTTTACTGGGTCGTGGTCCCCACCCGCGAATTCCTTGCTGAGGACATTTCCGTCGTCGTTATCCGTGATGAGCCGGAGTTTGTGCGCATTGTCGAAGCGGCCGAGCCGGCCGCAGACGTGACGATCCAGAACAACGTGGTGATCAACAAAGTCATTGATGTTGATGTGATCGAGAAAGAGACGAGCCAGGAGGTGACTGTCGTCGAGGTCAGCGAGACCGAGACGCCCGAGCAGGCCGGCAAATTGGAAAACAATACGGTCACGGTCTTTGAAGGTGAAGTGAAAGCCGATCCCGATGCCAAACCAGCTGAGCTCAAAGACATCGAGGAGGTGAAGCAGGTCCAGGCAGGCCGGAAATCGAAGCCGACCGAAGGCGCAGCAACGACCGAACAGGCGCCGGCGACCGGCGAAGAGGTTGAGCCGGAAGAGACCGCCAAGCCTGAGAAGCCGACGAGCGAGGAGCAACCGACCGTTGAGCAGCAGCAGGCCGAGCCGGACCAGGCGGCCAAGCCTGAGAAGCCGAAGGCCAAGGAGCAGCCTGCCGTTGAGCAGCAGCAGGCCGAGCCGGACCAGGCGGCCAAGCCTGAGAAGCCGAAGGCCAAGGAGCAGCCTGCCGCCGAGCAGCAGCAGGCCGAGCCGGAACAGGCGGCCAAGCCTAAGAAGCCGAAGGCCAAGGAGCAGCCTGCCGCCGAGCAGCAGCAGGCCGAGCCGGAGCAGGCGGCCAAGCCTAAGAAGCGGAAGGCCAAGGAGCAGCCTGCCGCCGAGCAGCAGCAGGCCGAGCCGGAACAGGCGGCCAAGCCTGAGAAGCGGAAAGCCAAGGAGCAGCCTGCCGCCGAGCAGCAGCAGGCCGAGCCCGAGCAGGCGACCGAACCCAAGCCACAGAAGCAAGAAAACAAGGCGTGCGATCCGCAGACTGGGGCGAACTGCTAGGGTGCGGGTACAGACTAACGGCACCGCGATCGTTCCACCGCGGTGCCCGCTGAACGGCATCGCGCCAAAGCTGCGACCCCTTGCCATGCGGACGATCGCGTCCTTGACGGCTCGGCGCGGCAATCGGCGGTAATGGGGCAGTCATTCGCGGAATGTCGCGCCATTCAACGTTCTCCGCCGCGCACGAGCGTGTGGAGTCCAGTCCGGAGTATCCACTGCGAGCACCTCTCCGGAGCGGGTCTAAACCATCTCGCCGTCGGTACCCCGAACCTGTCTTCAAGAGCGTTGGTGGTAGTTCTCGCGAGGTCAACTTCTAGCGTTCACCTCAAGCACCCCGAAAGACCGCTATTGGGGCACTTGCCGACATCGCTCAGTTTCGAGGACCTGTGCCTTGCCTCGCTTGACAGAGGACTTCTCGCGACCGCAAGGTCTCGTGATGCAGACGATTAGTTGGAATAGAATTGCGCGTGGTGCGGCCGTCGGGGCAATCGTGCTGATGATTGGCACAAATGTGCCTGGGTCGGCGCGTGCCGACGGCTCGCTCCTTCTCACAAGCCCGTCTCAGCCAGCCAACGTCGGCGACGCAATGCTGGCGGCCGCCAGTTATCATGATTCCGGCGCATATGATCGCGACCTTGCCGCCGTGGCGAAGCAGGCCGGCGATTGGGTCGTCGAACGCGCAATGGAGGTGCCTCGCCCCGCACTGGTGCTCGATATCGACGAGACGGCTTTGGCCAACTGGGAAGTGATCACACGTGACAATTTCGGCCGCCCGATCGGCGGCGCCTGCGACATCGCAATCGACGGTCCCTGTGGCTGGGCCGCCTGGGACCAGCTCGCGAAGGATCCGGCCATCGACCCTGTGCTGGAGGTCTTCCGGCAGGCGCGAACGGCAAAAGTCGCAGTATTCTTCATCACCGGACGTCCGGAGGACCAGCGTCAGGCGACCGAACAGAACCTGCAATCGGCGGGCTATGCCGGCTATGAGCAACTTTATATGGTCCAGCCGGGAGCCAAATATGGTTCCGCCGCTGATTTCAAGGCACCCGTAAGAGCCGAAATCGAAAAGGCCGGCTACACGATCATTGCCAATGTCGGTGACCAGCCATCCGACCTGTTCGGGGGACACGCCGAGAAGCTGTTCCTGCTGCCGAATCCGTTCTACAGGGTTCGCTGACGACGTGTACGGCTCAAACCCGACCGCTAGGGCCCTTGCCGCCCAACGGCAGGCCGTGACCGTTGTTTACCTTGAGCAGCAACGAACGAACGACGGCTGTCGGGCGGGCAGACATGCCGATCATATTCATCTCCGGGTACGGCAACGTGCCGATGTCAGCCCAGCGCTCTAAGTTTGACAGCCGCATATTGGCCCGACCAAGACGGGGCCCCTGGTCGGGCCCGACCACAGACGATCGATTGCGGCTAATGTCATGGCTACCCCTAACATTAGCGAGGCAGCAGATAATCGGCAATTAGATCGGTGTCCCGTTGCTGCCATCTGACGCGCGAGCCAGCGTGGCTGATCTCGGACGCCGGTTTCACTATCCAGCGCCAGGAAAGAAGGCGGTTTCCCGCGCGACTCTGGCAGCTCGCAGTCCACACCGCGCGGAAAGCGCTCCCCGGCGCTGAAACAAACGAAACACTTCGCGTTCGGCGTGGAAAAACGCCTGAAACAGGGATGGTTTAAATGCAATGGCATCGCTGCACCCGCGGCGCCAATCAATGGAGTGTTGCAATGTCGATAATGCGAGCAGCTTACCGCTCTTTCCGGGACTACCGGGTTCACCGTATGGCGGAACGGACGCTTGCGGCGATGGACGATGCCTTCCTGAGGGACATCGGGATCAGCCGGTCCGAGATTGGTTTGGTGGTCCGCGGCTTGAAGCGCGGCCAAGAAGACAAGGCGGGCTGAACCATGAAACTTTCATTTAGGCTCCCGCTACTGGCCTGTGCGAGCGCGGCCGCCCTTCTGGCGGCGCCCGCCGCCAATGCCCATGAAACGGGCGTTCCGTATCGCCAGGCCAAGGCGGCGGTTGCAGCGGATTCGACAAGCGTTCCGCTGTTCGAAAACCTCGGCAGTCATTCCTACCCTGTCACCACTACCAACCCGCTGGCGCAGGCCTATTTCGACCAGGGCCTGCGCTGGGCGTGGGCGTTCAACCACGCCGAAGCGCAGCGCGCTTTCAGGGCCGCGCAGAAGCTGGACCCGACCTGCGCCATGTGTTTCTGGGGCGAGGCCTACGTGCTCGGCCCCAACATCAACGCCAGCATGGGCCAGGAGGCGGCCGCGAACGCCGCCGAAGCCGTCGCGCAGGCGCGCAAGCTAGCGCACCTCGCCTCCAGCCGGGAAAAGAATCTTATCGCCGCGCTCTCCAAGCGCTACAGCGCCGATACTTCGGCCGATCAGGGTGCCCTGAACCAGGCCTATGCCGCGGCGATGGCGGAACTGGCAGACCGCCATCCGCAGGACGACGAGATCGCCACGCTCTACGCTGACGCGCTTATGAACCTGATGCCGTGGGACTACTGGCTTGACGGCGGAGCAACGCCAAAGCCGGACACGGTCAAGCTTGTGGCCTCGTTGGAGCGGGTTCTGGCGCGCAAACCGGATCATGCCGGCGCGATCCATCTCTATATCCATGCCGTCGAAGCATCCGCGACGCCGGAAAGGGCCGAAGCCCATGCCGACCGGCTTGCCGCCCTCATGCCCGGCGCCGGACACATCGTGCACATGCCAGCGCACATCTATCACCAGGTCGGCCGGTGGATCGACAGCCTGGAGATCAACCGCGAGGCGGTGGCAGCGGACGAGGCCTATTTCGAGCGTGTCGGCATAGCGCCGGAGAGCACGCCCGGTGTCTACACGGACGGCTATTATCCGCATAACCTGCATTTCCTGATGACCTCAGCACAGATGGCGGGCGACGTCGAGGCAATCGCCGAGGCGGCCAAAAAGCTCGAATCGCTGGTCTCCGACACCATGGCCAGAAAGGTGGCCGGGCTGCAGCCGATCAAGGCGGCGACCTTTTTTGCGCACGCCCAGTACAGCGATCCCGAGGTCATACTCGCGCTGCCGCTGCCGGCAAACGCCCTGCCTTATGTCGAGGCAACCTGGCGATATGCGCGGGGCGTCGCCTTCGCCGCAAAAGGCGCGAGCGAGGCGGCGCGCGCCGAGACCGCCGCAATCCGCAAGCTCGCCGCCGAGACCGACTTTTCCACGGAAACGGCGGGAGGACTTCCGGCGCCGGATTTGCTGGAATTGAGCGCGCTGATCGTGGAGGCCCGCATTGCCCAGCACCAGGGCAACCTGCGGGAAGCGCGCGATAAGCTTGAGGCGGCGGTCGCGATCGAGGACGGCCTTGCCTATATGGAACCGGCCTACTGGTATTATCCGGTCCGACAGACCCTCGGCGCGGTCTACATGGCCATGGGTGAGCACGAGGCGGCCGCGGCAGCCTTCGAGCACGTGCTGGAGCAGACTCCAAACAACGCCTGGGCGTTGTGGGGCCTGCGCGAGGTTTTCCGCAGGACCGGCGGGACAGCGGACGCCGAAGAGATGGATGCGCGCTTCAAGGCCGCCTGGGTGGGAGCGCCGGATTTTCTCGGCATCGAACGGCTCTGACCCGCGCTTAAGGTGCCGGCGTCGTTGTCGGCTCAGGAAACGTGTCGCAGCCTCGCAACCCGGTTGCGACACACAATCCCAGGTCGAAAAAAGACCTGCGTGGCCGGTACGCCTGCCTTTCAGTGCCACACGTCATAGTAGAAACGCAACGCAGCTGGATCCCGAAAATCAGAAGTTTGAGCGGGCTATCCCCTGGAGCCACAAAGTCGCATAAGCCGAAAGGGCTGAGGCGCTGGTCCAACCAGCCAGCGGCGCGCTCAAGCGTAGAGGTAACCCATGCCGCGGATCGTCCTGATCACCTCCGGCTTGGAGGGATCGACCTCGATTTTCTTCCGCAGGCGCGAAACGCGAATGTCGATGCTGCGATCGAAGGGATCCCAGCCGCGGTCATGGGCGAGCTCGAGCAGTTGATCACGGTTGAGTACTCGTCCGCGATGTTCGCTGAATACTTTCAGAAGCCGGAACTCCATCGCGGTGATCGCTATTTCGACCCCCTCGGCGTTGTATAATTTGTGTTCGTCAGGGTCGAAGCGGCACTTGCCGAACTGGACCTGGTGAGGGCCCGGAGTACTCGACTTCTCCGCAGCGCGTTCGCTCGCCGATGTTCTGCGCAGCACGGCCTTCACCCGCGCCAGCAGCTCCCGAAGGTCGACGGGCTTCGCGACATAGTCGTCGGCGCCAATCTCCAATCCGACAACGCGGTCGACGATTTCCGCCGATCCGGTCAGCATGATAATGGCAACGTCTGAGTGCTCTCGTAGATATCGCGCCAGGGAGAGGCCATCCTCACCTGGCATTCGGATATCCAATATGACCACATCGACGTGCTGGCTATCAATAAGTTCACGCAGTGCAGGCCCCGCGTTGGCCGGCGTCACGGCATAGCCATGATGCTCCAGATATTCCGCCACCGTGTCGCGGATATCCGGTTCGTCATCGCAGACAACTACGTGTGCGTGCGTCGTCAAAATCGACCACCGAGCAACTAGCCTAATATAAGTTGCCCCTGAAGTGACGTGCAAATCAACGGATCTGTCAAGTATTGTTGTTGACCAGATTCGAGACAAACGAACGGAGCTCGTTCGGTTTGATCGGTTTCTCAAGATAGGGCCGTTTCGCGGCGCGCAGGAACATCTGCGCGTCTGGGCTGATCGTGTCCCCCGTCAGGAAGGCTAACCTGTCGAGCTCGGCCGGATGAAGCTTGGCAATCTGGTTGAACAATCCCCGTCCATCCATGTTCGGCATTTTCAGATCGCTCAGGATCAGCGCGAAAGTGCGGTTCTGGAGGTGCAGCAGCGCTTCTTCGCCGGATCTGGCAATGGTGACCTTGAAACCATCTCGCCTGAGCACCTCAGCAACCAGCTCACCCACTTCCTCTTCGTCGTCCACGACCAGACAAGCAATACCGGTTGAATTCGGGAGCTCGTCTTCGGCCGTTTCGGCTCGTTCCTCGATACGGTCCGAAGCAGGCAGCGAAAGTATGAAGGTCGAGCCACCCCCCTCGGGGGATTCTACTTCGATGGTTCCTCCATGGGATTGAACGATCCGATGACAGAATGACAGCCCGATCCCGGTCCCTGAGCCAATCTCTTTCGTCGTGAAGAACGGCTCGAAAATGCGGGGAAGTATCTCTTTGGGAATTCCCGGACCCGTGTCGGCAACGCTGACGACTATGTTGCCGGTTTTGGGATGAAGCCGCGTTGAAACCGTGATTGTCCGTCGCCCTTCCCAGCCGTGAAGCGCCTGTTCTGCATTGACAAGCAAGTTGATCAGCACCTGGCCAAGCTGATCGGGATCCGCCCAAATCGGGGGAAGACCAGGTTCAAGATGAACTGAAAGCCCGATGTCCGACGATCGAATCGAATAGCTCGCCACTTCCACCGCCTCGGAAATAATGTCATCGATCGCAACGTTTGAGGTTCGCGTCGGCTGCTGTCTGGCCATAGCCAGGAAAGTCTTGACGATCCTGGCGCAGCGTTCGGCTGCCTTGCTCATCTTGTCGGCGCGTTCCACGACCTTGGCGTCCGTTGCGGTCTCCTTCAACAGCGATGACAGGCCAAGCACCACCGAGAGCGGGTTGTTCAGCTCATGCGCAACCCCCGCCAGCAATCCACCGAGCGCCGACATTTTTTCGTTCTGGTGCAGCGTCTCGCGCTGTCGCTCCAATTGCTGCTGCATTTCGATACGGTCGGTAAGATCGTAGGCGTGGGAAACGATCACCTTCTCACCGTGGTAATCGATCAGTCGAGACGAAACCGAGCACCAGCAGGTTCCACCGTCCTTGCGTTTGAGCTGGGTTTCGAAATCGTCGACCAGCCCCGTCGCGAGCAGCCGCTCAACGTATCGCATCCGCTCTGAAGGATCGACATAATAGTCGACGGCGCTGGTGACGTCGCCGAGCAGCTCAACGGTGGCGGGGCTGCGGTAGAGCAGCTTCCCGTCATGCGCGCGGGTCATCTGGATGTTGACGGGGCAGGCTTCGAGGACTTTGCGGACCATTTCATCTGCTTCCTTGGCGGCCTCCTCGGCTCGCTTGCGCTCTGTAATGTCGACACGGGTGACCACGAACCCGCCTTCGCGGGTCGGACAGTTCGAGACGAAAAACCAACCCCCGTCCGTATGACGGAATTCCTGTTGCCGGAATTCGCGGCGGTCCCTTGCCCTCTCGGCAAGCCAGTCGTCGATCTTGTCCCGTGGAACCGGAAACTGGTTGCGCTCTGCGGTCACGCGGAGGAAATCGAACCAGTTCACCCCGGGAACGAGCACATCCGCGCTTATCGCGTGCATCTGGCGGTACCTGCTGTTGGCCAGCACTAGGCAATCGTTCCTGTCGTAGAGAGCAAACCCTTCGGCCAGAGATTCGATCGCGTCGATCAGCCGCTCGTTGGCCTTGCGCGTTTCTTGCTGGGCGGTGATCATGTCGGTGATATTAGTCGTGTTCGACACTATCACCTGCCTTCCCTGGAAATCGATCAGGCGAGCGGAAATCGAAGCCCAGAAGGCCTTGTTCTCGGTGTCGTACTGCTGGACCCGAAAATCATCGATCCTGCCCTTTGCGATCAGGGTGCGCTCCAATATTGCGCTATAATCTGGATCGACATAGTGGTCGGTTATTCGAGGACGGTCGGCGTAGAGATCTCTGGTAGCAGGATTGCGGTAGAGCGTTTCTCCCTCGATCGTGGTCATGTGTATCGGCGAAGGGCAGGCATCGAGCACCTTTTGCAGCAGTGCCGTGGCGTCGCGCTCGGCAGCCTCGGCCTTCTTGCGCTCGCTGATGTCGGCGCGCGTTACGACGAAGCCGCCAAGATCGGTGGGATGTATCGATACCGAGTGCCATTTGCCGTCGGAGAGGGGTACTTCGAAATGGGAGTGGAACTCAATTCGGCTTTGGATACGCTCATCGAGCCACTCATCCTCGCGCCCAACCGCATTGCGGAACACGCCGCGCTTGGCGGATTCGCGAAGGAGTTCGCCCCATTCCACGCCCGGTTCAACGAGATCCCGCACCGGGTGGTTCAACTCCCGGTAAAGACTGTTGCACATGACCAGGCGGTGGTCTTCGTCGTACAGCGCGAATCCCTCGGAGAGTGATTCAACGGCGTCTGCGAGCATCTCCCGCGCCGCGGCGACTTCGCCGTCACGCTTCTTCTGCTTGGTCACATCGGCGATGCCGGCGAGAACCACTCGCCGGCCCTGGAACTCGACAATCCTGAGATTGCCCGTGGCCCAGAACTCCTGGCCGTCGGGTCTTTTAAGAAGCACCTCGCAATTTTCGACGACGCCCTTTTGCATGAGCTCCCGATTGATTTCCCGGTGTTTCTCGGGGTCGACAAAGTAGTCGCCGAGCCGCACCGTCTCGCGTTGCGCCTTTTTGCTCCATCCAAGCAGCCGTTCGGCAGCATTGCTCTGGTAGATGAGTTCCCCCGAACTTGCATCGTTCATCCATACCGGCAACGGATGATGCTTGATCAGGAAACCGAACAGATCCTCGCGCTGCTTCCGTTCCGTGATGTCCAATACCCCGATGATGAGCGAGGGGCGCCCGCCATAAACGCCGCGACGGCAGTTAGTCGAGCACCAGACAGTCGATCCGCTTGCGTTTCTAAGCTGGATTTCGTGATCCCGCACGATGTCGGTGTTGCTGGCGAGAGAACTGATTTCATCGAATTCGCCAGTATTCACGAAATGATCCGTCAGGAATTGCGGCCCTTGCGGGGCCCATTTTCGGCCAAGCAGGTTCGACGCATCGAGGCTTTCGTAGAGGATCTGCCCGCTTCCCGCGTCCACCACCCAAACGGGCAGCGGGTGACTGTCCGTGATGCAGCGGAATATCTCCGCGTTTTCCCGGTGCGCGATCTGCGCTCGCTTCATCTCGGTAATGTCGACGCTTACCAGGGCCATGCCGCCATCAGGCCGAGGATGTGCGGTGAGCAACTTCCACCGGCCATCCAAAGTCTCCGCTTCAACTGGAGCGTCGTCGATTTGCGTCCATCGCGCCGCGGCGCTTTCAACAAACGCGTTGCCAGGCTCGATGGGGCGGCCGTCGAAACTCTTTAGATGTGAGAGGGCTTCGGCGACTGCGGCAATGGCATCCATCGGCTGCATCTCGCCGCGATTGAGCCGCTGGCTTCCAAATATCTGCGGATTGCTCCCAACGAGGACATTGTTGGCGTCAAAAAGGGCATAGCCTGTGTGTGTGGATGGCACCGGATTATCAGGCCGCATGGTCGTTCCCTTTGTTCACGTGATCTCCCGACGGCGGATACTAGACCCTCTTTGTTTCAGCACACATTCAGACGCCGCGTGATTTGTTTCAACTGTTTCGGCGCGTGGGAGTCTTCGCCAGCGCTGACGTGAAAACGAATTCTATCAATCCTCCGGAAAAACGGCCGAAACACGAATGGCCTAGGTTGCACGGCCGATATCAAGGCTCGAGCAAACGACCCGGACCATAACCAGCCACAAAATGCCGCCTGTCATCGCCATGGCGCGCGCGCTGAAACAAACGAAACACTCCCACCGCACCACTGAAAAACGTCGGAAACGAAGGCGGTGTATGACAAGAAGAGCCGCAGATGCGGTAAATTCAACCGGCGAAACGCAAATGTCTGGCGCCCAGGATGAACAATCTAGTCTTGGCGAGTGTCGATGCGTCTTGCTCTGAAACCTGAGGGTTCAATATGGATAAGCCAGTTACTTCGTACGATTTCCCCGACCGGCTCCTCGCGAGCCTTATTGACCAAAACCATCCGGCCTATGAAGAGGCTCGCGGGCTCTACAACGCTATGATCGACAAGCGGCCGGGCTGGATCGTCCCCTGCGCCGAGGTCGCCGACGTCGTCGCGGCAGTTAATCATGCCCGAGAGAAGCATTTGCTTCTTGCCATTCGCGGCGGCGGCCACAACGGTCCAGGCTTCGGCAGTTGCGACGGCGGAATGGTCATCGACATGTCGCCGATGAAACGGGTCGATATCGATCCCAGGACCAGCACGGTCCGCGTCGAGGCCGGCTGCACCCAAGGCGATGTCGACCGCGCCACCAGCGCTCATGGGCTGGCGGTGCCGGCGGGCCTCGTCTCGACCACAGGCATCGCCGGACTGACGCTGGGCGGCGGAACCGGCCATCTAACGCGCAAACACGGCCTCACCATCGACAATCTGCTTGCGGCCGAGGTCGTGCTGGCCGACGGCAGCGTCGTGACGGCAAGTGATGACGAACACCCGGAGCTGTTCTGGGCGCTGCGCGGCGGCGGCGGCAACTTCGGCGTCGTGACGCGCTTCACATTTCAGGCGCATCCGGCGAAGGATGTCTATGCCGGGCCGATCTTCTTCGACATCGAACATGCCGCAGAGATCATGCGCTGGTACCGCGACTTCCTGCCCGGAGCGCCGCGAGAGCTCGGGATGTTCTTCGGCATCAAGACGGTGCCCGCCTGCGACCCTTTCCCACGCGAGATCTGGGAAAGGCGCATCTGCGCGCTGATCAGTTGCTACAACGGCGCGGAGGAGGACGGCATCCGGGCGATGCAGCCCGTGCGCGACGCGCTTCCCAGGCCTCTGATGGACGGTATGATGCAGATGCCCTTCGTCGATCTGCAGGCGCTGTTTGATCCGCTGCTGCCGAAGGGCTTGCAGTGGTACTGGAAGGGCGATTATGTCGACGAGCTGTCCGATGCGGCCATCGCTGCCCATGCCGAGCACGGCTCGAAGACCCCGACCGAGCTGTCGCTGATGCATCTGTACCCCATCGACGGAGCGGTCCAGGAAGTGGCTCCGGACGCCACCGCCTGGGGACCGCGGCGAGCGCGTTGGTCCATGGTTATCGCCGGCATCGACCCCGACCCGATGAAGGCGCCGGAGCTGAGGCGCTGGGCAAGCGAGTATTGGGCCGCGGTGCACAAGCACAACCCGCATGGTGGCGCCTATATCAACTTCATGATGGATGATGAAGGCGAAGCGCGCGTACGCGCCGCCTACGGCGCCAACTATGAGCGGCTCGTCGCGGTCAAGCGCAAATACGATCCGGCGAACCTCTTCTGCGTCAACCACAACATCCGGCCGTAAGCCGAGGCTGAGCCTGTCCGTCCTTGGGTCGCGCCGAGGCGGACAGGCCTGTGGCATGCGGAAGCCGGTGTCGCGCCATCGAGGAAGACTCTCGTCGAATCTCCGACGAGACCACAACCAACAAAATGCGGCCCGCCCCGTCGCGCGTGCTGCTGAAACAAACGAAACACTCCCACCGAACTACAGAAAAACGCCTGAACGAAAGCGGTATATGACAATAAGAACCGAAGACACGGAAGATTAAATTGGAGAGACGAAAATATCCAGAGCCAAATACCGAACATCTAGTCTTGGCAAGGGTCGACACGTTTTGCTCCGAAACCTGAGGTTCAAAATGCATAGGCCAGTTACTTCATACGATTGCCCCGACCGGCTTCGCGCGAGCCTTGTTGACCAAAACCATCCGGCCCATGAAGGGGTTCGCCGGCTCTTGCAACGCCATGATCGATAAGGGGCAGACGATCATTCGTTGCGGACGCCATGTCACACAGACGCCGCGCAGGCGCTCTGTACTGAGTTTCAAAGGTTTTGATGGCGCCGCGCGTGAAGGGCCAGCCTTGCTGCGGCCGCGGCTAAAACTAAACTACGATTGTCATGTTATCCTAGTCAGGTGCGCGGATCAACCTCCTGAAGGCGGTCATCTGGGCAATGCCACCGCGGGCTCATCTGGACAGTCGATCTCGGCCGCGATTGCCCTTTCAGCCGAAACGGTTGGCGCGGAAGGTTGCAAGCATGGGGTGCGGATTGCCGGAGGCGATTTCTTTGGCTAGCAATTCGCCGACGATCAGTCCAAGCGTGGCGCCGCTGTGGCTAAAAGCGACGTGAAGGTCGGCGACGGTCTCGACGGAGCCAAGTACCGGCTCGCCATCGCCGGGGATAGGCTTCGGACCAACGGCGTAGGTTGCGAGTTGGAGCCGCGGATTGCCGTCGAGCACGGCGCTAGCTTCGTCGAGCAGTCCTTTTACGGTTTTGTCGTGCACGGTGTAGGTGTCGTCCGAGTTGACCACGACTTCTTCCTCCGACCATGCCGAATCCAAAACAAGTGCGCCATCCGGCGTCGGGCGTACCGCCACGCGCGGCGTATTCAGCACGGCGCGGAGCTCGGTCTTGATCGGCTTGGTCTTCAAGAGAAGTGAAATCGGCGTGGCGTCGGGGACATGGACTCCGATCTCCGCAAGCATGGAAGGCGTCGCTGGCCCAACGGCAAGGACGACTGCATCCGCCTCGACCGCCGCACCGCCAGCAGTGACGACGCCACGCGCGCGACCACCTGTGGCAACTATCCGCACGCGTCCAGCGTCCTGAACAAGCTTGCCGCCGCGCGAGCGGAATTCATTGAGCAGCAGATCGATCAAAGAGGGCAGGTCAACCCATCCTTCGCCAGGATTGAAAATGGCGCCCTGCGGGGTGACTGCACTGGCATTGACCCCGGGCGTCACTGCGCCAACTTCGGCAGGGCCGAGCAGAAGCGCGTCATAACCAATATCCTGTTCCAGTTGCCAGATGGACGCGATCTGGTTCGCCTTATCATCCGCATCCCAGGTGAGGCCGCCGTCAAAGCGAAGCCAGGACGCGGTTTCCGGCCTTGTGGCGGCCAGGGTCCGATAACGGTCGACGCCTGCAAGCCTCAAGCGGTGATAGGCAGTCTCCGCGCGTCGCGCTGAGTTCAGCCAGGAAAGTGAACGGCCGGATGCACCGTTGGACGGCGCGCCGTCATTGACAATGGTCACATCAAAGCCAAGGCGGGCGAGGTGCAGCGCAGTTGAGGTACCAAAGATGCCTGCGCCGACAACGACGACATGGCGCGGCTTTGGGAATGCAGTCATAGAGAAATCCTTCTACGCAGAAGATGGGCCGGAAATTGTGAGATCGCTACAAAGCGCTGCGGAACTAGTAGTCCGACAGCTTCTTCATGTAGCGCCTACCCTCGAGCATCGGCCGGTCGCGCAGACCTGCCAGCTTGTAGGCAAAACGCCATAGAGTGTCGAAGAAGACCAAAGGCACGAGATAGGGTTTGATGCGTTCGGACATACCGCCGAGGTCGACTTCCGCTCCATCGAGCACCAGGATGTTTTCCCGGCTGCCGTACTTGATAAGGAAATCACGGGCACGTTCGGAAAGGCTCCGCGTTTCGTCCAAACCCAGCAGGACCACGAAGCAAGCATCCCTATCCACCACTTCGAATGGGCCATGAAAGAACTCGTTCGCGTGTATTGCCTGCGAGTCGTACCACTGCATTTCCATGAGCACGCAGATGGCGTAGGAATAGGCCGCACCGTAGCTGGCACCGCTGGCTAGTGTGTAGATTGCCTCTCGAGGTGCGAAGCGAGCGGCGAAGGTCTCGAACCGGTCAGCGTAGGCCCGGTGCGCGCGCTCGATGGCCGGTTGAAGATGGCTCAGGCTGATCAGCAGGTCGTCGGTTAGCCCGCCGTCTTCCCGAGCATCGATCAAACCGGCGAGCAGCATGTAGAGCACGCCGTAATTGCTGTAGGCTGCATCGATTGCTTTGCCCGTCGTATACGAGGCCTGGTAGGCAATCGGGTGGTCGACCGCCCGCGCGAGCGGCGATGTTTGGTCGAGCGTCATGCCGATTGTCATTGCGCCTCGGTCTTTTGCGTGATTGGCCGCCCGCACGGTCTCCTTGGTGTTTCCTGTCTGCGAGCAAAGGACAACAAGCGTGTCAGGTCCCAACCGCCGCGGATCTCGGCAGACGAACTCATCCGCGTTGTAGATGTCGCAGGCGAAAGTGCCACTATGGCGGTCGAGGAAGTATTTGCCTGCCATCATGATCGAGAGCGAGCCGCCGCACGCCACGAGAAAGAGGTGCGAAAACTGCCTGCCCGCCGCAGCGTTCAGAGCGCGTTCTAGGTCGGCGGGCAGGGCGGAAATCATGAGCTTCCTCGTCTGGTTGACAGAGCTTGGGCCGGCGCACAATTGACAGATAATTGCCATTATGCGAACGTTCTCACATCCTTTTAAGCTGAAAGTCCTGTAATGGTCAAGATTGCCGCGATGGGCGATAACGTGGTCGATTGCTATCTTGCTCGCGGCGAGATGTATCCTGGCGGAAACTGCCTCAATGTCGCGGTCTATGTGAGCCGCTTCGGCGGGCAGTCGGCCTATGTGGGAGCGATCGGCAAAGACCGGGCCGGGGACCTGATCTGCACTGCACTGGCGTCGGAGCGCGTTGACGTCACCAGATTGCGGCGCCTCGAAGGGCCGACCGCTTACTGCCTCATAGGTCACCACAACGCCGATCGGATTTTCCTGGATTTCGATCTCGGCGTTTCGATGTTTACGCCGACGCAAGAAGATCTGGATTTTCTCTCAGGCTTTCAGGCCGTCCACATCGGCCAGTCCAGCGGGTTAGACCCATGGGTTGCCGCAGCTTCGAGTAAATCACTGTTATCTTACGATTTTTCCACGCGGCGGGAACCGGAACACCGGCGCGAGGTTGGACCCTATTGCTATCTGGCTTCTGTTTCAGGGGATGGTCTTGACGACAAGGAATTGGCCGTAGTCGCATCCGATCTGCTTGCGTGTGGTCCAAAGTGGGTTTTGGTGACTCGCGGTCGAGCCGGCGCGGTGCTTCACAGCGACACAGGCTCCTACCGTACCCCGGCGCGGCTGGTCGAACCCGTCGACACCCTGGGCGCGGGCGACACCTTCATCGCCCGAACGCTACTCGGCCTGCTTACGGAAGAGGCGCCTCAGGACATTCTCTGCCATGCCGCAGAGGCGGCGGCTGCAACCTGCCAGTACTACGGGGCGATCGGCCATGCGTCAGCAATCGATATAGGGAACATGACGCCCGAGATCCTCCGCGGAGCCCGGCACGCTCAACACGGGAAAACCGTCTAGCTGCGAAATTCTCCGAAACAATTGACGCGAGAAACGGACAATGCTAGGTGAAAGTGATAACGTTCTCATCCATCTAATTAAATGCCACCTAAGAGCATTTTGATGGATCAGACGTCGAGTGGGAAGGCCGGGTTCGGCTAATCGTAAGAGGAGAAGACATGCAAACGAATTCGAGCAGGCGCCAACTGGTGAAATGCGGCCTGGCGCTGTCTATCGCGCTGGCGACAGGACTTAGCACCTTGGCCGCGTCAACGCAGGTAAAGGCGAGCGACAACCCCTACAACCTCATCGACCCGACGGTGATCAGCGTCGGAACCATGGGCGATGCGAAACCCTACGTCTTCACCGACGCCAACGGCAACTTCACCGGCTTCGACGCTGAGCTCTTCCGCGACGTGGCGCACCGGCTCGGGTTCAAGGAGGAGCAGGTCGTCTTCACCGGCCAGGAATTCTCGGCGTTGCTGCCATCCGTCGCCAACGGCCGCTTCGACGTCGCTGTCGCCGCCATTGGCACGACCGCGGAGCGCAAGAAGACCGTGGATTTTGGCGATGGCTATCTCGCGGGTTACCTTTCGATCATTTCGGCCGATCCGGCTCTGACGAGCAATGAGAGTACCGCCGGAAAGCGCATCGGCGTGATCCAGGGGACGCTGCAGGAAATCTATGCCGAGAAGAATCTGAAGGGCGACATCGTCAAGTTCCCCGACAACAATACCGCGGTGGCGGCGCTGAACAACGGGACGATCGACGGCCATTTCACCGACTATGAGTCGGCCAAGCAGTATGCAGAACGCTATAAAAACCTGAAGATAACAATGAACGTGCCGTCCTTCGATGCGCCAGCCGGGTTCGTGGTCAAGAAAAGGCAACGATGCCTTCCGCGAGGCACTGAACAAGGCACTGCGCGAGGCCATGGAGGATGGCACTTGGAAACGGCTGCACGAAAAATGGTTCGCGGGCACCCCCATGCCGGATCAATATCTGCCCAAGAAGTGAATTCGAGCGACTTCGCTGTGTTTTCCGGCCGGGCCCGTGAGCAACGGTGCCCGGCCGAGTTATAGATGGACTTGATATGAGCTGGTTCGATACCTTCTCCCGCAGCTTTCTTGATTTCCAGGCGATGGCAGAAGTTCTGCCAAACATGGTGATGGTCGGTCTCAAGAACACCCTGATCCTGGCCGTTGCCTCGACGTTTTTCGGGACGCTGATCGGTATCGTCCTCGCCGTGATGGGGATTTCCGAAAACCGGCCGCTGAAACTCCTAGCGCGGGTCTACACCGATATCTTCCGTGGGCTTCCCGCCATTGTCACTATTCTGATCATTGGCCAAGGCTTCGCGCGGTTGGGCCGGGACCTGTTCGGTCCATCGCCTTATCCGCTGGGCATTCTGGCACTCAGCCTTATTGCCGGCGCCTACATCGGAGAAATTTTCCGGGCCGGCATTCAGAGCGTCGAGCGTGGTCAGATCGACGCCACCCGCACGCTCGGAATGACGTATGGCCAAGGCATGCGCCTGGTGGTGATCCCGCAAGGCATCCGCCGCGTCCTGCCGGCACTGGTCAACCAGTTCATCGGCAACGTCAAGGACTCCAGCCTCGTCTATTTCCTTGGCCTGCTCGCCTCCGAACGCGAACTGTTCCGCGTCGGCCAAGATCAGGCCGTGCTGACCGGCAACCTGTCACCGCTCTTGCTGGCCGGCGTGTTCTACCTCGTGATCACGGTGCCGCTAACCCACCTCGTCAACTACATCGACGCGCGCATGCGCGTCGGCAAGCGTATCACCGGCGTGCAGAGCGGCCTCAAGGAAGTCGCCGAGCTTGCGGAAGCCGGCGTGCCGGGCGCAGGGAAGTCGCCGGCAGCCGCGCCCACACGCTTTAAGGGCGGCAGCATCGAGGTCAAGAATATCGACATGGCCTACGGTGCCGTCCAGGTGCTCCATGACGTCAGTCTGAAAGTGGAGCCCGGGACGGTCACCTGCCTGATCGGGCCATCCGGCTCGGGCAAGTCGACCTTGCTGCGTTGCCTCAACCGCCTCGTCGAGTGTCGAGCCGGAGACATCCTGCTCGATGGTGAAAGCATCTACAAGCAGACCCCTGACCAGCTCCGGCGGCGTGTCGGCATGGTTTTCCAGCAATTCAACTTGTTCCCCGACCGCAGTGCGCTCGCCAACATCACCCTGGCGCTGCGCAAGGTAAAAGGCATGTCGCGCCAGGAGGCTGAGCGCGCGGCCTTAGCGAGGCTGCATGAAGTCGGACTCTTGGAGCGCAAAGACCATCGGCCGGCAAATCTTTCGGGCGGACAACAGCAGCGGGTGGCCATCGCGCGCGCCCTGGCCCTCGAGCCCGAAGTCATGCTGTTCGACGAAGTCACCAGTGCTCTCGATCCGGAATTGGTGAAAGGTGTCCTGAACTTGATGGCCGACCTCGGACGGGGCGGGATGACGATGGTGGTCGTTACGCACGAGATGAACTTCGCTCGCAAGGTTGCAAACCAGGTCGTATTCATGGACGAGGGGCGGATTGTCGAGGCAGGGCGACCAGAGGACCTTTTCGACGATCCGAAAAGCCCACGTCTTCGGCGCTTTCTGTCTGAGGTGCTGTGATTGCAATGGTGTATGCAACGGCGAGTGCTGCGGTGTTCGGGCTTGCGGGGTGGGCCTAACTGCCACTAGCTCGTCTTTACGACGCACGAATGGGCGGCGGGGCTTGCTGAGTGATTCAAAGATCGTCGAAAAACGCAACCATCATAGAGGTTGCTCGCCGGGCCGGGGTCAGCTCCGCCACGGCGGGGCGTGTGCTTGGCGACTACGGCTACAGCAGCCCCGAGGTTCAGGAGAAAGTGCGCGCCGCCGCAACTGCGCTGGGCTATCGCCCCAATCGCCTGGCAAAAGGTCTGATCACTGGTAAGACGCAGACTATCGGAGTTGTGGTCGGCGATATCGAAAGCCCATTCTACGCGAGCGTCTTGCGTGGAATAGGGGATGTCGCGCGCCGTGGCGGGTTCGGGGTTATCGTTACGAATAGTGACGAAAATGCCGAACTCGAGCGAGAGGCGGTGCAACTGCTGCTGGAAAAGCAGGTCGACGGTTTGATCGTCTCGTCGACCTTCGTGGATGAGCCGGATCATCTTCGTGAGGCAGTCGCGGCCCGCTGTCCCGTGGTGCAGTTCGACCGCATCGTGGCGGGCCTGGAGACCGATTCCGTGGTGGTCGACAACGTTTCTGTGACGCGCAGCAGCATCGCTGCGATGATCGGGGCCGGACACAGCCGCATCGGCATACTGGCCGAACTGGGTCCGGGCCAGCGCGATGATGTCGGCTCCTTTGTGGCGAACGTCGATCTCTCCAGCGCTGACGTTCGCTACCACCATCCAAGCTGGCAACGGCTGTTGGGTTATCTGGAAGCTCATCGTGCCGCAGGTATCGAGCCGGATCTGCAGTTGGTCCGCCGGGTGGCGGTCTATTCCAGCGAGGCAGCCCGCAAGGAGGCGCTCGATCTGCTGACAATGCGCAATGCACCGTCCGCTCTATTTACCGCCGACGGTGTGATGTCGACAGGCGTTCTGGAGGCGACTTCCGCACTGAAGCTTGTGATTCCAGGAGACGTTTCGCTGCTTTGCTTCGACGATCTCGATTGGATGCAGTTCGTGGCCCAAGGTATCACAGCCATCGCGCAGCCAGCGCACTTGATCGGAGCGGCGGCGGCGGAGCTTCTCTTGAAGAGGCTGGCGGAGGCTACGTTACCTTTCGAGCACCGTGTCCTGACGGCCCAAATCGTGGAGCGCAATTCGATTGCCGTGCATGTCTAGCTGCAGGCTGGATGTTCTGAGGTCCCTGAGCGGAAGCGGGCGTGTCCCTGACATTCAACCCGTGGCTGCGTTGACCTAAAACGGTCGTACGTCATGCTGGAAAACATCGGCAGGTCAGTTTGAAACCGCTGACCTGAGCTTGCCCGGCTCGTTCGTTCACCAACACTGGCGGCCCCATCGGTGCTCGTCACTGCCAGCCAGTCTGTGAAATATATTTCAGCATGTGAATTTTATTGACACTCGAGCCAACTCCTGCGAATGATCAGCTGCTGGGCCTCGGGAGGAGGTTCGGCCTCATCAACCACAAGCGGCGGCACGTAAGTGTCAGGCCGCCCAATTGACCAGGCTTCGGCCGAGGGAGGACTCTTGCGGAAATTTTTGAGCATGCTCGCCATTTCGGCAGCCGCCAGCACAGTGTTGGGGGCAGGCCACGCCGCGGCCCAGGCCGCTAACCCGTTCAAATGCGAGCCGGGTGAAAAATACGTCATGAACGTCATGGTTTCCGGCGTCGAATATTGGTTCCCGGTCTACGAGATGTTCAAGCAGGCTGGCCAACAGTTCGGCTGCGAGACCGAATATACCGGGACGCCCGAATACGACGTGAACAAGCAGATAGCGACATTCGACCAGGCGCTGGCTCAGAAGCCGGCTGGCATCCTGGTGCATCCGATGAACTCCGATCCGTTCATCGAGCCAATCAACCGGGCCATCGACCAGGGAACGGCAGTAGTCACATTCGCCGCGGATTCGCCCAACTCCAAACGAGTGTCCTACATCACCTCCGACAACGTCGCCGAAGGTACCTATGCAGCCGATGCAGTCGCCAAGGCGATGGGCGGCAAGGGCGAATACGCGGTCCTTGAAAACCCCGGACAGGACAATCACGACAAGCGCATCGCCGCCTTCATCGCCCGCATGGAAGCCAAATGGCCGGAAATGAAGCTCGTCGGCCGCGCGGCGTCGAACCAGGATGCGACGAAGGCGTATCAGGCCGTGCTCAGCCTTGCCCAGGCCCATCCCGAACTGGGCGCGGTGTTCATGCCGGAAGCCAACTCGGCAATCGGCGCCGCGCAGGCCGCGAAGGAGGGCGGCGGCAAGATCCGGGTTATGCTGGCCGACGTCAACGCCAAGATCCTCGATATGATCAAGGCCGGCGAAATCTTCGGCTCGGTCAACCCGAACCAGGGCATGCAGGGCTATATGGGCTTCATGCTGCTGTGGCTGGCCAAGCATCCTGAGCTGATCGATCCGATGAACGACGCCCGGCGGTCGGGCTTCAACGGCATGGGCGTGCCTTTCGTCGACAACGGCTTTTCCATCGTCACTGCGGAAAACGCCGATGATTTCTATTGGGATGCCTACCTCACACGGCGCGGCACCAAGGGCATCGAGGAATAAGTCCGACTTTATGCCTTCGGGCTCTTCGGAGATGCTCGAAGCGGGACGGGGGGGGGGGGGGGGGGGGGGGGGGGGGGGGGGCCCGCGGCCGGGGGGGGGGGGGGGCGCGGGCGCGGGGGGCGGGGGGGGGGGGGGGGGGGGGCCGCGGCGGCGGGGGGGGGGGGGGGGGGGGGGGGGGGGGGGGGGGGG
>NZ_JBVVQY010000002.1:279128-406583 GCF_055811615.1 Mesorhizobium sp. WSM4807
AAACCCCCTTTTTTTTTTTTTTGGCCCCCCACCCCCCCCCCGCCCCCCCCACCCGCCATCGTTAAAACCCCCCCTTTTTTGGGGGGGGGGGGGGGGGCGCCGGGGGGCGGGGGGGGGGGGCCCCGCCCCCCCCCCTCGACCAGGCCATTTTCATCAATCTCAACGCTGCAGGGGGACGGAGTGACTGCCGCCGCCATTCTTGAAATCCGCGACATATCGAAATCCTTCGGCGCCATCAAAGCGCTGACCGGGGTCGATTTCACGCTGCAGCGAGGCGAAATTCACGCGCTGTGCGGCGAGAATGGCGCGGGCAAGTCCACGCTGATGAACATCATCGCCGGCATTGTGCAGCCCGACGATGGCACCATTCGTCTCGAAGGCAAGGGCGTCACCATCGCATCGCCATCCGTCGCGCAGCGGCTTGGCATAGGCCTCGTCCATCAGGAAATCGCGCTGTGCCAGGATGCTACGGTCGCCGAAAATATCCTCATGGCGGCCATCAACAATCGGCGCGCGCCGCTGATGAATTTTCGCCGGCTCTACGCCGAAGCGCAGAAGATAATGGACCTGCTGGCGCCGATCCCGGTCGAGACACCGGTCGCCGACCTTTCGATTTCCAACCAGCAGCTTGTGGAAATCGCCAAGGCGCTGACGCTCGAATGCCGGGTGCTGATGCTCGACGAGCCGACAGCCGCCCTGACCGAGACCGAGGCGCGGCGCCTTTTCGCAATCGTCCGCGATCTCAAGGCGCGCGGAATTTCAATCATCTACATCAGCCACCGCATGGCCGAGATCTTCAGCCTGTGCGACCGCGTCACGGTGTTTCGTGACGGCAGATATGTAGCGACCGATTTGATCGCTTCGGTCACTCCCAACGATGTCGTGCGCAAGATGGTCGGGCGCGAAATCACGCAGCTCTATCCGCAAAAGCTCTCGCCTGAACGGCGCACCGACCGCCCTGTGCTGTCGGTCGGGAATCTCTCCTATCGAGAGGGTTCCGACGGCGTCAGCTTCACGCTTCGTGCAGGCGAAATTCTTGGCATCGGCGGATTGATTGGCGCTGGCCGCAGCGAGATGGTTCAGACCGTTTGCGGCTTGCGCGCGAAGCTGTCGGGATCGGTCGAACTCAATGGCGAGCCGGTCAGCATCAGGACCTACAGCGATGCAGTGCGCGCCGGCCTGGTCTACCTCTCCGAGGACCGCAAGGCGTCTGGCCTGTTCCTCGACCTATCGGTTGCCTCGAACATCTCCGCGCTGGACCTTCGGAAACTGACCACACCACTTGGGCTGCTCGATCGCCGCGCCGAGGCAAAGCAAGCCACCGACCTGGTCGAGCGCCACGGTGTGCGCATGGGCGGCATCGAGACACAGGTGTCGACGCTTAGTGGTGGCAATCAGCAGAAAGTCGCCATCGCCAGGCTTCTTTCGGTCGGCCCCAAGGTGGTCATTCTGGACGAGCCCACACGCGGGGTTGATGTCGGCGCCAAAGTGGAAATTCATCGCCTGCTTCGCGACCTCGCCGAGCGGGGCGTCGGCGTCATCGTGATTTCATCCGAGCTTCCGGAATTGATCGGGCTCAGCGACCGGGTGCTTGTCATACGCGAAGGTGCCCTCGTCGGCGAACTTGAGGCGGACGAATTGACCGAAGAAGCGATCATGCTGCTGGCTTCGGGTGTCCGGCAGAAACGATCAAACGCAAGGCAGGTTCAGAATGTCGCTTAGACAGACCGGAGGAACCCTCATGGACGCCGAAATCAAGGCGAGCGCCCCCGGGCTTGGCGGGCGCAACTGGCTGCGTCTGGGGTCAATGCGCGAGGCGGGGCTGATCGCAATCATGCTGGCGCTGTGCCTCGCCATGACATTCGCCTCGCCGCATTTCCTGACTTGGGGGAATTTCCGCGCGATGCTGATGAGCTTCTCCATTGAAGGCATCGTCGTGGTCGGCATGACGATACTCCTCATTGTCGGCGGCATCGACCTGTCCGTCGGGTCGGTGGTCTGCTTCTCCATGGTCGTGTCAGGCGCTCTCTTCCTGATGGGTCTGGACCCGTGGACCGCGAGTCTCATCGGCATAGGCGCCAGCGCGCTGATCGGCGCGGTCATGGGCTTCTTCGTGACCGTTATCGGGCTCAATCACTTCATCACATCGCTGGCGGCGATGGTGATCGTGCGCGGTCTCTGCCTTGTCATCACCAAGGGAACCCCGCTGTCGCTGTTCACCCTGCCGCCCGGATTCAAGGCGATCGGCCAGGGCAGCTTCGGCAATGTGCCCTATGTCATCGTCATCTTTGTTGTGGTCGTGGCCATCTTCGATTTTCTGCTTCGGCGTGCCACCGCCTTCCGCAAGGTCTTCTATACCGGCAGCAACGAGAAGGCGGCCCAATTTTCGGGCATCAAGACCAAGCAGGTCAAATTCTGGGTAACGGTCCTCTGCTCCACCCTCGCGGGCTTTGCCGGCGTCATCTATATGTCACGCTTTGGCGCTGCGACCCCGACCTTCGGCGCTGGCATGGAGCTCAACATCATCGCCGCGGCGGTGATTGGCGGAGCATCGCTCAATGGCGGCTCGGGCACCATCTTCGGCGCCATACTGGGCATGGCGCTGCTCTCGGTCGTCACAAGTTCGCTGATCCTGCTCGACGTTTCCGTCTATTGGCAGGACATGATCAAGGGATGCATCCTGCTCGCGGCGGTATCGATTGACCATTTCCTGCACCGCAGGAAATCGTGAGCAGCAGCGGCGAGAGTTGAGCATCCATCATGTCACCAACCAATTCGCGGGACGACGTCACGATCGTCCGCCAGATGTATCAGGCGCTTGTGCTTCATTACATGGAAGCCAAGACGCAGGCGGAAATCGCCAAAGCGCTCGGCATCTCGCATGCGACCGTCAACCGCCTCATCAAACGCGGTCATCAACTCGGGCTTGTCGAGATCAAGATCAAGTCGCCGGTCGAGCAACTGGTCGACATCGAGGCGCGACTTGTCGCGATAGGGGGACTCCAAAGGGCTGTCGTCGTCCCTTCCGTTTCGGACAATCCGCAGACTGCGCTTCAGCGTGTCGGCGAGGCCGCGGCCAGGCTGGTGCTCGAGACGATCAAGGACGGCGACACGATTTCCATTACCGGGGGCAAAGGAGTGAGTGCCGTCGTCGCCGGCCTCAAGCCGAACCGAAGCTACGACGTCGAGGTCGTTCCCGCGACCGGCCTGGTTCAGGGCAAGCATTACACCGACGTCAATCATGTCGCGTCGCTGATGGCCGACAAACTCGGCGGGCGCGCCTATCAGGTTCACGCGCCGCTGTTTGCCGACAGCCCGGCCCAACGCGACATGCTGATGGGCGTGCGGGCGGTTTCGGATGTCTTCAGCAAGGCGCGGGAAGCAACGCTTGCGGTCGTCGGCATCGGCTCCATCCTGACCGACGATTCGAGCTACTACGATCTGCACCCGTCCTCGAGCGCCGACCGGCTGGCCATCGAACGCTCGGGCGCGGCGGGCGAGCTGCTCGCGCATCTCATAGACAGCAACGGCAAGCTCGCCGACTACCGCCTCAACCACTCACTGGTTTCGCTGACGCTCGAGGAATTCGCGACCATTCCGCAGTCGATAGGGGTCGCCAGCGGCGCAAGCAAGGTGGTCCCGATCCTCAGTGCCATGCGCGGCGCTCACCTCGACACTCTCGTCACCGACGAAACCACCGGCTTGAAGATCCTCGAGCTCGCCGAAGGAAATGCAGCATGAATTCTCGACAAATCACCCGCTCAATCGGCAAGTCCGGCGTTGTCGCTTCGGCGGTGGGACTCGGCACCTGGGCCATCGGCGGCTGGATGTGGGGTGGCACGGATGAAGCAGAATCGATCGCTGCGATCCAGGCGTCCATCGATGCCGGCGTCTCGCTGATCGACACCGCGCCGGCTTACGGTCTCGGCCGCAGCGAGGAGATCGTCGGCAAGGCCATCAAGGGCCGGCGCGACCGCGCGGCCATCGCCACCAAATGTGGCCTGAACTGGCATTCGAAAAAGGGCAATCACTTCTTCGATCAGGATGGAACGCCGGTGAACCGATATCTCGGTGCCGAGGGCATTGCTTATGAAGTGGAACAGAGCCTGCGGCGGCTCGGCACCGATTATATCGATCTCTACATCACCCATTGGCAGGACCCGACGACCCCCATTGCCGAAACAATGCAAGCGCTCGAACGCCTCAAATCAGCTGGCAAGATCCGCGCCATCGGCGCAAGCAATCTCAGCCCCGCCGAGCTGCAGCACTACGTGACCGCTGGCCAGCTCGACGCGATCCAGGAAAAATATTCGATGCTGGATCGCGAGATTGAGCAGACATTGCTGCCGATCGCGCGCCAGCATCAGGTCGCTGCGCTCAGTTACTCGTCGCTTGCACTCGGCCTGCTTTCGGGCGCCATCGATCCGGCGCGTGAGTTCAGCGGTGACGACCAGCGCAAGGACAATCCGCGCTTCTCTCAGGCCAGCCGGCGCAAGGTAGCCGCTTTGAAGCATGCCCTGACCCCGGTCGCGGAGGTCCACCAGGCAAGCATGGCGCAGATCGTCATCGCCTGGACGCTGGCGCAGCCCGGCATCACCTTCGCGTTGTGTGGAGCGCGAAACGCGACGCAGGCGCTCGACAACGCCAGGGCAGGGGAGATTTTACTGAGCGCCGCGGAACTGACCGCCATCGATGCGGCGGTGGCCGGGCATCTCGTAGCGATAGATGCGTGATCGAAAGCGCGTCCTGAGATGAATCGCATCCAGACGATCGCCGGCTTGCGCGAGAACCCCGATATTGACGTCCTCGTCATAGGCGGCGGCATTAACGGCATCAGCGTGTTTCGCGACCTCGCTTTGCAGGGCGTCGATGTCCTGCTCGCGGAAAAGGGCGATTATTGTTCCGGCGCCAGTGGAGCCCTCTCGCGCATGGTACATGGCGGCTTGCGCTATCTTGAAAA
Source organism: Mesorhizobium sp. WSM4807 (assembly GCF_055811615.1). NCBI lineage: Bacteria > Pseudomonadati > Pseudomonadota > Alphaproteobacteria > Hyphomicrobiales > Phyllobacteriaceae > Mesorhizobium > Mesorhizobium sp. WSM4807. The sequence continues at coordinate 284,089 of NZ_JBVVQY010000002.1, forward strand.
CGGCGAGTTCAAGCTGGTCCGCGAATCTCTGCTCGAACGCGATCGGCTATTGAAGAACGCGCCGCATTACGTTGCGCCACTGCCAACCACGGTGCCTATCTTCGACCTGTTCTCAGGCATCGCAAATGGCGCATTCCGCTTCCTTGGGCTAAGCCGTCGTCCGGGTCGGCGCGGCGCATTGGTCATCAAGACCGGCTTGGCGATGTATGACTTCTTCACCGCCGCACGGCGTATCGTCCCGCCGCATAAATTCAGGAGCCGCGCTGAAACACTCAAGGTCTGGCCTGCAATCAATCCTGCTATTCGCAATTCGGCGACATACTATGACGCCTGGGTCAGCCACCCCGAGCGGCTGGGTACCGAGATGCTGCGCGACACCATGAAGGAAAAACCGTCCGCCCGGGCGCTCAACTATGCACGCGTATCGCTCGGTGACGCGAGCCTGGTGCTTAACGACGGACTGTCTGGCGAAACCGTGGCCGTAAAGCCGCGGCTCGTCGTCAACGCCACCGGCGGCTGGATCGACTTGACCAATTCGGCGATCGGAGCCGTTGCGCCGAAGCTTATGGGCGGCACCAAAGGTTCGCATCTGATCGTCGACAATCGCGAGCTTCATGACGCGCTCGACGGCCACATGATCTACTACGAGAACGAGGACGGACGGATCTGCATCCTGTTCCCCTATCTCGGCAACGTGCTGGTCGGCTCGACGGATATCCGTGTCGACGATCCCGACCAGGCGCGCTGTGTGGATGACGAGCGGCAATACATTCTGCAGTCCCTGTCCTTCGTGTTTCCCGGGATCGAGATCGCTGATACCGACATCGTCTTTCAGTTCACCGGGGTGAGGCCACTGCCAATAAGCCAAGACAATTTTACCGGGCGCATTCCCCGCGATCATTTCTGCGAGCTCATCGAGGGCGCCGGTATAGTGCCGCCGACGCTCTGCATGATCGGCGGGAAATGGACAACCTTCCGATCGTTCGGCGAGCTGGCAGCGAATATGGTGCTCGAGCGATTGTGCCGACAGCGCATCGTCGGCACCCAAAACATGCCGATCGGCGGCGGCCGGCATTTTCCCATTGCCCCGGCAAAATGGTGCGCAGAACGCGCGGCGGGGCATGGCCTGTCGCTTGACCGCATGCGTAGCCTCTTCAAGCGCTACGGCACCGCGGCGGATGCCGTCGCCGCCCATATGGCAGCGGGACATGACGAGCTCTTGCCCGGCAACGACTACTCGGCCCGGGAGATCCAATATCTCATTGCCAATGAATATGTCGAACAGCTGGAGGACCTGCTGCTTCGCCGCACGACAATCGCCATCACCGGCGCTCTCTCTTCCGGCCTTCTCGATGCGGTTCTCGATATTCTCGCTGTGGAAAAGAACTGGGACGCCGCGCGCAAGGCATTCGAGCGCACCGATTTCCTCGCCCTGTTGCAACGCCGGCACGGCGTCGATCTCGACCAGCTATCCCAAGAAGACGAAGGAAGGAGCGCCGAATGCGCATCAACAAGAAAGTCCGCATGAACCGATTGTTCGGCCGGGCGCGCTGTCTCGACGTCGCAATCGACCATGGCGTGTGCAACGAGCCGTCGTTTCTGGAAGGGCTCGAGGATATGGCCGGCGTCGTCGCCCAGCTGGTTGCCGCGGGACCGGACGCCATTCAGATGAATTATGGCCAAGCCGATCTGCTGCAGTCCTTGCCCGGCAAGGACAAGCCGGCATTGGTCATGCGCATAGACATGGGCAATCCATATAACAAAACCCGCCATCGCTCGATGTGGGCCATCCTGCAGAACGAAGCCGAACCACTGATCGGCGCGCTGGAGATGGACGCGGCCTGTGTGGTCGTCAATCTATTCATGCTACCCGACGAGCCGGACCTGTTCCGGCAATGCGTCCACAACATTGCCCGCGTTCGCGCCGACTGCGAAAAATACGGCCTGCCGCTGATGATCGAGCCGCTGGCGATGCTGCCGAACTCGGATCGCGGAGGCTACATGGTCGACGGCGACCCCGAAAAGATCGTCACCCTGACCCGGCTCGCCAGCGAGATGGGCGCCGACATCATCAAGGCGGACCCGACCACCGATCCGAACGACTTCCACCGGGTGGTGGCGGCGGCGCGCTGTCCTGTCCTTGTGCGCGGTGGGGGCAGGGAGGATTTGCGCGCAGTCTTCGACAAGTCGGCGGCGCTGATGGCACAAGGCGCGGCAGGCATGGTCTATGGCCGCAACATATACCAGCATTCCAACCCTCGCGCCGTCGTGAGAGGATTGATGGCGATCATCCATGAGAATGCGGATGGCGCGGCGGCCTGGGAGCTCTACCAACAAGAATAATCTTTGCAGCTTGGGAGGAGCTTCAATGCAGCGATACATTCTTGGTCTTGATGCGGGCAATACCGTCATCAAGGCCATCATCTTCGACACCGCCGGTCGCGAACTCGCGCTCGCCGCCCGGGACGGCCGCTCCTGCATGCCAAAGCCCGGCCATGTCGAGCGGGACCTCGGCGAATTATGGCGCAACGCCGTCGAGGTCATCCGTCAGTGTCTCGACCAGTCGGGCATCGACCCCCGCGACATCGCGGCGATCGGCTGCGCCGGCCACGGCAACGGGCTCTACGCACTGGACCGCGGCGGTGACCCGCTGCTCGGCATCCAGTCGCTCGACACGCGCGGCATCGGCATCGTCAGCGAATGGGCAGCCGCGGGCGTTGGCGACCGGACCTATGTCCACTGCCTGCAACGGCCCTGGGCGGCGCAGACGCCGACTCTGCTGGCGTGGCTCAGGCGCCATGACCCGGCGCTCTTTGCCAAAATAGGCACCGTCTTCCTGTGCAAGGATTTTATCGTCAACCGCCTCACCGGCACGCGCTCGACCGAGACCTCGGATATGTCGGGCTGCGGGCTTTTGCACATGCCTGATCGACGCTACGAGCGAGAGTTGCTGGCCGCCTACGGGCTCGACGATTGCATGGAACTGCTGCCGAACGTGCTGGAGGCTTCCGACATCGCCGGCCATGTCACGCGGGATGTCGCCGCTGCTACCGGCCTTCCTGCGGGCACGCCTGTGGTGGCGGGCCTGTTCGATGTCGTCGCCAGCGCCATCGGTTCGGGCGTCACCAGCACCGGCGCCGCCTCGATCATTGCCGGCACCTGGAGCATCAACCAGGTCATCACCGAAGAGCCGATCCGCGATCCGTCGATCTTCATGCTGTCGACCTTCGATCCGGTGCGCTACCTCGCCATCGAATCGAGCGCCACTTCGGCCGCAAATCTCGAATGGATCGTGCGTGAGTTCTTCGAGCATGCGCCGCCGGCAGGCGCATCGCCATTCGAAATCTGCAGCGAGCTTGTTGCGTCCGTCGATCCCGCGGGAGACATGCCGATCTACCACCCCTTCCTTTACGGTTCGCAGCAGAATGGCAAGGCGCGTGCAGGTTTCTACGGCATCGCCGGCTGGCATACACGGGCGCATATGCTGCGCGCACTGTTCGAGGGCGTCGTCTTCGAACACCGGCGGCATGTCGAGACGCTGCGCCGAGCGGGAGCGCCTGTCAGCCAGGCGGTTCTTTCGGGCGGCGGCTCGCGCAGCGCCATCTGGCCGCAGATATTCGCGGATGTGCTGGACGTGCCGGTGACCGTGGCGCGCAGCCGCGAGACGGGGGCGCTGGGAGCTGCAATTGCAGCCGGGACAGGCGTCGGCCTGTTTACCGACTTCTCTGCGGGCGCCGCCGCGATGACCGCGCCCGACCGCTGCTACCAGCCCAACAGCGCAATCGCACCGGCCTATGAGCAGCGTTATCGTCTTTATGGCGAGATCAACCAGGCCATGGGTCCGCTATGGGACAGGATGGCAAGCGAACGGACGTCCAATTGACACAGACCGCTGCCGATTTTGGACAATACGACTTCATCATCGTCGGCGCAGGCTCAGCCGGCTGCGTGCTGGCCAACAGACTATCGGCCAATCCAGCCATGCGCGTGCTGCTTCTGGAAGCCGGCGGCAGCGATCGCTACCACTGGGTCAACATTCCCATCGGCTATCTCTACTGCATGGGCAACCCGCGCACCGATTGGCTGATGAAGGCCGAGCCGGAGGCCGGGCTGAACGGTCGTGCGCTCAACTATCCGCGCGGCAAGCTTCTGGGCGGCTGCTCGTCGATCAACGGCATGATCTACATGCGCGGCCAGGCGGCCGACTATGATGGCTGGCGGCAAGCCGGAAATCTCGGTTGGGGCTGGGATGACGTGCTTCCGTATTTCCGTAAGTCCGAGGACCATTTTGGTGGCGCCAACGACCTTCACGGCGCCGGTGGCGAATGGCGCGTCGAGCGCCAGCGCCTGTCGTGGCCAATCCTGGATGCCTTCCGCGACGCTGCCGAGGAACTCGGCATCCCCCGGACCGAGGATTTCAACGGCGGGACCAACGAAGGGTCGGGCTATTTCGAGGTCAACCAGAGGAAAGGCGTGCGCTGGAATACCTCGAAGGCGTTCCTGCGCAGCGTGCTGCGGCGGCCGAATTTGCGCGTCGTCACCGGCGCCGAGACCGAGATGCTGGATTTCGACGGAGCTTGCGTCACCGGCGTTGTCTTCCGCATGGGCGGCCAGCTGCATCGTGCGCGGGCAGGCGAGACGATCCTTGCCGCCGGCGCGATCAATTCGCCGAAGCTGCTCGAGCTTTCCGGCGTCGGCCGACCTGCCGTGCTTGGCGCAGCAGGAATCCCGGTTCGCCACGCGCTGGAAGGCGTCGGCGAGAACTTGCAGGATCATTTGCAGATCCGCACAGTCTTCAAGGTCGCCAACGCCTCGACGCTAAACCAGCGCTACCACAATCCGTTCAGCCGTGCGGCCATGGGCGTCGAATACGCTATCCGTCGCAGCGGGCCGCTGTCGATGGCTCCGAGTCAGCTTGGTATCTTCGCCAGAAGCGACCCACGCCTGGAGACGCCCGATCTCGAATACCATGTCCAGCCGTTGAGCACTGACCGGCTGGGCGAGCCGCTGCATCGCTTCCCCGCGGTCACGGTTTCGGTCTGCAATCTCAGACCGGAAAGCCGCGGCACCGTCCACATGGAGGCGTCCGATCCGCAGGCGGCTCCGAAGATCCGGCCGAACTATTTGTCTACCGAGGGAGACAGGACCGTGGCTGTAGCATCGCTTCGCCACGTCCGCCGCTTGATGAAGGCGCGCGCCATTGCCCGTTTCGCGCCTGAGGAAATGCTGCCCGGTGCACACTATGAAAGCGACGAAGATCTCGTCCTCAAGGCCGGCGATATCGGCACGACGATTTTCCACCCGGTCGGCACCTGCAAGATGGGCGGGGATTCGAGGGCGGTGGTCGACGGCCGGCTGCGGGTGCACGGCATTTCTGGCCTGCGCGTCGTCGACGCCTCGATCATGCCGACGATCGTTTCCGGCAACACCAACTCTCCAGTGGTCATGATCGCGGAGAAGGCATCGGAGATGATCCTGCAGGACGCCAACCAGAAGAAATAATCCTCGGTGGCGCATCTGAGCTGACGCAGACCGGCAGCTATTCGCTGTCGTGCCGTCGCCCCGCTCCATGCAGCGCCGAGGCGTTTACTGCGGCTTTGTCGCGCAGATCGCGAAACGGTGTTGAGTGGCGCGTTCGAGCGCCTTGGGCCAACTCATCCGGCGAGCCTGGGCGCGATGGATCGCGCCCAGTTTCCAGTCGACGACCGGCTGCTCGAACCCGGCTTCGGCCAGCAAGCGAACTATCTCTTCCGCCCGTGCGCCGCCTGAGAAATAGACACGGGCAAGAATGTTCTGGTGACGTCTGGCCATGGTGGCGCCGTCATTGTCCGAGAGCCGGGACTTGCCGGCCGTGAGCTTCTCCCAGACTTCCCGCAAGCGCGTCGCCCAGCTGCGGCTGACAAAATCGCCGTCGATGACCAGCAGCTTGCCGCCGGGCTTCAGCAGCGAGCACCATTCGGCAAAGGCTGCCTTCGGATCCAGCAGCGTCCAGACCAGGTGACGGGTGACGATGACATCGTAGCTCGCTCTGTCCTCGAGCGTCCGTTCGGCATCCCTCACGATGAAGCGGATATCTGCGCCGCGTTTTCGTGCCTTGGCGCGCGCCTTGGCGAGCATGGCTTCCGACCAGTCGAGGCCTGTCACCACAAAGCCTAGATCGTGCATCAGATGCGAAATGACGCCTGTCCCGCAGGCGAGATCCAGAGACGCCCGCCCGGCGCCAGGCCCAATGTGCCTGCTTATGAGCGCGTGCCAGGCGGCCCGCTCCTGCTCGGAAAAAATCTCGTGGCCGACCTGCAGGTCGAATGTCTCGGCGCGGTCGGACCAATAGTCCCGAATTTCGTCGCGCAGCGAATAGTTTGCGTGAGCCGTCATTGCCCGAAACGCTCTCCCCGAAAGCGGTACATTGGAATTGCTCTAAAAGATAATTCTTGATTACAAAACTCATGTTTTCTAAAGCCGGGCCGGTAAACTGAATTGCGAGAGCCCAATGATCTTGAAGTCGATATTCGCGGCCGCGGTCGCCCTCGCGGCCTTGATGCCGCTAACCCATGGCGCGCGCGCCGAGACCGTCACCGACATTACCGGCCGCAAGGTCGAGGTGAAGACGCCGGTCGAGAAGGTCATCCTCGGCGAAGGCCGGCAGATCTACCTCATCGCCGCGCTCGATACCGACAACCCCTTCAAGCGCATCGTTGGCTGGCGCGAGGATTTCTCCCAGGCCGATCCCGACAATTACGCCGTCTATCTGGAAAAATTCCCGTCGATGGCGGCGATACCGACCTTCGGCGGTTTCAAGGACGGCACCTTCGACATCGAGCAGGCCATCGCGCTTCAGCCGGACGTGATGATCATGAACATCGAGTCCAAGCAGGCAACCGAGGACGCGCAATACATCGAGAAGCTCGCCGCCGTCGGCATTCCGGTGGTCTATGTCGATTTCCGCGAGCAACCCTTCACCAACACCGAGCCGAGCATGCGCCTGATCGGCAAGCTGCTTGGCCAGGAACAGCGGGCCGAGGCGTTCATCGCCTACCGCGCGGCCCAGATCGCGCGCGTCACCGATGTGATCGCCGAGAAGAATCCCAAGCGCCCGACCGTGTTCATCGATCGCGCCGGGGGCTATTCTGATGATTGCTGCATGAGCTTCGGCAACGACAATTTTGGTAAGTTCGTCGACATGGCCGGCGGGGCCAATATCGCGGCCGACCTGATCCCGGGCACGTTTGGCGCGCTCAATCCCGAACAGATCATCGCCAGCGATCCCGACCAGGTGATTGTGACGGGCGGCAATTGGGAGGCCTATGTGCCGGGCGGCAAATGGGTCGGCGTCGGTCCCGGCGCCGACGAAGCGGCGGCACTGAAGAAACTCAAGGGCCTGACCGAGCGGCCCGCGCTAACCGGCATCAAGGCGGTGGAGAACGGCCAGGTCCACGCGATCTGGCACCAGTTCTACAACAGCCCATATCAGTTCGTCGCCATACAGCAGATGGCCAAATGGCTGCACCCCGACCTGTTCACCGATCTCGACGCCGAGGCCACCTTCAAGGAGTTGCACGAGAAGTTCCTGCCGGTCGGGTACAGGCCTGGCCATTGGGTCTCGCTCTCCGATGAGCAGTGAACCGGCCGCACTGTCAGCCAGACAAGGGCGCGGGCTCTACCGCGCCCTTGTCCTGCGCAAGCAGCTGATCCTGGCGGGGCTCGCCCTGGCGCTGCTGCTGAGCCTTTGCATCGACCTCGCGCTCGGGCCCGCAAGCTATAGCCTCGACCAGGTGGTGCTCGCCCTGGTTTCTCCCGGCAGTGTGCCGCTTCAGGTGCGCGTCGTGTTGTGGGACATCCGGCTTCCCATCGCGCTTATGGCCGTGGTCGTCGGCGCGGCACTGTCGGTCGCCGGTGCACAGATGCAGACTATCCTCAACAATCCGCTCGCCAGCCCGTTCACGCTCGGCATTTCGGCGGCGGCCAGCTTTGGCGCAGCACTCGCGCTCGCCTTCGGCGTCACGCTCATCCCCGCGGCAATCGAATATGTCGTGCCGCTCAACGCCTTCGTGGTGGCGATGCTGACCGCATTCGTTATCCACCTGCTGAGTCTCAAGCGCGGCGTGACGGTCGAAACCATCGTGCTTCTCGGCATCGCGCTCGTATTCACCTTCAATGCGCTGCTGTCGCTCGTCCAGTATCTTTCCTCAGAGCAAGCGCTCGCCGCGGTCGTGTTCTGGACCATGGGAAGCCTCACCAAGGCCACCTGGCCCAAGCTCATCATCATCAGCCTCATCCTTCTCGCAACGCTTCCGATATTCGCACGCCGCGCGTGGGCGCTGACGGCGCTGCGGCTGGGCGAAGACAAGGCCGCGAGCTTTGGCGTCAAGGTCGCGCGCCTGAGGCTCGAAACCATGATGATGGTGAGCCTGCTTGCTGCCATTCCCGTCGCCTTCGTCGGCACGATCGGCTTCATCGGGCTGGTCGGTCCGCACATCGCCCGCATGCTGATCGGGGAGGATCAGCGCTTCTTCCTGCCCGCCTCGGCGCTTTCGGGGGCACTCATCCTTTCGGCGAGTTCGGTTGCCAGCAAATCGCTCATTCCAGGCACGATCTTCCCGATCGGCATCGTCACCTCGCTAGTCGGCATTCCCTTCTTCATCTCGCTGATCCTCTCGAATGTGAGGCGCTCATGGTAACGATCAGGCTCGATGGTCTCGGAGCCTTCCACGGGACGCGGCTCGTCCTTTCGGACGTTTCAACTCCCATTTTTCGGGGTGGCGAGGTAGTCGCCGTTATCGGGCCCAACGCAGCGGGCAAGTCGACGCTGTTCAAGCGCATCGCCGGACTTCTGGAGGGCCCGGGCCGTGTCTGCCTCGAGGGAGCGGTGAAGGGGCCGGACGGCATCTGCTATATGCCGCAGGATACGGCAGCCAACGCGGTGCTGACCGTCTATGAATCGATCCTGCTCGCCCGCAAGCAGGGCTCGGCCTGGTCGGTCGGCGACGGCGACCTCGCACTCATAGACGGCATCGTGGCCGCGCTCAGCATCGCGGATATTGCCTTTCGCAACGTCGGAGAATTGAGCGGCGGGCAAAGGCAGGTGGTAAGCATTGCCCAGACCCTCGCGCGCGAACCTGAAATCCTGCTGATGGACGAGCCCACGTCCGCGCTTGACTTGCACCGGCAGGTCGAGGTGCTGAGCTTCATGCGCGGGCTTGCGCGCAAGCACGGGATTGCAGTGCTGATCGCAATTCACGACCTCAATCAGGCCCTGCGCTTCGCTGACAAATGCATCGTCATCGCCGAGGGACGGATGTTCGCCTGCGGTACGCCGGAAGAGGTCGTCACGCCGGCGCTCCTGCGTGATGTGTACCGCGTCGAGGCGAGGATCGAGCGCTGCTCGCGGGGCATCGGTCATGTAATGGTGGATGGCGTCGCGGACGAAACGGCAGCGGCCGCGTCGATGGCAGCTTAAGGCATCGCCAAGGCGGCTACTTTGGCGACGAATGGGGGCGTTCACTCACGATCGCTGCACGTCCTTCGACGAGCCGCTGTTGTACGAGACACCTTGGGTAGACAGAGGTCGTGAAAACGCGCGATAAGGTTAGCCTGCGCTAGATCTAGGGATGGCCGGGGCACCAGAAGATGGCACGCCGAATGTGCAACGCAATGCTTGGCTTCGCGGCGCTTGCCATAACCGCGTGCCAATCGGCTCCTGAAACGCCGCGACCCACCCTCGAACCTGCGTTAGGCTCTGGTACCATTCCTGCCCAAACCGCCTCGGATCCTGCCGCTGTTCCCTCCGGCTCGGCAATTATGGATCAATCCGTGGCGGTCACTCCCCCTGACAAGACCGTTCCGACAAAATATGCTGTTTTTTCGGGTCTATGGGCCGGACGTTTGGATGGGATGTATGACGCCAAACTTGCTGTTGAGACGATTTCTTCCAATGGGAAGGTGACGGTTACCTATGCCTGGGGAACTCTGGGCGACAACCATCCGGGCGAGGCCGCCGGCGTTGGAAGAATTGTGGGGACTACGTTGAAGCTTGAGCGCCTACCGAATGGCGCAGACGTCAGTCTTGTCATGCGGCCCGACAGAACCCTGGCCGGAACCGTTAGGCTTGCCGGCCAGACCTACACGGGCGCGTTCCTCAAGCAATGATCAAAGACGCGTCTGAAGGCTATGTAGGGGCCAGGCGACTGCCAGAAGGCGGAAATTGCTGGAAGTGGATGATGATCTGCCAGGTTGGGTCTGTGAAGGCCGATAAAGCTTGGCATGCGTTCTGATACCACCACGCCCAGGATGCACCCGAACACTCAGTCGTAGGCATTGGCAAACATGCTCAAATTGTCACCGCCGTGTTTGAAGCGTCCGGCGTACGAACCTTGTGGCAAGAGCAATGCCTCGCCTGAACCCATCCGCAAAGTTACAGCCTTCGGCCCGCTTGAGAGGTGGACTGGCGGATCAAAGACGGTGCCGTCAATGTCAACCGCGCCCCGTAATGGCGTTCCGGTTGCGCTGTACAGGCCATATACGCCAGGGATTGGGACATCGAAGACCTCCTGCTCACCGAGGTAAAGTCGACGGCCGGCAATCCTCAAGTTTGGCGCGACGGTGACATAGCTGTTCCGGATCAGAGGTGCGATCACTGGATAGATATATTCCGTACGGTAAGACCACAGGATCATTTTAGGCGGAGACTTACTGAATACTTCATAGGCCTCGGATCTGTCGCCCTGTCGCAAAGTCGCGAGGACATAGTGTCTATCAAGCCATAACGTCGACGGTTCGCTCCTGTTGGGCAGCATCCCGATGCCGTCGAAGTACCGGTCACCCGGAGCGAGCAAAGATTCTGCACGCGCGACCAGTTCAAGTTGCGCCGCGTTGTTGAAACGGAGGTAAACAATATTGCTGACGAAACTTAGGACCACGGCGGTCACCAGCGCCACCGATGCAATTCGGAAGTGGCGTGTGTTGGCCACGATCCGATCCAATGGTGCCAGTGACCACAATGACATGAACGGCAACGCCATGATGAATACGTAAGGCCAAGGCTGATCGTGAATGAAGACCAGAACGGTGATCACGATCGAGAAGATAAGCGCGATGCGATTTCTTTCCTCAAGCTGCCTGAACCGCATCAGTGACAAAGCCATTCCAGAGAAACAGAAGACGTAGAGTACTACGTTCCGCAAAAGCGTCTGCAACACGAGGTGCCTCAGTCCGCCGTACTCAACACCCCCGCGGGTCGCAACTTCAATCGGACCTAATACAAGGCTCTCGGCGATGGGAACTGGGTTGCTGCCGCCGAAAACGAAGCAGTACGCAAGGATCGAAAGAGCCCACCCCAACACCAGGCATGCCCCGCGAGCCAGCCCAGTTGAATAGCGTCTCATCATGGCTGCGTCAGTGACCAAGCCGAGCCCCAGCGCAACATTGAAGTAGACCGATTTTTGAGTGGCCAGGAAAGCCAGTCCGCTTAGGACGCCTGCAGCAAGTATATGTCGTGCACTCAACGCATGTGCACGCACCACGACCAGGAGCGCAGCCACCGCGAAGAACACCGCCAGCGGTTCGGCGATTGTTCGGAAAACACGCTCCATGAAGTTCGAAAAGCACAGTAGGACGAGAACGATGCTTAAGGCACGCACGCGATCCTCCCCGAGCGCACGGGCGCAGGCGTATACCATGGCAACGATCGCGCAGCCCAGCAGCGCGGTTTGTATGCGCCCGACAAGCAGAATAGACGTGGCATCCCAGCCTACCAGGTGCGCCAGCTTAAAGAACGCTGTCGATCCCGCCGCTTTACTCGGCTGAATTGTATCGAAAAGTTCCCTGAACAGATATTTGGCGTATCCGAGCTGCCCGAACTCGTCCATGACGAAGAGACTATTCCACGCAAGGACGAAAAGCAGAATAATCTTCACCATGATAAGACCGAGGGCGATTGTGCCTATCTGGTATCGGTCTCCACCGTAGGCTCGCATTCAAACATCGCCCTGATTTTCAGAAGAATTGGGCTTCTCTCCTCGTGCCAACGCAAGTAGACGCTCCGCCATAGACCTCCAGTCATAATGTGCTAACGCGTAGCGAGCCATGGCGGCCCGTTCCTTAGATGTGGGTGCAAGGGAATTAATGGCTTGGGCGCAACGTCTGGCCGAGCCTTCCGCGTCGCTGAGATCGATGGTCACGCCACGGAGCCAGTCGGTTGCGTTAGGGTCGGCTCGGTTGCTGGGTTCACCGCAGACGACCGGCAGCCCAGAAGCCATCGCCTCCTGGATTACGAGCGGAAAGCCTTCGCCCACGCTCGGCAACAGCAAGAGGTCAACGCTGCGATAGAGAGTGGCTAGAGCCTGCGGGCTCTGAGTCCCAAGGTCATGGACGTTGGCCAGTCCCCACATGGCGGGGCAGATCGGTCCGCTGCCGACCATCAGAAAGGCCAGGTCTTCCCTGGACGCAGCCAGGGCGCGTACCACCCTGAGTCCCTTCTTCTCGACATAGCGACCAACGAAGAGAATGCGGCGCGCACCCGGCGCAATTGGCATCCCGGCCAGAGCGTCCGGCTCGGGAGCCAAACCTTCGCCGGGATGAAAAACTGTACTGTCGACACCATTGAACAGTAGAGAACACGGCATGCGGGCTGGCGTACCGACAAGGTCGTGTCGCACGGTATCGCTAATGAACACGAGTGCGTCGGCTGCCCTCAGCATGGGGCGCGTGACGACGATGTTGGCCAGTGCAACTGCCGAGCGGAGCACGCGCGATGAAAAAGCAACGCCAGCAATATGCTGGACCAAGACAACGCGCTTGCGGTGCGCCTTCGCCATCAGCAATGCGAGTATCGAGGTGACGTACAATGCGTCATGCACCACCACCGCGTCGCAGCGGCGCACTTCGCGAGCCAGGGTTCGGATCGCGCGCGCACCCGGTAGGGGCATGGGCAGGCCAGTGATCTTCTCGATTGGGTTGGCGCAGGCAAGCGGGTGCGCCTCAACTTCGGTATACGGCGCTGGATCGGCATTACCAGCCGCCCAGACTGCCTCAGCACCTAAGCTTGCGAATTGGCGGCACAGTTGTCCGGCGACACGTTCTATGCCGCCGCCATGGGCCTCATAGAAATGGCTGATCGTGAGAATGCGCAACGGCTTATTCGGTCATACTGGCTCGAAGCGCATGGTTACTTCGAGCCGATTGGGAAACAGCAGTGCACCGACGCTTTTTCGATACCGCGCTGGTGTAGCGCGACAAGCGATGCGGTAGCCACTGTTGGCGGCCAGCATCTCCCATTCTGCTCGAGTGAGGTAACGCGCCCAGATCATGCCCCCAAAGGGGATATTCCCTATGGCATCCAAGGCCATGAGCCGCAGGTTGTCCAGCGTGCCGCATCTTTCGTGATCTTTGATATAAAGTGGACCGGTTACTACCCGCTGTATTTCGCGCAAGAGATCCGAACGGGCAGTGACCGGAACGTGGTGCACGACGTTGTTGAGCGTCGCTGCTTCAAAAGTTGCGTCAGCGAAAGGTAGTGTTTTGCCGTCATATTGCCGGGTTGGTACGCTGAGCGAGGAGCAGAAGCGATCGATTAGATCAACTGCCTGGACTTCGTCGACTGGGAAAAGTTCCGCCATGGCCTGGGCAATCACGCCAGTGCCGCCGCCGACGTCGAGCAGGTTCCGATGGCGCGCGGCCCATACCTCACGCAAACTATCGAGCATCGTCGCTTGATAAATTGGGACCCTGGTCCGATACACCGCGAGATGACGCGACAGGATGACTTGCAGGAGCCGCGGGTCTATCGGCGACATCGTTGTGTTCATCGTCAATCACCTTAGTTCCGTCCAGCGGGTCGGCGTGACGATGGCCCAGCGACCGAGCAGGAAATTCAGAGCTAGCATGCAGACCGAAGCGATCGGTGCGGCGAATGTCATCGGCAGATCGACCTGCTCATGCCAGAACCAGGTGGCAACGAAAGCGAACGGTATATTTGCCGACATTGCGATGAAGTAACGAACCAGGCCAATCGGGGCTAGCGGCTGACGAAAAGTGAACAACCCATGCAGAACATACCCGGCGCAAGCAACGATGCCGAAGGACAGCAGCACGGCGAACCACAGCGGCATACCGACACTATCTGCCAAGATGACAACGGCGTTGTGTAGCGCTATGCACAGGCCGGCGACAGCAACGTAAGCGAGAGGGGTCCGCACAGTCATGCAGCAGCCTTGCGAGCTCGTACCAGGAAGACACAAGCGTTGTCATCGCGTATGTGAGCGGGCGTGATCCGGTCTTCCAGCTGAGCGCGCAGGTTCATCAACACGGCCAATGAGGACGCCAAAATGCCACCGATGATAGGCACACGCCTGAGGATGAAAGAAAATCCCGTCGATCGGATCAGTGTGGTAGTCGCCAGCGGACCGACGATTGCGTGCACATCCTCCACTTGGAGGCCTCGATTGGCGAGGTCCAAGATAAGCCCGGTGCGCGTCCAGCGGCGATGATCTTCGGGGTGAGCATGATAGAGCCAAGTGCCGTGAGTAGATAGCAGCAGCACGCCATCATCGCGCAACAGCCTCCGTATTTCGCCACAATAGGCGTCGAGGTCGCGCACGTGCTCAAGTACCTGCACCGAAAGCACTGCACCTGCCGCACCATCGGCAAGCGGCACACGGCCCTGCTCGTCTATTTGCAAGAAACCATCACCGCCGATGTCTGCACCGCAGTAATCAATATTCATTTGACGCATCATGTCAGCATACGGCATGTCGCCGCAGCCAATATCTACCATCAGCGAGCCTTGTCTGACATGCGCACTTGCTTCTTCCCGCAACAGTCGCGCAAGCGCGCGTAGGATCAGCCAGTCCGTATCCCAGACGCGTGGAACAGCCCTGCTTTGTCTCATGCGGTCCAGTCCCCAAGAACACGCACTATCAGCCCCGCGGCACGTAGGTCCGGAATGTCCGAAACCGAATGGTTAGCAGACACGTCGGTTGTCCAGATTATCCAGGAGCAATTTGAGAACAAATCCGGAAAGCACCATGGAAACGCCTGCCACGCAGACCGTGGTAATCACAAAAGTCAGATGCACGGATTGCTCCATTGAGCCGCCAACGAAGATCCATCGCAGCGCCAGCAATATGTCCCCGAGGAAACCAATCGTCGCGAGCACACCTCCGGAGAGGACTAGCCATTCCAGCGGGCGGCTGCGCATCAGCCAGGCGATCATCAGTCCTGCCCGTACAGGGTGATAGATTGCGATCGCTACCTTGGCCAGCGTCCCGAAGAGAATGGCCGAAAGACCGATCAATGTTGCCATCGACGAGAGCGCGACGAAGTGGATCCCGAAATACTGCCCACCTATGGTGACAGGCCCAGCAGCGAGGATGGCAAGCCCGATGACACCGGCAATCAGCAGGATTAGTCCGGGTAAAAGATACATCGTGTCCGGTGCATGAGCTACGATCAGCCGCAGGTGTCGCCACCCGTCACGGAAAGAGCGCAGGTGAGGAGGGCGGTCACGTTTGTCGGGATAGAGCTTGATCGGCACCTCACGGATGATCAATCCGGCGCGATGCGCGTTGATGACCATTTCGGAAGCGAATTCCATACCGGGCGAGCGTGCGCCCATTCTTTGGAATGCGTCACGAGTGAAACCCCGCATGCCGCAATGAAAATCGCCTATAGGAGAGTGGTGAAGCCAGCGCGCAATCGTCGAAAGCACAGGATTGCCAAGATATCGGTGCAGAGGAGGCATGGCGCCAGGCTCTATCCCGCCAGCGAAGCGATTGCCCATGACCAACTCCGCGCCATCCTCCAGCGCGTCGATGAAGTCGTCGAGTTTGCTCCAGTCGTAGGAATCGTCTGCATCGGCCATGATCAGGTACTTGCCATGCGCAGACCCAGCCGCTGCACTAATCGCGGCGCCGTAGCCCTTGACCGGCTGGTGCGCGACGCGCGCACCAAGCGACCGGGCAATCTCCACCGAGCGATCGCTCGATCCGTTATCCCCGACCACGACCTCACCTCTGATCCCCCGCTTTGCGAACGCATCAAGCGCCTTTCGAATACAGATGCCGAGCGTGCGCTCTTCGTTCAGGCAAGGTATGATCGCCGATACCAAGGGAGCCTCCAACTCAAGGAAGCCTTGGTCAGTTTGGCCCGTCGCGACGTCAGACCAGCTATTCATCATTCCACCTGATCCAGTCGAATCGTCAGCTGCATCGAGAGTCGGGCACGTGACCAACGTGTTGCTTCTGGCCTTTATCGACCTAGAAAGAACAAGTTGCGTAATTATTCCCAAAGCCTAATTACCGTTGGGCGCGTTAATTTTTTGTGCTTATGCAACCACGACGATTGCAATCAGGAACACGATAGCTCCTGGCCAACACGACGCGCACAGCGCAAACCTAGCGGGAGAATGTCTGGAACTTTGGTGGATAGCTGTCGTTCTCGTCAATCTGCAAGCCTGCAGCCGCTTTGGGAGGCATTCGGTCAGCTCTTAGCTGACATTTAGGCCGGTCATGCCACGGTGTCGCAAATCACCTTCGCCAGGCTCTGACGAGCCGAGGGGAATCAAGCAGGCACTCCATCCGAAGATGACCGCAGGCGGTTGGATTTTATTCGACGCTCGCTTGGTCGCCGGTCTACCCGCTGTTTGCGCTGACCGCGTCACCAAGCACCTTTGTGCGGGGCTGCATGCGCGCGGCGGCAGGCGCGAACACCGAAATCGCCTTCGGGTGGACCTTGAAATGCGCCGGGGTCGAGGTGACGATCTCACCATCGGTGTTCACCGGCATCGGCCTTTTCGTCTCGATGTCGAACTCGACGCATCTGGCCGTGCGAACCTCGCTCCAGGCGCCGTGCGTGCCTGAGCGGAACGAGCGCAGCAAGAGCGCCATCTTCCAGAGGTTCGTCATTTCCAGGCTGTACAGGTCGAGATGGCCGTCATCGATCTCCGCCGTCTCCTCAACGACGTTGCCGCCGCCATAGTGCCGGCCGTTGCCGACTGCTATCTGGTAAGTCTCGACTTCGGTCGCTACGCCCTTTTCGGTAATCCTTGCTTCGAAGTGGCGGGCCTTGGTCAACACTTTCATGGCCGCCAAGGCATAGCCAAACCGGCCGAAACGTTTCTTCAGCGCCGGGTCGAGACCCTGGGCAAGGTCGGTGCTGAGGCCAATGCTCGCAACATTGAAGAAAGCGTGACCATTGACGGTCCCGACATCGATCAGACGCCTTCCGCCCTGTACGATCACGTCGGCGGCCTTCCGCAGATCCAACGGTATTTCGAGCGTTCGTGCCAGATCGTTCGCCGTTCCCATTGGAATGATGCCCATCGGCAACCCGCTTTCCATGGCCGCGACCGCCGCCGAGGACACCGAGCCATCGCCGCCGCACACGATCACAAGGTCGGCCCTATGGCGAAGGCGTACGATATCGCGTGCTATCTCGGGCAGCGCCTCAAACGTCTCGACGCTGACGCGGAGCCCACCGGCCTCCAGCCGTTCGACGACCGGTGCGATAGATTCCTGCCCGCGTCGCGCCTTTGGATTGACGAGCAGAAGCGCGCGTCTGGTCGTGATGTCGTTCATGCGGCGTAGATAGGGTGCTTGCCTGCGGATTACGACGTCAAAAGGCGCTTGGGAAGACAAGTCACAAAATGACGGCTCCGGCAGCCGTATGCGAAGGTTGAAATTCGGCCCAAAGGTAATACCTTATAGAAAACGGGTATTACCAGGATACGGACATGACCAGCACAGTCACAGCTAAAGGACAGGTGACCATCCCGAAGGCGGTTCGCGACCTGCTCGGAATCGTTCCGGGCAGCAAGGTTGATTTCCGCCGCACCGATGACGGCAATGTGTTGATTGTGCGTAGCGACAAGAAGCAGCCCGCCAGCCGCTTCGCGAAATTGCGCGGCCATGCCGGCAAGGGACTCGACACCGACGCGATCATGGCACTGACGCGTGGCGACGCGTGACTCTGGTCGACACCAACGTTCTGCTCGACCTTGTCACGGACGATGCGAACTGGGCGGATTGGTCGATCGCCCAGCTTGAGACGGCAAGCCTCAATGGGTCGTTGTTGATCAACGATGCAGTCTATGCCGAACTTGCCGTTCGCTACGACCGCATCGAGGATATCGAGGCGCTTCTTGACGAAGCCGGTCTCAAAGTGGCTCCGATGCCCCGGGCAGCACTGTTCCTCGCCGGAAAGGTCTTTACGCGGTATCGCAAATCGGGCGGATCGCGCACTGGGGTGCTGCCTGACTTCTTCATCGGCGCCCATGCCGCCGTCAATGGACTGCCGTTGCTCACCCGCGACGTCGGCCGCTACCGCACCTATTTTCCATTGCTGAAACTGATCGCACCGGACTCCTGAACAGCCCGCCAGCCCGAGAAACACGATTTGGCGCCAAGGCAGAGGCCTTTTGCCTCTTAATCCTGAAGTCTTGGTGAGATGGTTCCGTGCAAAATTGTCGTCTGGCTATAGGACTGAGTGGCTGCATGGCCTAACCGGCGACCGGTCTCTGGTTTCATCAGATGTTCAGAGCGGTTTCCGGATCCATTTTGCCAGGACGCCAACGATGCCCTCCCGGAACAACAGCACCGCGACAACGAAGATGATGCCCTGGCCGATCGTGACCCAGTCGCCAAATGTCGCGAGGTAATTCTGCATCGTGACGATGACTGCCGCGCCGACGATCGGTCCGAACACCGTGCCCATGCCGCCCAAGAGCGTCATCAGCACGACCTCGCCGGACATGGTCCAGTAGACGTCGGTAAGCGACGCCAATTGGAACACGATTGCCTTGGTTGCGCCGGCGACGCCGGCGAGCGTGGCCGACAGCACGAATACGGCGAGCTTGTAGCGGTTGACCCGATAGCCCAGCGAGATCGCGCGGGGCTCGTTCTCGCGGATCGCCTTCAACACCTGTCCAAACGGCGAATGGATGATCCGATAGATCAGCAATATGCCGGCGAAGAAGATGGCGAGCACGAAGAAATAGAGCACTTCGCTCGAGCGCAGGTCGATCAGCCCGAACAGATGCCCGCGCGGCACGGCCTGGATGCCGTCCTCACCACCGGTAAACGCCGCCTGCAGCGAGAAGAAATAGATCATCTGCGCAAAAGCCAGCGTCACCATGGCGAAATAGATGCCGTGGCGGCGAATGGCGAGGGAGCCAATCGCGAGACCGAGCACGGCTGCCACCAGCGTGCCCGCGATGATGGCGAGTTCAGGCGTCAGACCCCACACCTTTGCCGCATGGGCCGAGACGTAGCTCGCCATGCCGAAATAGGCAGCGTGGCCGAACGACAAGAGCCCGCCATAGCCGAGCAACAGGTTGAAGGCGCAGGCAAACAGCGCGAAGCACAGCACCTTCATGACAAAGATCGGATAGAGCAGAAATGGCGCGGCGATGAGGAAGACGAAGAGCGCGGCGAAGATCGCAAAGTGATGACGTGGCATGCCCGCGGCGCCAACCGAGGTGATGGCCGCCATAGCGATCGGGTTGGTGTCGGTTGTCATCACACACTCCGCCCAAACAGGCCGGCCGGCTTGACGAGTAGCACGAGCGCCATGATGACAAAGATCACCACGGCCGAGCCTTCCGGATAGAACACGCGGGTCAGACCCTCGATCAGCCCAAGCCCGAAGCCGGTGAGGATCGAGCCCAGGATCGAGCCCATGCCGCCGATGACGACGACGGCGAAGACGACAATGATCAGGTCTGCCCCCATGTTCGGATTGACTGCGTATATCGGCGCGGCGAGCACGCCGGCGAAACCCGCGAGTGCGACGCCGAAACCATATGTGAGCGTGACCAACAGCGGCACGTTGATGCCGAACGCGCCGACCATGGTCGGGTTCTCGGTAGCTGCCCTGAGATAGGCGCCAAGCCGGGTCCTTTCGATGATGAACCAGGTCGCGAGGCACACGATGAGTGAAGCCACGATCACCCAGGCGCGCGAATTGGGCAGGTACATGAAACCGAGATTATGTCCGCCGGTCAGAAGCGGCGGCGGCGGGTAAGGCAGGCCGGATACGCCGAAAAACTGGCGGAAGAAGCCGACGATGATCAGCGCCAGGCCGAAAGTGAGAAGCAGCCCGTAGAGATGGTCGAGGTGATAGAGCCGTCGGATCAGCACGCGCTCGAGCACGATGCCGGTGGCGCCGACGATCGGCGGCACGATGAACACGGCCCACCAGTAGCCGACGCCGAGATAGTTGAGCAGCATCCATGCGCCGAAGGCGCCCAGCATGTACTGCGCGCCATGCGTGAAATTGATGATGTTCAAGAGACCGAAGATGACCGCCAGCCCGAGGCTCAGAACCGCATAGAAGGACCCATTGATCAGCCCGAGCAGCAATTGGCCGAACAGGACCTGCGGCGGAATTCCAAGCAGTTCGAACATGGTCGCTCCGGCTGACTTGTCGACGAAAGGACGCGCCGAGCGGCTCGGCGCGTCGCTGGCGAGGCTCGCTTACTTGACGAGCGGACAGGCGCCGTCGGCGAGCGGGCGGAACGCTTTGTCGGCCGGAATGGTCGCAACCGTCTCGAAATAATCCCATGGCCCCTTCGATTGGTCCGGCTTCTTGACGCGGAACAGATACATGTCGTGCAGCTTGCGCCCGTCCGCGCGGATCGTGCCCTTGCCGAACAGCGGATCCTCGGTCGGCATTTCCTTCATCTTGGCCATCACCTTGGCCGCGTCCTTGTCGCCAACGGCCTCGACGGCTTTAAGGTAATGCAGGACCGAAGCGTAGACTCCGGCCTCGATCATCGAAGGCTTTTGTCCGGCATTCCGCTCCTGGAAGCGGGCAGAGAATTCACGCGTTTGATCGTTCTTGTCCCAGTAGAATGCGCCGGTGAGCACGAGGCCCTGCGCCACGTCGAGGCCAAGCGCATGCACGTCATTGATGAACATCAGCAGAGCGGCGAGCGCCTGGCCGCCCTGCGTGATGCCGAATTCCGACGCCTGCTTGACCGCGTTGATCGTGTCGCCGCCGGCATTGGCGAGGCCGACGACCTTGGCACCCGACCCTTGCGCCTGCAGCAGGAAGGACGAGAAATCCTGGCCGGGGAAAGGATGACGGACGGCGCCGAGAACCTTGCCGCCCGATGCTTCGACGACCGCCGACGTATCGCGCTCGAGCGCGTGGCCGAAGGCGTAGTCCGCTGTGACGAAGAACCAGCTATCGCCGCCCTGCGCGACCATGGCCGAGCCCGTGCCGTTTGCAAGCGCCCAGGTGTCGTAGGTCCAGTGGACGGTGTTCGGCGAACAGGCTTTGCCGGTGAGGTCCGACGAGGCCGGACCCGAGGCGAGGAAGATCTTGTTCTTCTCCTTGGTGATCTCGTTGACGGCGAGCGCCACCGACGAGGTTGGCACGTCGGCGATTACATCGACATTTTCGGTGTCGTACCACTGGCGCGCGATATTCGAGCCGACGTCGGGCTTGTTCTGGTGGTCGGCGGAGACGATCGACACGTTGATGCCCTTGTCCGCCGCCTTGAAGTCTTCCGCCGCCATCTGGGCGGCGATGACCGAACCTTCACCGGCGATGTCTGCATAGATGCCGGAACGGTCATTCAGAACGCCGATCTTGACATCCGTGGCGTAGGCCGCACCGGCCATCAGCAGGCTCGTCAGCGAAGCCAGAATAAACCCCATTTTTTTCATCGCTACTCTCCTCCGATTACGGCGCAATGCGCCATTGATAGTGGCCTCAGACACCGAGATAGGCGTGCAGTTTGTCGATGTTGGCGTCGAGTTCGTCGTTGGGGATCGTGTCGATCACGCGCCCCTGTTCCACCACGTAGTGCCGGTCCGCGACCAACGCGGCGAAATGAAAATTCTGTTCAACGAGCACGATCGTGAATCCCTCCTCCTTGAGCCGGGCAATGGTGCGGCCGATCTGCTGCACGATCACGGGAGCAAGCCCTTCGGTCGGCTCGTCGAGCAGTAAGAGCTTCGCGCCGGTCCGCAAGATCCGGCCGATGGCGAGCATCTGCTGTTCGCCGCCCGAAAGCTTGGTGCCTTGGCTCGAAAGCCGCTCCTTCAGGTTCGGGAAAAGCTCGAAAATCTGCTCGACGCTGAGCCCACCGGGGCGCACCTGCGGCGGCAACATCAAATTCTCCTCGACCGAGAGACTGGAAAAGATCGCGCGTTCCTCCGGGCAGTAGGCGATGCCCATCTGTGCGATCAACCGCGACGGCAGCTTGATCGTCTCCCGACCGTCATAGCTGACCGAGCCCGAGCGCCTGGAAAGGATGCCCATGACGGCCTTCAGCGTCGTCGTCTTGCCGGCGCCGTTGCGGCCGAGCAGCGTCACCACTTCGCCTTCGCCAACCTCGAAACTCACGCCGTGAAGCACATGGCTCTCGCCGTACCAGCCCTGCAGGCCATCCACGCGCAGCAGGGGTCTCGCCGAGGAGGCAACAGACGGCCTGCTCGTCAGTTCAACTTCAACCATGTCCGGCCCCGATATAGGCTTCGATAACGTGCGGATCTTTGGAAACCGCAGCATAATCGCCTTCGGCAAGGACTTTGCCGCGCGCGAGCACGGTGATGCGGTTCGACAGCGAGGCTACGACCGAAAGATTGTGCTCAACCATCAAAATGGTGTGGTTCTTGGAGATGCGCCGGATCAGCGCCGAGATACGCTCGATATCTTCTTGTGCCATGCCGGCCATAGGCTCATCGAGGAGCAGCATTTCAGGGTTCAGCGCCAGCGTCGTCGCGATCTCAAGCGCGCGTTTGCGGCCGTAAGGCAGATCGCTGGCGCGGATATCTGAAAACTCGGTCAAGCCGACATCGGCGAGAAGAGTCGCAGCCTCGCTATTGAAATTGGAGAGCACTTTCTCCGAGCGCCAGAAATCGAAACTGTCGCCGCGCCGGCGCTGCAGCGCGATGCGGACATTCTCGAGGGCCGTCATGTGCGGAAACACCGCCGATATCTGAAACGAGCGCACAAGGCCCAGCCGCGCGATGTCGGCCGGCTGCATCCTGGTGATGTCCCGGCCCTCGTAGCGGATCGCGCCGCGCGTTGGCTGGAGGAATTTGGTCAGCAGGTTGAAGAGGGTCGTCTTGCCTGCGCCGTTGGGGCCGATCAGCGCGTGGATCGATCCTCGCTCCACCGTCAGGTTGACATTGTTGACAGCGACGAAACCCCCAAATTCCTTAGTCAATCCCGCGGCTTCGAGGATCGCTCCGGAATTCATGCGCAGGAGCCTTCGCCCGTCATCGGCGTGAAAACGTGGAACCGCGCTGCGGGGCTGTCCGCCCCCAGGGTGACTTCCATGGTTTCCTCCGTGGCACTCCTGCCCGCAACAAACGACCTAATGCACATCGCGTCAAGGCTGCAATTTTCAGAAGGGTCTAACTTCGCGAAAAGCTGAGTCAACTTCCCTTGGCACAGGCGCGCCTGGAGAAGCTGGCGTGCGGTTGGCATCACATCCGATCGAGCGGCATTTACAGGATCTGTTGCGGTCTTTGACTGCCGGCGCTGTGGCACGGGGCCTTCGATCATGTTCGGATTGCAACGTTCGAGGGGCGCAAACGACAGACGAGATATGCCTGCAATCCGAACCCCTCCCTGGCCGAGCAGTGCGAAATCCTCGCCGCCCGACTAGATGAATGCGAAAAGCTTAGCTGCGTTAGTTCGAGTTGGGGTTGTCCTTGCCGCGGATTGGATCCTTGCCGGCAGCCTGGCTGCTCTGTTGCGGCTTGTCCTTCTTGTCCTGATTGCCGCCGCGGTTGCTTGACGCGGCGATTGTTCCCGGGGGAACATATCGGCCTTTCGAGAGTTCGCGCTATAGGACCGCAATGAACGCGAGGAAGGGGATTGCCGTCGAAGCTTTTTGAAGGATGACCTTCGCTTTCGAGAAGTTGTCAGGATTGATCCTGAACGCACCGGACGAAGCTGTGGACGCGGTACCGCGGATAAGCGGCTTCGATCGTGCACGGGTGCGACAAACTTTTGAAGTGCGATTTCACGGTCGAGCGCATGTGCAGCCACTACTTGGCGATCTATCGCTCGCTCATGGAGGGCACAACGAATGCACTTGGTTCTCAAAACAAGCGCGCTAAAAATACCGCAATGATGACTATGTCTACCCGACCGAGCAAGGCGACGGCCCGGCTGCCCGGATCAGCGCCTGAGCCGCCTTGGTCGCTTCTGAACGAGAGGGGTTGACCATGACCATTCAACTCGAAGACCGCAAGATTGATCCAGCCGTAGCGCTCCCGGCAATCGACGAAACGGCACCGCGCGAGCCGCATCGGCAATTTGCGCTGAAACACGAGGATTGCTTCGTCGTCGCAGACAGCTACGGCGACATACGCGGCACCGGCGACGGGCTTTTCCGCGACGACACGCGTGTACTGTCGCGCTTCCGCCTGTTCATCGGCGGCCGGATGCCGTCGCTGCTCGGCGCCTCGCTGTCGCAGGACAACATCCTGTTCACCGCCAACCTCACCAATCTAGCCGCTATCGGGCCGAATGGCAGCGAAGCGTTGCCGGGCGTCGTCCATATCGACCGGACGCGGTTCATCTGGCAAGATCGCATGTTCGAACGCATCACGTTCACCAACTACTCCGCGCGCGAGGTGGTTCTGCCGGTTCGGCTCGACTTCGACGCCGATTTCCGTGACATGTTCGAGGTGCGCGGCACTACGCGTAGCCGCCGCGGCCGCGCGCATGACGCGCTGGTCGGCGAGGCGAGCGTAACGTTCCGATATGAAGGCCTCGACAATGTGGCTCGTCAATCGGTCATCGCATTCTCGATCAAGCCCGATCAGGTACACCCCAACCACGCCGACTTCGTTATTCTCGTGGCGAGGCGTGACAGCAGAGCATTGTACCTGGAGGTCGGCCACAGCGAAGAGACCCCCTCCAGCGACCGCTTTCGCGCGGCCGCTGCGCGAGCCCGCTTTGCCATGCGCTCAAAGCGTCGGCAGGGCGCCACCGTCTTCAGCTCCGGCCGCGTGTTCAACGACTGGCTAACACGCACCCGCGCCGACATCGCGCTACTGACGACCGATCTGGCGACCGGGCCATACCCGTATGCCGGCATCCCCTGGTTTTCGACGGCTTTCGGCCGCGATGGCGTCATTTCCGCCTTACAGATGCTCTGGCTCAATCCGGACCTTGCTCGTGGGGTGCTGGCCTTCCTTGCCCACTATCAGTCGACCGAGACCTCTGTGTTCGACGATGCCGAACCTGGCAAAATCATGCATGAAACCCGGAAGGGCGAAATGGCCGTGCTGCGCGAGCTGCCGTTCGGCCGTTACTATGGCGGCGTCGACACCACGCCACTCTATGTCTATCTGGCTTCGTCCTACGCCGATCGCACCGGAGACGAGGCATTCGTCGATCGCATGTGGAACTCGCTGGGCGCTGCCACGGCGTGGATGGAGGAGGTCGGAACCCGCAACGGGGAAGGCTTTGTAACCTACAACAGGGCGGCCGACACGGGTCTGTTCAACCAAGGCTGGAAGGACAGCGCCGATGCCATCTTCCATGCCGACGGCACGATCCCCAAAGGGCCGATCGCATTGGTCGAGGTGCAAGGTTATGTCTTCGCCGCATATCAAGGGATGGCCGCGCTGGCCGCCAGACGCGGCGACGATGCAAAGGCGGCGCACTGGAGCGCCCTGGCAGAGGGGATCCGTGAGGCGGTGGAGACGCATTTCTGGATGCCGGACCGAGATTTCTATGCTTTGGCAATCGACGGAGAAGGCAAGCAATGCGCGGTTCGCGCGTCCAATGCCGGTCACCTGCTCTATGTCGGGCTGCCTTCAGCGGAACGGGCGCAGGCACTTGCCACCCAGCTGCTCTCAGGTCATCTCCATAGCGGTTGGGGCGTTCGCACACTGGCAGACGACGAGGTCCCATTTAACCCGATGTCCTATCATAATGGGTCGATCTGGCCGCACGACACTGCACTCTGCGCCTCCGGGCTCGCCCGCTATCACGAGCGCGACAGCGTCGTGAAGCTGATGAGCGGTATGTTCGAGGCGGCGGTCCGTTTCAACATGCGCCTGCCGGAGCTGTTCTGCGGCTTTACGCGCGCGGCCAGCGATTCACCGGTGGCCTACCCGGTCGCATGTCTGCCGCAGGCATGGTCGGCAGGCTCCGCGTTCATGATGCTGCAGGCCTGCCTGGGCATCCGGGTCGACGGCTGGACGCGCGAGATCACTGTGGAACGCCCGCGGCTCCCGATCGGTATCGACAACATTGTTATCCGCCATCTGGCCATCGGCGAGGCGAAAGTCGATCTCATCTTCGAGCGCATTGGCGACCGCGTTGTGTGCTATCTCGACCATCGCCATGAAGGTCTGGTGCCTCTGGTGGTGCGTTCTTAGCGCAGGCTGGCTCGCCATGTGCTCCGTGATGGACACTGCCATCCTGCCCAAGCCAAACCGGACGACTATCTGCTCGCCAGCGTCGCTACAAGATCGCTGAAACGTCGCCCTGGATGCTGACATGCTGGCGCAGGAGCGTGCGCGCCCGCTCCGCGTCGCCGGCGAGGATTGCTTCCACGATCGCGCACCCACCGTCCTCATTGCCCTCCGCGCATGCGCCGGGCTTTCCTTCTGGCCGAACGTCGCGCCAGCCACAATGAGCCGGCGCAACTTTGGTTCTTCATCTGTCGCCGGGCGTGTCGGGCGCATTGTTATGCTCCCCAGACCTGCCGGGATCCCGATCGCCTAGCTCGCCGGCAGCACCTTCACCGCCATTGCCTGGACCTGAGTTGACGTGGCCGGAGTTGCCGTTTCCGTCGTCATCGCCATCATCGCCATCATCGCCATCATCGCCGCCGCCGCCGCCATCGCCGCCATCGCCGCCACCGCTGCCATCATTGCCCCCATCGCCATTATCGCCGCCATCGCCACCATCGCCATTGTCGCTACCGCCGCCATTATCGTCGCCGCTGTCGTCGGCAGCCAAGACACTTTGGATTTGCGCAGTGGTCGTCGGCGGACATTGGTCGATTTGCGCCGCCGTGAGAATGTCAGTCCGGTTCAGCGCCACGCAGCAAAGCTCATAGTTAGCGTTCGTCAGAGGGTTGCATTGCTGAGCCGTGAGTACGGGCCGCTCGATCTCTTGGACTCGTGCTGGAACGGTCGCTGCCACTCCAAAAAAGGTGGCTGATATCAACACTATACCGGTGCTGTTGAGTAGTGACTCTAGCGTACGCATATTAGCTCTCCATTATATTAATTGCTACTAAAACGCGAATACTGTTTCAAATGTTCCCGTCACCGTTACAATTTGTTAACCAAAAACGGGACGCTAAGGCGTCGCGAGGGATTGCTTTAGGTTCAGCGTCGACTATTGCGAGGCGACCACAGAGGCCCCTCGTTTATGATGCGAATTCTGACGCTGCACACATGCGCTGTCCTGCTCTCGGCCTGCACCCAGGCTTCCGGCGCTGGCACTACAATGCAGACGCAGGGCTATGCGTTTGCGCCCCCTGCCTTCAAAACCTTCTGCGCTAAGGAAAAAACGCTTTGCGACACCAGAGGCAAGACCAAAGTTGTGGACTTGACGGGACCTCGCAAGGCGGAGCTCGCAAGAGTCAACGCCGCAGTCAACCACCGCATTGCTGAACGAAGCGATGTCAGCACCACGGGCAAGGCCGACGAGTGGGACTTGCCGAAATACCAGGGCGATTGCGAGGACTTCGCCATCCTCAAGAAAAGCGAGCTACTCAAGCTCGGCTGGCCGGCTTCTGCCCTGCTGCTGACTGTGGCGCGCAGCGGGAAAGAAGGCCACACCGTTCTGACAGTGCGCACCAGCCAGGGTGATCTGGTGCTCGACAACAAAACGTCGGCGATCAGGGACTGGTCGCGAACGTCCTACCGTTACTTTGCACGCCAGTCACAGTCGAACGGCAAGGTGTGGGAGCGGATAGGCAAGGCCGGACAACCGTAGGCGCGTCTGCGGCTCGCGCAACCGCTTGTGCTGCGGTCCCTCAAGATCGTTCGGGCACGCGTTTTTGGCGAGCGCGAACTCGCGATGCTGAAATGGGATATGCCGTCATTGCGCAACTGAGCCTATCACGAAACGCGAATCCGCAGCATGTGAGGGAAGCCGCTATAGGAATGTTCGATGTTTGTTCGCCAAAAGTCGCGTAACATTGTATTCGGGAACCACTGGGCGATCCACTATCTGCTCGCCATCGTCGCTACAAGATCGCTGAAACGCTCGCCCTGGATGCTGACATGCTGGCGCAGGAGCGTGCGCGCCCGCTCCGCGTCGCCGGCTAGGATTGCTTCCACGATCGCGCCATGCTCGGCGAACGAGGTGGCAACGCGGTTGCGCACGCGAAGCTGGAGACGCCTGTAGGGTTGCAGACGGCGATGCAGTGCGACGCACTGCTCGGCCAGGAAACCGCTGTGGCTGGCAGCATAGATAGCCTTGTGAAAACGTTCGTTATCGTAATAGTAGAGGTCGCTGTCGCCGGCCGAGGACGAACGCTCGCAATCTGCATGCGCTCCCAGGATGGTTGTGCGATCGGCATCGGTGAACCGTCGCGCGGCCAGCGAACCGGCCAAACCTTCAAGTTCCGCCATCACCTCGAACATTTCGAAAACGCGGTGCGGTCCCGGATCGATCACCACGGCACCCCGGCGCGGCCGGATCTCCACCAGCCCGATCGCGTTCAACTGCATCAGCGCCTCGCGCACCGGCGTTCTCGACACGCCGAAGCGTGTTGCCAATTGCACCTCGTCTAGTCGTGCACCGGGGGCGAAGTCGTTCGAGATGATGCCGTTTTCGATCTCGTCACGTAGGCGTTGAACAACATTCCCTGACATTTTTCGGACTCCAAAATGCATTACCCGAATTCTTGTATGCAAGATAGTTGACTTTGCGCACAATCGCATTTATTAACGATACCATAATAGGCAAGTCGCACACAATTGGCGGATTCAACCGAGCAGTAGCACCGCGAGCGCGCGGAGGGTCTTTTGCGCCGATTTCGACTTTGCCAGGAGGACTCCGACATGGCAGGCATCTCGTTCTTTAGCGATATGGTGCAAAGCATCACCGATCGCGGCCGCAGGCTGCTCGCGGCAGGGGCGCGCAGCGAGCCGGTCCAAGCCGAGACGAATATCGAAACACTCTGCGACATGCTTTTGTCGAGCCGGGGCGAAGCCTCGGGCATGGCATTGGCCGCCGAGGTCCTTCAGCGCTGGGCCCAACTGGACGCGGCCGGTCAGCAAGACTTCGTGCGTATGCTGCACGAACAGTTCGGCCCAGACATCGCCAAGCTTGACAAAGCCATCGAGCGCTACCGCAGCGACAGGAGTTCGGACGCCGTCATCGAACTGCACCAGGCAGCCGAGCCGCGTCGCCAGGAACTGGTGCGCAGACTCAACCTGGCCCCCAAAGGCACGGCAAGACTGGTGGAGATGCGCGAGCGCCTATTAGCCATGAAGGATGCGACGGAACCGTTTCGCGCCGTCGATGCCGACTTCGCCCACCTGTTCGGCTCATGGTTCAACCGCGGTTTTCTGACCCTGCGTCCGATCGACTGGTCGACGCCAGCCGACATCCTGGAGAAGATCATCAGATACGAGGCTGTGCATGAAATCGCCGGCTGGGAGGAACTGCGGCGGAGGCTAGCTCCAGCCGACCGCAGGTGCTTTGCGTTCTTCCACCCGCGTCTCGCAGACGATCCGCTGATCTTCGTTGAGGTCGCGCTGACCAAGGCGATTCCCTCTGCCATCGCTGATGTGCTCGATGTAAACCGTTCGTCGATCACGGCCCAGGACGCCACCACCGCTGTCTTCTATTCGATCTCCAACTGCCAGGACGGACTGCGCGGCATCTCTTTCGGGAACTTTCTGATCAAGCAGGTGGTGGAGGATTTGCGCCGCGACCTGCCGGGCTTGAAGACCTTCGTGACGCTGTCGCCGGTTCCGGGTTTCGCTGGCTGGCTAGCAAGACTGCGCAAGGCGACCGATGCGAGTCTCGATGATCAGGCCCTCAAGACGCTCGAGTTGCTGGACGATCCGAGCTGGGCGGACAATCCGCAGAAGGCACGGGTCGTGGAAGCTGTGCTCCTCCCGCTCGCCGCACGCTATTTCGTCAAGGAACGTGCCACCGGCAGACGGCCGGTCGATCCTGTGGCGCGTTTTCATTTGGGCAACGGCGCTCGCCTTGAACGGCTGAACTTCCTCGCCGATCGCTCCGCCAAGGCGATGCGGCAGTCCCACGGCTTGATGGTCAACTACTTTTACAAGTTGGACGACATCGAGGCGAACCACGAAGCCTTGGCGCAACATGGCGAGATCGCTGCTTCGCCGGAGGTGAGAAAACTGGCGGCAACCGCTTCGACCGACACCAGTATTGGCGCCCCGGTTCGTCGACGCCGCACCGAAATGCAGAAAACCTAAAAGCAAATTGGGAGGAGTTCAATGAGCAATCACCTGTTCGACGCCATGCGAGCATCCGCCAAGTCAGGCGAGTCGATTTTCATCGAGACTATTGATGGTCAGCGTTGGACCTATGGAGATGCGCTGCGGCTCTCCGGACAGATCGCCAGCGCAATTGATGTGCTCGGCGTTCGCCCAGGCGACCGCGTCGCGGTCCAGGTGGACAAGAGCCCGCTGGCTCTGATGCTCTATCTCGCATGCGTGCGCTGCGGGGCGATCTATCTGCCGCTGAATACCGCCTATACGCTGGCTGAACTCGACTATTTTATCGGTGACGCCGAACCGCGGCTCGTCATCGTCTCCTCGAAGTCGCGAGCTGATGTCGAAAGGATCGCGCACGGCCACGGCGCGATTGTCGAAACGCTCGATGCGGACGGCGCCGGGTCGCTCATGGAGTTGGCCCGGGACGAGTCTGCCGATTTTCTCGACGCGGCGCGCGCGCCTGACGATCTCGCCGCGATCCTGTACACATCTGGGACCACCGGCCGTTCCAAGGGCGCAATGCTGACGCACGACAACCTTTTGTCCAATGCATTAGCACTGCGCGAATGCTGGCACGTGACCGCAGCCGACCGGCTGATCCACGCGCTGCCGATTTTTCACACGCATGGGCTCTTCGTGGCGACCAATGTCACGCTGGTTTCCGGCGCCTCGATGTTTCTGCTGCCAAAGTTCGAGCCTGGCGAAATCCTTCCTCTGATGTCGCGGGCGACGCTGATGATGGGCGTGCCGACCTTCTATGTCCGGTTGCTTCAGCATGAGGGCCTGAACCGGGAGACGGTCGCCAACATTCGGCTGTTCATCTCCGGCTCGGCGCCGCTGCTCGCTGAAACGCACGCCGCATTCAAGCAGCGCACCGGTCACGCCATTCTCGAACGCTACGGCATGACCGAAACCAACATGAACACCTCAAACCCCTATGACGGCGAGCGAAGGGCAGGGACAGTAGGTTTCCCACTCCCGGGCGTGTCGGTGAGGGTCACCGATCCGGCCACGGGCGAGACGCTCGGATCAGGCGAAACCGGCATGATCGAGATCAAGGGCCCGAACATTTTCAAAGGTTATTGGCGGATGCCTGAAAAGACTGCGGCGGAGTTCACCAAGGACGGCTATTTCATCAGCGGCGACCTCGGCAAGATCGATGAGGCGGGCTATCTCCACATCGTCGGCCGCGACAAGGACCTGGTGATCTCCGGCGGCTATAATATCTACCCGAAGGAAGTCGAGGGTGAGATCGACCGGCTCGACGGTGTCGCCGAGAGTGCGGTCATCGGCATTGCACATCCGGATTTCGGGGAGGGGGTGACGGCCATCGTGGTGCTCAAGCCCGGTGCCACAATGGACGAAAAGGCCGTGCTCAACGCGCTGAGCGACCGCCTCGCGCGCTACAAGCAGCCGAAACGGGTGATCTTCGCCGAGGACCTTCCGCGCAACACCATGGGAAAGGTGCAGAAGAACCTTCTGCGCGACCGGTTCAGCAACCTTTACATGCCCGCCTCCTAGCAGGCGCTGACTACCCTGCGTTGGGGCTTGGGAGCGAGACCAGCGCAGGCTGATCTACTACCGATGGAAATGAGAACGGGCGCCTGAAGGCGTTTCCCGAGGGAGGAAGCTATGAACATCCAGATTCTGTCGATCGCGCTGCTGGTCGGCATGTTCGTGATCGCCACCATCCAGCCGATCAATATGGGCGCACTCGCCTTCGCATGCGCCTTTCTGGTCGGCTCGCTCATCATGGCTATGAAGCCGGCGGAAATATTTGCTGGCTTCCCGAGCGACCTGTTCCTGACACTGGTCGGCATTACCTACCTGTTCGCCATCGCCCAGATCAACGGTACTATCGATTGGCTGGTCGAGGGCGCGGTCAAACTGGTGCGCGGACATGTGGCGTGGATTCCCTGGGTCATGTTCCTGGTCGCCGCCGTCATCACCGGCTTCGGTGCGCTCGGACCTGCGGCGGTCGCCATCCTGGCCCCGGTGGCGCTGGGTTTTGCGTTCCAGTACCGCATCAATCCGGTCATGATGGGATTGATGGTTATTCACGGTGCACAGGCGGGCGGCTTTTCGCCGATCAGCGTCTATGGCGGCATCACCAACCAGATCGTCGAAAAGGCGGGGTTGCCGTTCGCGCCGACATCACTGTTTCTCTCCAGCTTCTTCTTCAACCTGGCCATCGCCGTCCTCGTATTCTTCGTCTTCGGCGGCTCGAAGGTGCTGCGTAAGTATTCGATGGCGTCGGGACCGCTGCCTGACCTCCACCCCGAGGGCGTGACGCAGTCAATCGTCGGCCACGGCGGCACGCCGGCAACTCCGATCAGCCATCACGTCTTTGAGGAGCAGACAAAAAATGTGTCGGCGCTTTCCGGCCTGACTACGGAAACGTTGACGACATTAATCGGCCTAACCGCGCTCGCGGTCGGCGCACTTGTCTTCAAGTTCAATGTCGGCCTGGTGGCGATCACTGTCGCGGTCGCGCTCGCGCTCCTCTCGCCGAAGACCCAAAAGGCAGCGATCGACAAGGTCAGCTGGTCGACGGTGCTCCTGATCGCCGGCATCATCACCTATGTCGGCGTCATGGAGAAGATCGGCACGATCGACTACGTCGCCCACGGCATTTCAAGCCTGGGCATGCCGCTGCTGGTTGCACTCCTCCTCTGCTTCACCGGCGCCATTGTATCGGCATTCGCCTCGTCCACGGCATTGCTGGGAGCCATCATTCCACTGGCCGTGCCCTTCCTCCTGCAGGGACAGATCAGTGCCATAGGTGTGGTTGCCGCGATCGCGATCTCCACCACCATCGTTGACACCAGTCCGTTTTCGACCAACGGCGCGCTGGTCGTCGCCAATGCCCGGGAAGCAGAGCGCGAGAGCGTGCTGAAGACGTTGCTGATCTACAGCGCGCTTATCGCCATCATCGGCCCTGTCATCGCCTGGCTGGTTTTCGTGGTCCCCGGGTTAGTTTGAACGGTCGGCCGCTTCCCGGGCATTCCCAATCA
Organism: Mesorhizobium sp. WSM4807; assembly: GCF_055811615.1. NCBI lineage: Bacteria > Pseudomonadati > Pseudomonadota > Alphaproteobacteria > Hyphomicrobiales > Phyllobacteriaceae > Mesorhizobium > Mesorhizobium sp. WSM4807. Next base: position 317,513 of record NZ_JBVVQY010000002.1, read on the forward strand.
GTCTGGCCGCTCCGGTGCAATTTGACCGGCGGCCAGGCTTGACCCCGAACCTGATCTGGTCGGCGTCAATAAGAAAAACGCCGGCGCAGGCAGAACTGATTCCCTATCAAATCGGCCGTTGGGTCGATAGGGTGCCCCGCCCGGCTTGGCTACGTGACTCCGCTCATGCGGGCGAGGGCGCGTAGCGGCTGCCCAGTGAATAGCGGCTGCCGACATAGGTGAGCTTGTTGACGGTGGCGACCGCCGCGCCTGACCAGGTCCGCCGATGCAGGAGCAGGCAGGGGTCGCCTGGCCGGATCATCAAACGGCCGGCGGCCACCTCGTCGGCGGCGACGGCCGAGATCACGTGCTCCACTTCCGTCAGCGGCGTCGCCCGCTGCAGATAGTCGTAGGTGGTGGTCGCAACAAAATCTTGCCGGTGGTAGTCCGGTGCGAGAGCCGAATTGACGAAGCGTTCCTCAAGCTGGACGGGCACATCGTCCTCGAAATGCACGATGATCGAATGGGCGACCGGTCTGCGGCGCATGAACTCGAAGGCGACAATGAGGTCCAGCGCCGGGTCGCGGATCTTCTCGAGCACGACGACCTCGGCCCTGTGGCGTCCGCCGCGCGCGGCGATCTCGCCGGCGATGTTCCTGATTTCGATGAGGGCAGATTGCGGTTTCGGCGGCGCCACGAAGGTGCCTACGCCCTGGATGCGCAGGAGGTGGCCTTCCGAGGTCAGTTCCCTCAGCGCCCGGTGCACGGTCATGCGCGAGACGCCGAGCGTGCTGACCAGCTCGTTTTCGGAAGGCAGCCTGCGGTCCTTCGGCCATTTGCCGCTGCCGATGTTGCCAAGCACGTAGTCCTTGACCTTTTCGTAGAGCGGTCCGGCGGTTTCGGGAAGCTTGATCATCGCCCTCTCTCCATTCGGACGATGGTCTTCAGGCCGCCGCTCGCGCCTGCGATCAGGCGCTGGTAGGCGGCGGGAATTTCGCCGATCGCGATCTCTTCGGCCACGAAACGCGACAGCGCCGGGGCGAGATCGCCAAGCATGGCTACGGCCGGCGCAAGCTCGTCGGCGAAGGCGTGGCAGCCGACAAGCGTGATCTCGCGCTCGACCAGGAAGTTGGGGTCGAGGTCGAGGCGGCCATGCGAAATGCCGACCAGCGCCAGCGTGCCGCCGCCGGCCAAAAAATCGAGCAGCCGCGCTATCACCGCCACGCTGCCCGTCGCGTCGATGGCATGGCGCAGGTTGGGATCGTGGGGCAGGATGTCCAGGGCGACGACGGTCGCGCCGCTCACCTCGGCCACGAGATCCGCACGCGCCGCATTGCGGTCGGCGACGAGGACCGGTCTGTCGCTGCGCCGCGACAGGAGCAGCGCCGCCAGCCCGCCGATCGGGCCGCAACCGGCGATAAGCACCGGCGCCCCGGCCGGCGCCGACAGCCGCCGCACTGCGTGCAGGGCGACCGCCAGCGGCTCCGCCATGGCGGCGATTGCGGGATCGAGCGTGGGGTCATGGCGCAGGAGCAGCCGCGCTGGCAGCTCCGTCTCTTCCGCGAAGCCGCCGTCGCAGACCTCGCCTACAAAGCCCAGTGTGGCACAGACATTATGCAGGCCGGCCCGGCAAGCAGGACATTCGCCGCACCAGAAACGCGAATCGGCGACGACCCGGTCTCCGAGGGCCACCTGGGACACGCCGGCCCCCACGGCAGTCACTTCGCCAGCGAACTCATGTCCAACGACACTCGGCGCGCGGCTGATCCACTGACCGGTGCGGAAATTGTGGAGGTCGGAGCCGCAGATGCCGGCGGCCGTCACCCTGAGCCGCACCCAGCCAGGCCCTGGTTCGCCGGGAGACGGCACATCCTCGACCCGCAAGTCGCCCGCCGCATGGAGTCTGGCCGCCTTCATCATCCGCTACCGCACCAGATATCGGTCGCGCACGTCGGAAACGGCGTGTTCGTGCGAGGAAAAGCCTTCATAGCGGGCAAGCGTGCGGGCATGACGCGCGAATTCCGGATAGGCCGTCGCCGTCACGTAGCCGATGGAAGAGCGCTTGACGAAATCCGTGACCGAGAGCGGTCCACCGGTACGCGCCCAGCGGCTGGTCGGCAGCACGGCGTTCAGGCCCAGCCCGAAATTGCCGATCGAAACCGGCGTGTGCGGCCCCATCAGGATCTCGGCGGCTTCGGTGATGTGGCCAAGGTGCGCAAAGGGATCGGTGGAGAGGATCTCCAGATGCTCCGGTGCGTAGTCGTTGATGAAAAGGTAGCTCTCCTCGATCGATGCCGTCAGCACGATGCCGCCACAGGCACCGGTCAGCACCGCGGTGGAGAACGCTACCCGCTGATCGGTCATGCGCGCCCAGTGCTCGGGCAGCGCCGCCAGTGCCTCCTCCGCCACGCGGCGGCTGTGAGTCACCAGATAGGCCGACGAGTCCGGCCCGTGCTCCGCCTCGATCAGGAGGTCGAGCGCGGCCAGTCCGCCATGCACGCTGTCGTCGGCGAGGATAATCGCTTCCGACGGACCAGCGGGAAGCCCGGGATCGATGACTCCCGCAAGCAGCCGCTTGGCCGCAACGACCCAAGGGCTGCCTGGACCGACGATCTTGAGCGCGGGCCTGATCGTCTCTGTGCCGTAGGCGACCGCGGCGACCGCCTGCGCGCCGCCGCATTTGTAGACCGTTTCGACGCCGGCGAGGCGCGCCGCAACCAGTGTCGCTGCGTCCACCGAACCATCGGCCGCTGGCGGCGTCATGATAGCAAGCTCCGGGACGCCCGCCACGACGGCGGGCACTGCGGTCATCATTGTCACCGAAGGGAACGCCCCCTTGCCGCGCGGGACATAGAGCGCCACCGAGCGGATCGGCGTGAAGCGGTCCCCGGCATAGGCACCGGGCCGCATTTCCTTAAGCCACATCGCTTCCGGCTTCTGCTCTTCGTGGAAATGCCGGATGTTGTCGATGCCGAAGCGAATGGCGGCGACCACGTCCTCGTCCACCATGCCGAAGGCGGCATCGAACTCGGCGGGGCTGACCTTCAGCCGCGCGGCATCGAGATCTGCCTTGTCCAAGTCGCGGGCGAAGCGGACGAGCGCGGCGTCGCCTTCTGTTCGGACCGCCTCGATGATCGGTGCGGCCTTCTCCATAAAGCTGGAGAGATCGGTCTCTGAGCGCCGCATCAGTGCCGCTCGACTGGCGGCGTCGATCTGGCTCAGGTCGTGGAACGATACGTTTGGCATAGGATTTCCTTTTCGGCCCGGCGGGCCGGCATTGCTCATTTCGATTTCAGGAAGATGTCGAGCCCGACCAGCCTGTCGAGCAGGAAGACGGCGACAGCCGAGCAGGCGATGAAGACCACGGAGATCGCGGCAAGATCCGGCGTGATGATCGAGCGGATGGAGTTGTAGATCAGCACCGGCAGCGTCACGATGCGGGCATCGACGAGCAGCAGGCTGACCAGGAACTCGTTGAGCGCAAGGATGAACATCAGCAGCGAGCCGGTGATCACCCCCGGCATAACCGCCGGCAGGGTGACGGAGAAGAACACCTGGAGCGGCGGCGCGCCGCAATTGGCGGCGGCCAGTTCCAGGTCCGGGTCAAGCCCGGTGGCACTCGCCGTCACCGCCCAGATCATGAAGGGAAGGTTGATGACGCAGCAGGCGATGCCGACCGGCCAGAGTTGGCCGAGAATGCCGGCGTTGCCGTAAATCAGCATGAGGCCGATGCCCGATCCGATCAGCGGGATGGTAAAGGGCAGCAGCAGATAGATCTGGATCGTCTTCTCAAAACGCACCGCATATTTCGCCAGCGCGATGCCGGCCAGCGTGCCCACGGGAATGGCAACGATCGTACAGACCGTCGCAACTTGGAGCGTGCGCAGGAAAGCGTTGCGCAGGTCGGAAGCCTGCGAAATGCGCGCATACCACCGCAGCGACAGCCCATCCGGCGGAAACGTGATGATGTTGCCGCCGGTGAAGGAAGCGCCGAGCACGACGATCGTCGGCGCCGAAAGCGTCACCAGGGCGATCGTAACCAGGGTCCACAAGACAACGGATTTGCTGCGCGAGCCGCTCACGCCCGTGACCTCCCCATCGCAAGCGTTCCGGCTCCGAACAGCGCGAACACCAAGCCGACGAGGATTGACCCGAGCGCGACCAGCATAAGCGCCAGCGTTGCACCGAGGCCCTGGTCGGACGTTCGGAAGAACTGGTCGTAGATGGCGTTGGCGATGAAGTCCTGAGAGCCGCCGCCAAGGATCGCGGGGACTGCGAAATCGGTGAGCGAAAGCGTCAGCACCACCACGCCAGCGCCGATGAAGCCCGGACGAGCGAGTGGCAACACGACATGGATGAACGTGCGAACCCAGTTCGCGCCGAGCGATCCAGCTGCCGCCTCCAGCTCTTCGGGAATGGCGGTGAGTGCCGGCGCCAGCATCAGCACGGCAAACGGCAGCATGTACTGGACGAGGCCGAACAGCACGGCGGGATAGTTGTAGATGAGCCGCATCGGGGCGACCCCGACAAGGCCGAGTGCCTCGTTCACCATGCCCTGGTTGCCTAAGATGATCAGCCAGCCATAGGCACGCACTACCTGGCCGATGAAGAAGGGCAGGAACAGCGCAATCAGCAGGAATTTGCGCAGTCTTGGCGAACGCGTGCGCACCATCAGATAGGCGTAGGGAAAGGCGAAGACGAGTGTCACCGCGGTGACGATCAGGGCGGCGATGAGGCTGCGCTGCGCAACAACGAGGAATAGCGGCTCTGTCAGCGCCCGCCGGAAATTGGTGATGGAATAGTCGTCCGAGAATTGGAAGGTGGTGGTATCGAGCGTGCGCAGGCTGGCGTCCGCGATCTGGATGAGTCCAAGCGCGAGCAGTCCGACCAGCAGCACCGCCGGAAGCAGCATCAGATAGGGCGTGGCGCGCCTTAACCGAGCCGGCCAGATGGCGGCGGCAATGCCTTCCAGCGCATCCATGATGCGCCATTTCAGGGGATAGGCTGTCCTGGCTGCCCGCATGAAAAAATCCGTATCCGACGTCGTGAAGGAGCCGGTGCCGCCAGCGCAGCACCGGCCGACCCGGCGTCAGCCCTGCATGATCGCCTTGAACTTGGAAAACCACTCGCTCTCGTTCTCGACCTGGATCTTCGACGAGATGCGGATAAGGCGCTGGAAATCCGCTTCGGTGGTCGGATAGGACGGATCGCCCACCAGATCCTTGGGCGGCGTGAGGCCCGGCACCACGCCCGGCAAGCCAAGCCCATCCAGCCAGACCTGCTGCGCTTCCTTGGTCAGGGCGTGATTGATGTACCGCTTGGCCCAGTAGAGTTCGTTTTCCGGCAGGCCCTTGGGAATCCACAAACCGTCCGTGTCGAATTTTGCACCCTCTTCCGGCACGACCCATTCGATTTTGACGCCGTTCTTGCGGGCCTCCCGAGCGTTGGTCGAGATGGTGCAGGCGGCGTCGATCTCGCCGTTCTGGAACCAGGTGGTGAAGTCGGGATCTTCACCGAGCAGCGGCTGCTGCGCCTTCATCTTGGTGATGAAATCCCAAGCCGGCTGCATGTTGCCAGGTATGTCCTCCAGCTTGCCACCACCGGCGACCTGGGCCGGGAAATGGAAGCCGATGCCGTCATTGTAGAAGGCAAGCCGACCCTTGAACTTCGGGTCGAGCAGATCTTTCCAGGACTTGGGCGGTCCATCCGGGAATGCCGCAGGCCGATAGGCAAGCACATAGACATAACCGTAGGTGTTGACGATCGGGAAGCCTTCCAGGCCGGCCGGCTTGGCAAGGTCCGTCACATTGGCGAGGTTCGGCAGGTCGGAGAGGTCTTCCGTCACGCCGCGCAGTGCCGATTTCGTGGCATTGGTGGTGGTGTCCCAGTTGATGTGGATCGGCGGGATCCGGTTCTGCGCTACGGCCGCCCAGACCTTGGGCTGGATCTCATTGTCTTCGGTCAGGTCGTGACGAACAGCAATCCCCGTCATTTTGGTGAAGCTGTCGGACACACCGGCCTTCAAACTATCCACCCAACTGCCGCCCCAGGCGCGCACGATGATCTCCGCCGGCTTTTCCGGTTCCTGCGCATAGGCGCCGCGCAGGCCGAGCGACAAGGCGCCGCCAAGCGCGGCACTGGCCTGAAGGAAGGTTCTGCGGGAAAGATGGGATAATGTCGGGTTAAAGCGCTTCATCTGCATTCTCCTCTGGGTTTGACCGGTTTCCGGTTCTATCGAAAAACAAGCATGTCCCTGGCATTCCACCCCAGGAACACGCTTTCGCCTATGTCGAATTGCGTGTGCGCGGCGGGATCATGGTCAAAAACGCGAATGACCTCGTCGCCAATCGCGGCGCAGGCTACCTCGTAGACCATGCGCTCGCCTTCGAAGATGGTGTCGGCCACAGTCCCGGCCAGCATGCAATCAAGCTTCGACAGCTGCGCAGCATCGCCGGCGAGACGGATCTGTTCGGCGCGGATCGCTCCCGACGCCTTGTCGCCCTCCGCAGGTGGATTGACCGGATCGCCGATCTTTCCGGCAAGCATCAGATCACCTCGAAGGATGGAGACGTCGCCTGCTTCCGAGACGGCCCGTACCGTGCCGGCAATGAAGTTGGTGACGCCGATGAAATTGGCGACGAAGGCGTTGCGGGGCTGGCGGTAGGTGTGGATCGGCTGCGCCTTCTGCTGGATCTCGCCCTGGTCCATGACGACGATGTCGTCGGAAACCACCAGCGCCTCGCGCTGGTCATGGGTGACGTTGATCGTGGTGACGCCGAGCTCGCGCTGGATGCGGCGGAATTCGAGCTGCATTTCCTCGCGCAGCTTGCGGTCGAGCGCCGCCAGCGGCTCGTCGAGAAGCAGCAGGTCGGGCTCGAACACCAGCGCGCGCGCGATCGCGACGCGCTGCTGCTGCCCGCCGGAAAGTTCGTGAATGCGCCTGCCGCCATAGCCCCCGAGCCGGACCAGCCCGAGATATCGCTCGACGCGTTCGGGAATGGTGCGTGCGTCGCGCCGACGCATCTTCAGCGGGAAGGCGACATTCTCAGCCGCCGTCATATGTGGAAATAAGGCAAGCCTCTGAAAGACCATGCCGATCGACCGCTTGTGCGGTGGCACTGCGCTCACCGCTTCGCCGTTGATGAAGATCTCGCCGCTGCTCGGGGTCTGGAACCCGGCGATCATCCGCAGGAGGGTTGTCTTGCCGGACCCAGAAGGCCCGAGAATGGTGAGGAACCGGCCCTTCGGCAGATCGAAGGACGCATTCTTGACGGCATGAACCCCATCGAAGTCCATCCCGACGTTGCGGACCGTGACTGCGATTTCCCTGCCGCCTTCCGCTTCGCGTGAAGCTGTGGCCCGGAAAGGCTCCTGCATGGCGGTTCCCCTTGCTTGTCGCCGGTCGCATGCAAGGAAACGTCCGGGCTCCTAAGGTGGTATATACAACCATATACAAGTCGGGTCTACACGGTTCTTGTTGCACCACCTCAGTCGCTCAGATGGATGCGAGATAGCCGCCGTCGACTGGGAGGCAATGCCCGGTGACATAGGCTGATGCCCCGCTGGCCAGGAACACAACGGCTCCGGCCAGATCCTCCATCGTGCCGAAGCGCCGCTGCGGGATCTTGGCCAGCATCGCCATCTGCCAGTCGGCATCCTGATAAAAAGCATCCGTCATCGCCGTATGGAAATACCCCGGAGCGATGGCGTTGACGCGGATGCCGAGCGATGCCCATTCCGCGGCGAGCGCGCGCGTCATGCCCAGGAGCCCAGACTTGGACGAACCGTAAGGCACCGCGGTCGGAATGCCGACATAGGAGGTCAGCGAGCACAGATTGATGATCGCGCCACCGCTGTTGTCGGCAGCCATCCGCCGCGCCGCGGCCTGCGCGCAGAAGAAGGCGCCCTTCAGATTGGTCGATACGATGCGGTCCCACACCGCCTCGTCGACGTCGAGCGAGGGCTGGACTTGCTCATAGCCGGCGTTGTTGACCAGGATGTCGAGCCCGCCAAAGCCATCCGCGACATCGTCGACCACCACGCGGATACGATCGGTGTCGAGCACGTCGAGAGAGCGGCAAAGCGACCTTCGCCCGTTAGCGCTAATTCGGTCCGCCGTCTCACGAAGGAATGTTTCGTCGCGGGCGGTCACCGCGACGTCGGCACCAGCCGCGGAGAGCGCCCCCGCCATGGCCTGGCCGATGCCACGGCTGGCGCCGGTCACCAGCGCTTTTTTTCCCGTCAGGTCGAACAAGCGAGCGGCGTCCATGCTGTCACGGTTCCTGCATTCCCGAAAATTGCATGCGGGAAACGAACACCAGTTGCGGCCGGTTGTCTATACATCTTGCGATCTTCGCCGTGACGATCGGCGATATCGCCTTGGGCATCCAGAAAATTCGACCCGATCAGCGTGCCGAGCGTCTGGAGCGGGAACTCTCGTATTGTCGTCGGTTTGCCGATCGGATCTTCGGGCTGACCGAGGAAGCCGCGATGGCCTATGGTACTGCCGTGCGGCAGGGCCGCGGGATGTCGGCGCCCGACGGCATGATTTGCTGCAATCTCAAGGGTGAATAGCGGCCGCTTGGCGACGCGGAATTTGGGTGTCTTCGGCACGACTGGTCTCAAGTCGTTCTCGCCGTGGGAGTTCTGACCGATCGGATATGGCTCATTCAGGACTGGAGCATGGCGGCAGGATTCTTTTGCGCCCCTGTCCAACCACCCTCGTTGCATTGCGGGTGATTGGACAGTTTTGCATGGGAAGGCAAGTTCTCCGTATATTAACGGCCCGCCCATGGTGCACGACCCCTAAGAACCTTGCCGGACTGTGGCTGTCCTTCCTTTGGGGCAACCACGGGTGGAGGCAAGGAAGCCGTGTGACTGGTGTCTAAGGTCATTCCGCTGTTGTCGACGCCAGTAACGAATCCGCGGGTCGGGTCGCGATCCGGGTTTTGATTGGCAGCGAGCGAGACTCCCGTCGACATGGCAAGGAGGGCGATAGCCGTTACAAGCTTGTTCATCGTATTTTCCTTTCTTCGAATGAGCAGACCGGCCAATCGGCGCCTCGCGCGCTATTGACTCCTGCTTGCGAAACCGCTGTCGGCCTCCTGTCTCGTCACCATGACGAGCCTTCCTGCTCACGATTAGAACTTACGCTACCCCTGTCGCAGAGGTTTGCCCGGGTGCCATCGAAATGTATCCGAATGTATGCGAAATCTACGCGAGAGCGCCGTAGCTCTTGGCCTTCGGTCGCTTCGACAAATTTGGCTACAACTTTTTCTCGGCCGTCTGTCCACGTTTGGGCGGCCAAATACGTGTCGGCGTCATCTGGTCCTGTAAGCGGCGCTGCCTCGGTGACGTACAGGCGCACAATCCCCCATTGATTGGGTCGTCGATAGGCGCAGGTGCGCCGATGCGGTCACGCGAGAACACGCGAGGGTCTTCCGGTGGCCATGGAAATTTCCTGGCGCAGACCGCGCGGCGTCCAGCATTCGGTCGTTAGTGATGGTTCGCGACCGTAGCTGTAAATTGTGTGTCGGCTACGTTGATGTGCCCGTGAAAAGATGGTAACGCGATATTAAATATTGTTTCGGGTCGTTACCTTGGGCGGGGCGAATGGGATTGGTGATACCGCGGGCATGGCTGCGTGCCGGCCTACTGTTGGGCTTGATGATGTCCGCGACGCCGATGGAGAAAGCTTCGGCCGATGTGGTGTCTGGTGCCATGGCCACAGGGCAGCGGAGTTCCATCCCGGTCGGCCACGTTGAATTCTGCCGAAGGCATGCCTCAGAATGCAGGATACGATCGGGCAGGGTCCCTCCAGTCCTTTTGAGCAGAGGCGTGGAAGACAAGCTCGCGTCCGTCACCAAGCTCGTGAATGAATCGATCAAGCCCGTGAGCGATCTTGCCGCTCACGGAACGATGGAATTTTGGTCCTATCCTGACAGCGCGCTCGGCGACTGCGAGGACTACGTCCTGCTTAAGCGCCGGATGCTCAATTTGGAGGGCATATCGCTCTCGAACCTTCTGATCACCGTCGTCAAAAAGAAGGACGGCGAGGGGCACGCAGTGCTGACGGTCAAGACCGACAAAGGCGACTATGTGCTCGACAACCTCAACGACGAGGTGAAGCTTTGGTCGAAAACTGGATATAGATTTCTAAAAAGGCAATCGTCGACAGATACCGGGCGCTGGGTCGCGATACTTGAATACCGCGACGTCCTGGTCGGTGCGGTCGACTGAACCTCCCGCCGCCGCAAGCGCGATGACGAGCCTGAGTTTTTCGACGCGCACCTCCCGCAGGGCGTTGATCCGGCTGCATGCAAACATGTGATAACGAGACGCCGGTGCCATCAACTGCGCGCGCAGCGCGAGCCTGGCAGTGAGTTAACTCCGACAGCCCGGCAGGGATCGACTATTTTCCGGACCGGCCCAGGCACGTGACCCGTGATCTTGAGTCGCACCCCATGCGAGTTCCAACCTCGACGTTGCCTTATTACGGGCACCGGAAAGTGCTCTCTTGCGGCGCTCGATAAGCCCATGTCCTTCAGCTGGAACTCGACTTCATTCCGCGTCTGATGCCGGCAGAGCTTTCGATTTCGCCCGTTTTATGAACATACCGAAAAATGCTGGTACCGATGAAATTAAGAGATGTGGCACTCGCTGTTGTTTCGAAGAAACGCAGAGGCGTGGCTTGGTATAAGGTCTCTCAGAAGAAGGCCGACAAATACGGCTTCTATGTTTATTCCAGTCATATGGTCTGGAAGGACCAGCCGTTTTTCCGAAAGGCGCTGCAGCGGGTCAAAAACATCCGCGGGATTCCTGATCCCCGGGCTTTCGTCCTGCAAAGCTGCTTGCGATCGATCGAGCGTATCGATGGCGATGTGGCCGAATGCGGCGTAAGGCAAGGCCGGTCGACGATATTCATGCTGATGAGCGATCTTCGGCCACGGCACTACCACCTTTTCGACTCGTTCGCTGGCCTCTCCGAACCAACCGCAGAGGATCGCAAGCTAAACGGCCGAACGCCATGGAAGTCCGGCGATCTCAGCACCGACGAGAAGGTAGCCAGAGAGAATGTTTCCGACTTCAGCAACACCACTTTTCATGTGGGATGGATACCAGAAACTTTTTCCAGCGTGTCCGACCGGCGTTTCGCCCTGGTCCATATTGACGTCGATCTATACGAGCCGACACGTGACGCGCTTGCCTTCTTCTACGATCGGGTGTGCGCGAATGGCATGATCATTTGTGACGACTACGGCTCTGCGCTCTGTCCTGGAGCCCGAAAGGCCTTTGATCAATTCTTCGAAAACCGCCCTGAAGGCATCATCGAACTTCCAACGGGGCAGGCGATTGTCGTAAAGGCAAGCTAGCGCTGAATGGCTGCGGCTACGGCGACGGAGCAAAGTATGCATTGAAGAACTGTTCAACGATCTCGTCGACGACTGATATCTTTACGTGCCGTAAGTCCTCTCTATAGCTACGAGCAAGGCCTCCATGGGTGACAAACTCGAACGAGGGAAGGTAATGGACATTGTCCCGTTCCCGGCAGACTTGACCAAGCACAGCCCGAAGAACGGATTTGCCTTCAGTGCTCGCGGTGACGACATCCGCGTCTTGAAACGTCCGAGCCAACGCAACCGGTGAGACTGTAAGAATTATCGGTGCATCGGGTTTGTTTTGACGGACCATGTCCACGGTGGCCATCACGTTGGCGTAGTTTTCCAGAAAGTTGCTGACGTGAAGCGTCGTTTCCTGCATTCCGCCTCCGCCACGATAACGCGGTTTCTGTGCTGCTATTTTGCCACTGGCCTTGTTGATGAAGACCTCAGTCATTCCGAAGGTGAATATGAATGCCGTGGCTGCATCGAAGCCAACCCGCATCTCTCGGTTCACGCTCTCGATCACCTCTCTGAGAACTTGCGGAGATTTGGCGAAGATGCCACGGCGGTACGGGTCCTGAAAGCAGATTGGGCCCCAAGGAGCACGTTTCTTGACCTGCCACCAGTCGTCATGGGCCTGATCCCACAACCCGAGCATTTGCTCGATCTGAAGGCGAACCGTGAAGGTGTTGTAGAAGTTCATATGCTCCTGCCGAGGCAGCTCATCTACAATGGCCTGTGCCGGGTCGAAGCTGATATTTCTATAAGACGGAACGCATGCGATCTGCCTGCTTGTCAATGCACGTCGAATTTCCTGCGCGAAGCAACTCCCCATCGTGAAGAATATGTCGTCAGAAGTGAATATTGAAGTTTTGCGAATTGTAATGGCGCCCGAACTGACAAAGTCGTCATACTTCGTGTTTGATTTGTTCGATGCCATCAAACGGATAGGTTTGATGTATCCGAGTTGGTGGCGCAGCCGAAAGTACTTTCGTCGAACTCGCTCTAGTAATGTCACAATAGCTCCATGATCTTCATAGCCGGCCGCCGACAGCAATGCCCGACATTTAGTCCGCTTCGCCGCCAGCCGCAATCAGGAGGATTCAAGATTGACTATAACTTCGAACGAAGTCAGACGTCAGGTACCAGTTTGGCGCATGTGTGACGGCGTCGAGAGAATTTCATGGATCGGCAGGAGCGAGGGTCGTCACAAAAACGATACATCGCATCGGGAAACGGAATGAGCGCAAAGAAACGAATTTCAGCGGCCCTGACGTATCCGCCGGTCAAGCGCCTGATCGTCGAAAACCTACCACCGCATAAGACGCTGTATGTGACAGGTTTGCTGTGTTCGATCGCCGCTGCGGCGGCGACCGGCGCAACGGCCTGGATCATGAGTGTCATGGTCAATACCATTTATGTGGATCGGAACGCTGCCGCCGCATGGGGTATCAGCCTCGTGATTATCGGCATTTTCCTGATCAAAGGGATCGCTGACTACTGCCAGACTATTACGACGGGGAAGATTCGCCGGGCCATCGTTTCGGACCTTCAAAATCGGCAGTTTTCCCGAATGGTGCGTTTCGACATCGGCCGGTTCGCCAACCAGCATCCGGCGAAATTCGTCTCCAAGATCATGTTCAACGCGCGCGCCGGGGCCGCCGTTATTCTCACCCTCACGAGCAGCTCTGTCTCCGATGTGCTCAAGCTGATTGCCCTGGCAAGCGTCATGGTCAAGCAGGATCCGGTGATGTCGCTGATATCCGTGACGGTTCTACCGCTGCTGTTCCTATCGGTGGGCGCCATAACCAGGAAGCTCAAGGCGCTTGCAAGGGGTGAGACGGAGTTGGCTGCACTGGTCCAGTCGATCGGCACGGAAGCCGTCGAAGGCATCCGCACGATCAAGTCCTTCCAACTCGAAGACAAGGCAGCCGCCAGCTTCGCAAAGGCCGTCGGCAAGATGGAAAGGCGCGGCATCCAGATCAACCGGACATCGGCGTTGATGAGTCCATTGATGGAGACCGGCGGCGGTTTCATCATCGGCCTTTTCGTTATGTATGCCAGTTGGCAGACCCTCGGCAACGGCAAGACGCCGGGCGAATTCATGGGCTTCATAACCGCCTTTATGCTTGCCTATGAGCCCGTCAAGCGGCTCGCCCGGGTCAATGTCGACATCCAGAAGCAAATGGTGGCCGTCGAGCAGATGTATGATTTGATCGATACCCCCGAACAGCGACAACTCGCAACCGCGGGCGAGCATCTCACCGATGTCGAGGGCAGCATCCGTTTTGAAGATGTCGCCTTCACCTATGGCGGCAACAGCCCGGCGCTGCACGGTGTTTCCTTCGAGGTGCGACCTCGTGAGAAGCTGGCGATCGTCGGCCGCTCCGGCGCCGGCAAGACAACCATCGTCAATCTTGTCCTGCGCCTGATGGAGCCGGGCAAGGGCAGGATTCTCCTCGACGGAAAGGATATTTCGAAGATCAGTCTCTCCGACGTTCGCGACAATATCGCACTGGTGTCACAGGACGTCTTCCTGTTCGAAGGCTCGATCCGTGACAACATTCGTGACGGACGCCCGAACGCCACCGATCGGGAGATCGAGTCCGCGGCGGACCTCGCCCGGGTCACCAGCTTTGCCTCTAACCTGGAAAACGGGCTCGACACGCTTGTCGGGCCGAGCGGTACCAATCTGTCGGGCGGGCAGAAACAACGCGTTGCCATCGCGCGCGCCCTGCTCAAAAATGCTCCGGTGATTGTCTACGATGAAGCAACATCCGCGCTCGACGGCGAAAACGAACGGGCGGTCATGGAGGCTGCGTTCGACGATGCATTTCAGCGCACGGTGATCTGCATTGCGCACAGGCTTTCAACCATCAAGGCGGCCGATCGTATTCTGGTATTTGACGCTGGCATGCTCGCGGACTCCGGAACTCACGACGAGCTTGCCGAGCGTAGCGAAATCTATCGCTCGATCTTCCATCTGGAAGCGTCCGCTCCGATCGTCGAAGGCGGAAAAACGCTGCGGCAGAGCGTATCGCGCTGAAGGCCGATGACCAGTTTTTACCACGGTTCCTATATCCGGTACGTGATTGGTGGATTGGGCCTGCAGTTGCGCCGATACACAAAGGCCGTGCGCAGGCTGTTTACCGGCTCCAAACCTCGTTCCGTTCTCGAGCAGCAGGCCAAGGTCGACGTGTTGATCGCGCGCCGGGACTGGACAGGGCTTGAAGCAAGTACCAATGAAATGGCCATCATGGCCGATCGTGCCCGCGACCCTGAAATGATGCAGAAGGCAGGCCAGGCGTTCGAACGGCTGGGCAAGTTCGCGCGGGCGGCCGAGCTTCGGCTTTCCGCTCGCCGGCAACGAAAAGGGAAAGGTGCCAACGAGTGGACTGGAGAAGACCTCGGTTCGGATACACTGCTGATCGATCTTGTAGAGGATGACCCTCGCAGTCTTGGCCGGGTTATCCGCCATGCGCGACTGGCCGGTGCCGCCGCTGCATGCGCGCAAAGCGCGACAATTCGGGTCGAGCCGCGCCTTGTATCGCTTGTACAGAGAACGTTCCCGAATGCGACCGTGGTCCCAGCGCAGCAGAATGTCGTTGGCGACAAATTTGCGACCTTCGAAAATCTCGCCTGGGTTTTCGGCCGTGATGCCGAAAGACTTGCCGCCGATTTCGTGCCGCTGCGGGCAGATCCTGAACTCGTCGAGACATTCCGCAAGCGCTATCGCTCGATGACGGATCTGCCACTGGTGGGTCTGTCCTGGGGCAGCAAATCCCACACCAAGGACGTGCCTGATTTCCCCGAATGGGCGCGGTTCATCGCCCGGACACACGCGACGTTCGTTTCCCTCCAGTACGGACAGATCAAGCCGGCGCTGCGGCGCCTGCGCAACGGCAATGACGCACGCGTTATCTATGATGACAGTGTCGATCAGATGGTTGATATGGACCGTTTCGCCGCGCAGGTCGCCGCACTCGATGCCGTCGTAACGATCAGTAATACGGCGGCCCATCTGACCGGAGCACTCGGCGTGCCGACTGTTTTCCTGATCGATGACAATTTCCAGACAGCGTGGCCAGTGATTGGCGATCGAACGCCCTGGTATCCGAACGGCGTCGTCATGCGCAAGGAAGGACGCACGTGGCCGGTGGTGCTCGAAGACGTCGGCCGGCGCCTCTCGTCGATTCTGACGGCGCATTCGACGCTGTCTAGCGATAGTTGAGGGTCGCCGTGCCGAACAGACGATCCATCCTTGAGAAGGCAAAAGTTGCCGACCTGCGCCCGCAAGGTGTTGACAGCAAGCGGCTGCAGAATGTTCTCGATCGGGCGAAGAAGTTTTTCAGGCGTCCCTCGCGCCATGCTGACGAAAGCGTCGAACGGCATATGAGGCTGATGGCGCAGAGCGTCGAGCGGCGTGACTGGCAGGCGGCCCGGGATCATGCGCTGGCACTCGGCCTGCTCGGTGAGCAGCTTGGCGATCCCGGACTTGTCAAAAAAGCCGGGCGTGGACTGAGACGTCTTGGCGCTGGGAATCGCGCCTGGCAGCTGATTGCGTCGAGCAAGCGAGTGCCCGGCCGGCCCGAATGGGATGGCAGTGATCTTGCGGGTCGCCGGCTTGCCGTCGAGCGGCGCGAAGGCGATCTTGCAATCTTCCTCCAGTTCGCATCGCTGCTTGGGCCGGTGATCGCAGCTGCCGACCGATGCACCGTCTTTGTCGAGCCGCGATTGGCGCCACTTTATCGCAGAACATATCCTGCGCTCGATGTCAGGCTAGAAGGAGAAGGGGAGGTGGCGGCGATGGACGCCGATGTCTTCGCCTGCTTCGAAACACTGGCGAAGCACTTCTGGCCGGATGAGCCGACAGCACGCGCGCCCTTCCTTCCATTGGAGCCGGATCGCCGACTGGTCGCCCAGTTGCGCAGCACCTATCTCGATCGTGGCCCGGGTCCTCTGATCGGCTTCGCCTGGGGAAGCCTGAACAAGAGCAAGGACCTGCCGGCTCTGGACGATTGGCGGGCGCTGCTCGGCAATCTGCCGGGACGTTTCGTCAGTATGCAGTATGGCGACGTCGGGCCAGCGCTCTCCGAATTCGAACGCTGGGCGCCGGGACGCATCATCCATGACGCTTCCGTGGACCAGTTGTCGGATATGGACCGATTTGCCGCGCAATTCGCGGCGCTCGATGCGGTGGTGACGATCAGCAATACCGGCGCCAATCTGGCGGGAGCGCTTGGCGTCCCGACTGTGGTCATGCTCGACGACGGGTTTCGGCTGTCGTGGCCTGCCTTCGGCGAGACGGTAGCCACATATCCAAACGTTCGGCTGGTTCGAAAGGGTGGTCAGGCATGGGCGTATGCAATGCAGGAAGCAGGCAAGCGGGTTACACAAATCATCGATGGAGTTGATGATGGCCGGTAGCCAACTCCTTCGCCGGTTCCGCCGCGGTGTCGCGCTTGCAGGCTACAACTACAAGGTCTGGTTCCGTCGCCACCGGCGGCAGCTTTTCCTGCGCTGGCGTGATGGCGACATTGCCGACCAGATGGCGGATTATCGGCGAAGCATCGAGGCGCGCGATTGGTCGGCCGCACTGCCGAAAGCCCTGGCTCTGGGGTCGATTGCGAAGTCGAGGGGCGAGGTTCGCCTGCTCGACGAGCTTAGCAAGGCGCTGATGCGTATGGGCGCCTACGGCCCGGCGGCCGAGCTCAAGATCGCCCGGCGCCACATCGTTGAGGGCCGCGTCAACGGCGAATGGCTCGGCCAGGATATCTCGGACCGGGTCCTGCTCGTCGATTTGATGGAGACCGAAAAGCAGGGTCTGGCCACCGCGATCCATCATGCGAGTTCCGTCGGCCGTGCGCTCGCCCGGGCCGCTCGTTTGATCGTTCTGGTTGAGCACCGGTTGGTGCCGCTCTTTCAGCGGACATTTCCCGCCGCCGATGTGCGAGCTGTCGGTCCGGGGAACAAGGCCGCCTATGTCGAGGCCCAGGCCTTTGCGGGCGTTCAGCATCTGACTGCCGTGTTCGAAACAGATGAGACCACGATCCGGGAGCAATTCGTCCCGCTGAAGCCGGACCCGGCGCGCGTCGCTGAACTTCGCGCTCGCTATCGGAAGGATGGGCGGCCGTTGGTCGGCATCGCGTGGGGCAGCTCCAATCCCGGCAAGGACCTGCCGCCACTTACTGCATGGCGCGGGCTTATCAGCCGTCCGGACCTCCGGTTCGTTTCGCTGCAATATGGCCAGGTCGAGTCCGACCTGAAGATCCTGACCGATGGCGAGTTCGCGCGTATCCTCCATGACGGATCAATCGACCAACTCGTCGATATGGACCTTTTCGCGGCGCAGGTTGCCGCGATGGACGCCGTGGTAACCATCAGCAATACCGGGGCGCATCTGGCAGGCGCGCTCGGCATCCCGTCGGTCTTCATTCTTGGTGATGGGTTCAAACGTTCCTGGCCGGTCGAGGGCGAACGCACACCCTACTATCCTTCCGCCGTGCTGGTTTCGAAACGGGAACGGCCTTGGGCCGCGGTGATGGAAGACGCACAAAACCACATGGGCTCACTCATCAGCGCTGGTTGAATCCATCACGCAATACATCGCGAGTGTGCCAGGCAGGTCACAACCGGCGAAGCAGTCAAGCGTCTTTCTTGACGGCGCGAGCATTGTAAACTACCCGGCGGGCGGCCGTTCTGAATTTCACGGATAAGAGGCGATGCATATCTTTGGGTAGGTCGAGAACCAAGGCGGCTTCTCCTGTCAGCGAAGGCTTTGTGCAGCGGCTCCTCGCGGCGTACCGGCTTGTGCATCCAGGAAATCTGTTCAAGCGCGGGCGTATCTACGCTCGCGGCAGGGCAGCGACGAGGACTGTCTACTTCGTCCCACACAACCGCAACAATGTTCGGCTGCTGGCTGACGCGGCAGAAATTCTGGTTGACCGCGGCATCCGCTGCGTGTTCGCGCATCTTGATGGATTGAAACGCGGCGGCGTAGCGCGACCTGAACTCAACGCCCGGGGAATATCGCATATCGGCTTTGCCGAACTCGAGCGGATGATCAGACCCGGCGACATGCTGGTGACTGGAAATGACTATGCGCCGCAGTTCTTTAGGCGATTCATCGACTCCATCAACTTCGGCATGGTCCGTGTGGTCGGCCTGATCGGAGGTGCGCGGCTGCTGCAGCCGCATCGATTTGTGAGAGCGGACTACATCCTGTCGATGGGACCAGCGGCGCTGGAGCAAAGACGACAGCCGACATACGTGGTCGGCTCGCCGGTCATTGAGCGTGCCGTCGGAAGCGCTGGCGCCAGGCACGATGAAGGGCTTTTTGTGCTGGTCAACTTCAAGGGGGATATCGAAGAGCCCGCAGATCGCCAAGCGATTGAAGCCGTGACAGCCGCATGCGCGAAACTCGGCCTTGCCTATGTCGTTAGCGTCCACCCCACGATGTTCGCAAAAGTCGATATGCCGAACAAATCGACCCTGGATTTCGCACAGCTGCTCCCGGACGCTCTGGCGCTCGTAACGCGCCCAAGCACCACTGTTTACGAAGCAATCGCCTGCGGCATTCCGGTAGTGCTGTTTCCGCTGGTTTCGCCCATGGTCGAGTTCGACAGGCCTATGGGCGCTTTCAAACCAACATTGTCGGAGCATGACCTTGTCGAGGATATCCGCGCTGCGGTCAGGTCAAGGCCGACTTATTTTGAGCAAAGCCGGGACTTCCTCAATGCCAATCTGTCGATTGATCCAAAGGTGCCGGCTTCGCAACGGATCGCCAATGCCTTAATCGATATTTACAATCGCTGATCTGCTCGATCAAAGTGCCCGCAATCGGAGTCCGCAAGTTGAGTTTGTTTTCCAACTTTTTTGCAAGAAAGCCGCCCCTCCTTGTCGTCTCGTTTCCCAAATCCGGGCGGACCTGGCTGCGAGTAATGCTTGACGATCTGGGCGTCGATGCGGCTTACACGCATGACGGTTCCGACCACAAGGATCTGCGTGATATTACGCAGATCAGCCCCGACAAGTCTCGCTACAAACGGCAGCGGATTCTGTTCCTGACGCGAGACCCCCGCGACACTGCGGTTTCTGGATATTTTCAGGTCAACAAACGCCATGGGCTGGAAGCAGGTCCGATCGGCGATTGTATAAGAAGCCCCAAACACGGTGTCGAGAAGATTGCCCTTTTCAACCTGCAGTGGTTCGCAGCCGCAAGTCACATGCGAAAGATTGCGCTTCTGCGCTATGAAGATGTGCAACGGGATACAAACAACGCATTGCGCAGCATCGGGAAATTTTTGGGGAAACCTTTTGAGGAGTCCCAGCTTGCCGATGTTGCCGTCAGCAGATCGTTCAAACGCATGCAGCAATCTGAAATCTCAGGAGAGCTGGGTGCGCGCTATGGCGGGAGATTGCAACCGCGCAATCCTGACGACCCGGAAAGTTTCAAGGTTCGAAAAGGTAAGGTCGGCGGTTATTTGGACTACCTCAGCGCGGATGACGTGGCCTTCTGCGACGACGTGCTTGCGCGGCTCGATTACTGGAAGCGGCTCGATGACGCCTTTCAACGGCATGGCATATCTTATGCCGACGACAGGGCAGGTGTGAATTGATCCGATGCAAAGGCTTTGTCTGCGGATGCGGACATAGCGGCACCACGCTGATAGCGACGATTCTTGCTTCGCATGCCGATGTCTTTTTGCCATTCGAAGAAACCAACGTGTTTTTCAAATGGGCTCCACTTGCGCTGTATCGCTACTCGAAGCTGAAACGGGCGGCCATTGGGGCGGGCAAGTCGGTGCTGCTTGAAAAGACACCGCGTCATATCAGGCGTGTCGACCGGATACGACGCCTGGTGCCGGGCGCGAAGTTCGTGATGCCGGTACGCGATGGGCGCGATACCGTTGCTTCGCTGACCAGGCGGCTTGGCGATGCGACCGAGAGCCTGGATCGCTGGATTTCAGACAACACAATGGTGCTTGCCGAGCGCGGCAGCACGGACGTCCTGATTTACCGCTACGAAGATCTTGTCGATGACCCGGAAGCGACCATCGAAAAGATCTGCACCTTCCTGGGATTGTCGTTCGACCAGAGTTTGCTCGACTATCATCGGAGCCCGCAACGATGGTTCACACTTGATGCGCAGCCCCAACATGCCGCGTTGCGCAACCAGCAGGTGAACCAGCCAATTTACGATGGCCGCGGCCGCTGGAAGACCGAACTGGGTCAGCAGGAATTGATGGAGCTTACCGAGGGGCGTGGGAAACCCCTGATGCAGGCCTTCGGATACATTTAAGACCGCCGCGCGACCGCTTTACTCTGGAAGCGCGCGCGCATAGCCAAACTGATCGAAGTCGCGCTCATACGCACGATAGATGGTGTCCGCCAGTTCCGGCGTGAAATAGTCGGCAAGCCTGCGGCGCGAGGAGGTGTGCAGAGGTGGCATCGCCGCGCGTCTTACCTCGTCGCTCGCACCGACATGGTCGAGAACCCGTTCGAAATCCTTTGCGAAAGTCTCGGTCTTACCGATGAGGTCGAACGCAACGCCTGGAAGGTCGACGATGTCGCTTTGCCTCTGCCAATGCTTGTCGATGCGCCATGTGGACGTCGTGCAGGCAAAGGCGACAAAATCTGCAAAGGACAGGCTCTCGTCAGCACCGACAGGCAGCTCCGGATCAGCCCTTTCGCGGTGGGCTAGATAGACCTCCACCCTGCCATAACCAGGCACAAGGGGACGGTCGCGATATTGGTCGGCCCAGCACGACAACAGCCTTGTATAGGGATTGCGAACGAAGGTGAATCGCAAGGCTTCGGGACTTGTGGCCATGCGATAGAACTGCACGACGCCATGGCGAGGCGCCTGCAAGTTCGACGCCTTTCGGTTGTGCACCTTCCAGTTCTGGTCGCTGCGCCACCCCGACACGGTGTCGTTGCCGATCATAGCTGCAAGGTTGCTGCGAATGCGGCTGCTCGCCGCCTTTGGCGTGGCGAGGTACAGGATCTTGAGTTGCGGGACTACGTCGATCAGGTCGTCCGGCAGATATGCGGTTTCCATGGCTCTGCGGTAAAAAGCGAGAGCTTCCGGATGCGCCCAGGCAAGAAACGGCTCCTTGACCAGACCGCGAAGATGTCGCAGTCCTGGACGCAACGAGCGCTCGAGGCGGCGGATCACGCCGATCTTGCGTTTGCCCGGAATGTCCGTGTCGGCGGGCGAAACATGGCTGGTGGTCATCGGCAAAACCCTCGCCTTGAAAGCAGTCTACCAGTCGTGGCATAAGCCGCAACCACGCAGAACTATAGCGAATTGCCCTATCCAGGACCGGCTTGCTGCGCTTAATAGACTGCGAAGAAAGTCCCGCCAAGTTCGAAAGCTTAATCGTGGTACAAAAGGGCGTAGCGAGATCGCATGGATTTGTCACAGCATGATCAACGGGTTCAAGCTGAACCGAAGACGCCTATTGTGTTCGTACGCCAGCGCTATGCGCCTTTTGGCGGAGGCGAGATCATGCTGGAAAACATCATGGCGGCGTTCGCGGCGCGTCAACGGCCGGTGGCCGTGCTGTCCGGCGACTGGCCGCGATACGAGGGCATAGAATTCATCCATTGTGCCGGCCGCCGGTTTCCCCGCTCCCAGCGGGCGACATCCTTTGCCCGGGCTGCATGCCGCAAGATCGCCGAAATGCCACCGGCCCTGGTGCAGAGCAACGATCGGCTTCCGTGCTGCGATGTGTTCCGGGCCGGGGAAGGCGTTCATGCCGCCTATCTTGCCGAGCGGCGGCGTTTCGAGACGCGGCTTGGCAGGGCAGCGATGGCGCTGAGTCCCTTTCATCGCCAGACGCTGCGTCTTGAACGCACAACCTATGCCAGCCCGCGGCTAAAAGCTGTGATTGCCATTTCGAAAATGGTGGCTGAGGACATTGTCCGTCACTACGACTATCCGGCGGAACGTGTGCACCATGTTCCCAACGGGGTCGACCTGGATCGCTTCAACCTGGAGTTGCGCCAACAGCATCGGGCCGCAGTGCGCGCGCAACTCAATGTTGAGGATAGCAGGCCGGTCGTTCTCTTCGTAGGCTCGGGTTTTGCGCGAAAAGGGCTTCTTCCGTTGATGAAGGCTGTCGCCACGCTGGATGGTGAGCCAGAGGTGTGGGTCATTGGCCACGATTCGCGCGCCAATGCCTTCAAGCAGGCCGGCGACAGACTTGGTCTTGGCGCAAGGCTCAGGATGCTGGGGCCGCAGAAAGACACGTTGCCATGGTACGGCGCGGCCGACATTGCAGTGTTGCCTTCCATTTATGATCCATTCGGCACAGTGGTGATCGAAGCCATGGCCAGCGGCTTGCCCGCCGTGGTAAGCACCGGGTGTGGGGCGCGCGAGCTTGTCGATCGGTTCGAGCCGACGCTTGTTTGCGACGCAGCCAGCGTCAACGACCTCGCCGCAGGGCTTGCCCGCGCGTTGCAGCTGTCGTCACGGCCTGAGACCGCGGCCAGGGCCAGAGCGGCGGCCGAACACTACGATTTCAACGTCATGATCAGGAGAATGATAGCGCTCTACGAAGGTCTCGACCTGAAATAATTTTCGACATTTTTTTTGAATCCGTTAGTATCACTCGGAGTGCCAACAGGCCGGGGGGCAGTTTCATTTGAACAACAGTAGCAGTTTTGATGCCGGAACCGTCTGACCGTGCCGGCGCTCTCAGTCATCATAATCAGCCGCAATGAGGAAGCGTGCATTGCCCGTTGCCTTCGCTCGGTACATTTTGCCGACGAAATCGTCGTCCTCGACAATGACAGCACCGATCAAACCAGGGACATCGCCAGTGGACTCGGGGCCAAGGTCCTGATCACCCTCGATTGGCCCGGTTTCGGCGCGCAAAAAAACCGTGCCCTCGCCGCGGCGACAGGGGACTGGGTCCTTTCGCTTGATGCCGACGAATGGGTCGAGCCACCGCTGGCTGCAGAAATCAGAGCCGCTATCGCCAACCCAAAAGGCTATGACGGCTTCGAAATACCAAGAAGA
The DNA here is from genome assembly GCF_055811615.1 of Mesorhizobium sp. WSM4807. NCBI lineage: Bacteria > Pseudomonadati > Pseudomonadota > Alphaproteobacteria > Hyphomicrobiales > Phyllobacteriaceae > Mesorhizobium > Mesorhizobium sp. WSM4807. The sequence goes on from NZ_JBVVQY010000002.1 coordinate 340,898, forward strand.
TCCCGCTTTTGTGGGCACATTGTCCGCCATGGCGGCTGGTCGCCCGATCTGGTGCTCAGGCTTTTCCGTCGACAGTCCGGGCGCTTCAGCAACGACACGGTGCACGAGAAAGTTGTGGTGAATGGGAAGGTCACGCGACTGTCCCACTCTATGGAGCATGACTCCATCGCCGACCTGGCAGACGCGCATGACAAGATCGGCCGATACGCAGAAGCGTCCGCGGCGCGGTTGCTTGCCGAGGGGAGAAAAAGCTCGATAAGCAAGGCGGTCTTCCGCTCGGCCTGGGCCTATATGAACAGCTATGTTTTCAAGCTGGGATTTCTGGATGGGTCGACCGGTGCGATGGTCGCCGCTTATTCGGCTAGCTACACCTATCAGAAGTGGGCGCTTGTCGCATTGGGCAGCGAGACGAAGTCCGCCGAAAAAAGCCGGACCGAGGTGAAAGGCAAATCCGTGAGATTCAGAAATCGCCCTGGCTAATTTCTGCACCATTGTTGCCGAGTTGTTGCCAGACAGCTAGGGTATGACCGTTTTGAAATCAGGAGCCAAGGTACTGAATATGACTGATGCGTTTAGGGTATTCGTTGGATGGGACAGCCGTGAGCCAATCGCCTACGACGTAGCGCGGCACTCTTTGCTTAAAAACGCTTCAGTGCCTGTCTCCGTCATTCCCATCAAACAGGACGAACTGCGTGCCCGTGAGCTGTATTGGAGGGAAAAAGATCCGCTCGCGTCAACAGAGTTCACCTATACGCGGTTTCTCACGCCTTTTCTCGCCGACTACACGGGTTGGGCTTTGTTCTGCGATTGCGACTTCCTGTGGCTCGGTGACGTCGCAGGTTTGCTGGAATACACGAAGTCGAACAAGGCGGTCTATTGCGTCCAGCATGACTATACGCCGAAGGCCACCACGAAGATGGACGGCGTGGTCCAGACATCCTACCCACGAAAAAACTGGTCCTCGCTGATGCTGTTCAATTGCGCGCACCCTTCGGTTAAATCGCTTACGCCAGAGGTCGTGAACCGCGAAAGTGGTGCCTACCTCCATCGAATGCAGTGGGTCGCTGATGAGGACCTGGGCTCGTTGCCAGTAGAGTGGAACTGGCTTGAAGGTTGGAACGAAAAGCCGGCGCTTGGCACACCCAAGGCGGTCCACTATACAAGCGGCGGTCCGTGGTTTGCCGAGTGGCAGAATGTCGACTATGCGGATCTGTGGATAGCCGAACGCGATGAATTCTTGGGTAATGCCGATCAGACAGAGGCGTCTCTTCGCGCTCGGCGAGCCGGCAGCTAATCCAACCGATCGGCTCGACTATATCAGACGTTTCGTCGAGGGCTCCGGCAACGCGCGGTTCGTGCAGATCGGTGAACAGACCGTGCGTGCCCGGTCGAAATTGAACCGAGCGGGTTGTCGAAAAGCCACTTTGGCGGCGTGCTTTGCAGCGCGCCAATGAATCGCCCTGGGCCAATCGCACTCCGGTTCAATCCGCAGGGCCCAGGCAGGCTTCAAGAGCCGATTCCACGGTGTGGGAGAGCCGACCTGCGTCGCCTTCCGCAAGGGGACTTCTCTCGAGATGCTCTCTCTGCTCCGGCTGATCAGGGCCATTTAGCGCTTGGCGTTGGCACAGCGTCTGCTGCACCAAGCCAGCAACTGCTTCGCCGTTGTTGCGGCATTTGTTCGCGGATCGCTGGCCACTCCAGATCGAATGAGTTTGCACTCGCTACTATGATTTTCTGAGGATCACGTCTGGGGCTATTGGCGCCCCGATGCCTGTTGGCTCAATCGGCCTGATGAGACGGGACGGGGCCGCAGCTCCAGAGGACGATATCGAGATCGTTTTGAAAAGCGGGGAGCCAGATCGTTTCGTGTCGTATTGATGGGGTGTAGTCAGTCGCATCGACACAGAGCAGGGCAGTCTATCGACAAACGGAACATCCCGTCAGCCTGCCTGCGATGATTTGCTGGATTCGGGAGGCTAGAGGCGATGGCGAAAAGAAGTGCGGGCATCCTGCCTTACCGCAGATCGACCAACGAACTGCAGGTGTTGCTTGTCCATCCGGGCGGGCCGTTCTGGCAAAACCGCGATCTTGGCGCATGGTCGATTGCAAAGGGCGAGTATGGTGATGACGAACAGCCGGAAGCTGCGGCGCGTCGCGAATTCGTGGAGGAAACCGGCTGGCAGCTCAAGGGAGCACTGCTTCCGCTGGGAGAACTGCGCCAGCGCGGCGGCAAGCTCATTACGGCGTTCGGCGTCGAAGGCGATTTCGACGCCGGCAGCCTGCGCAGCAACCTGTTCGAGATGGAATGGCCTCCGCGCAGCGGCCGCATGCAATTGTTTCCAGAGATCGATCGCGCAGGGTGGTTCGGCCTCGATATGGCCCGGGAAAAGCTACTTGTCGGTCAGCGGCCTTTTCTCGACCGGCTTGTGGTGTCTCTCTAAGGGTCGACCCAATGGCCGACCGACATCTTCCTAGGGCACGAAGATAAGGAACAGATAGGCGACAAACACGACGAGATGAACGAGCCCCGTCAGCATCGTTGTTCGGCCCGTCCCAAAGCTCACGATGCTGATGGCATGCGCGAGGATGAGAAGCACGGTATCCCCTGGGCCCAAACCGAGAGTCAGGCTTCGTCCTGTGAGCAGGCTCGCCGCACCGATTGCCGGGATTGTCAGGCCGATTGTGGCGCAGGCCGAGCCGAGGGCGACATTCAGCCCTCGCTGAAGTTCGTTATTGAGTGCTGCCCGAACCGCCGATACCGCCTCCGGCATAAGCACAAGCGCAGCGACGAAGAACCCCACGATTGCGTCCGCCTGGGTGACTTGAAGAAACTTGAGCCCATTCTCGATACTGCCGGCCACCTGCTCGGTCAGAAGAACGATCCCTGCCAGTCCGACAAATAAGAGGAGCACATTGGTGGTCACTTTCCCACCCTCAGATACATGCTCCTCATGTTCCGCGCTGGACGTCAGATCCTCGATAAAATCGCCCCGATGGCGCACCATCTGAGCAAAGACGAACGCTCCATAGAGGAGGATTGAAAGAACGCTCACGAAAGCGAGTTGCGATGCGGAGAACGCACCGGGGCTTGTTGCAAGAGTGTAGTTTGGAAGGATCAGCGTAAGAACCGTCAGCGCCATAATGACGGCAAGGGAAGCGCTGGTGCCCTGTCGTTTGATGTCCTGATATCGATGCTTCAGCCCACCCAGGGTGAGGCAGACCCCGACCACACCAGTGCACACGATCATGACCGTCGAAAACACTGACTCGCGTGCCAGCGTCGGGTTGTTCTCGCCATGCAGCATCATCGAAACGATGACCGATGCCTCGATGGCCGTCACCGAAAATGTCAACAGCAGCGTGCCGTAAGGTTCACCGAGCCGCCGTGCGACGGCTTCGGCATGATGCAAAACCACAAACACGGTCGCGAAGATGAAGATAGCGACCACGATCAACGTAAGGATCTTGATCAAAAGCAGCGAATGCTCGATCGACGCGGCGCCGAAATGAACTAGGGCGGCCAGGCCCAAGGAGCCGATTGGGAACAGATATTGGCCGATCGGTCGTCGATGAACAGCCAAGACGGATTTCCTCATCGCCATCGACGGCCGCAGATCGGGTATTCCAGAAACGGACCGAGGCCCACCGTATCAGTGTACTTGCGGCTGCCTGTCCGTTCAATGGCCGCGTGCTCAATCGACTTGGCGCAACGAAACTGCCGAGCTCGATGCCGCATGTGCCGAATCACAATTAAGCCTTGAGTTTTTGCGCTTACGGCAATAGCTAGGTGCTACCAGGCCGGGCCCCTCTGGCAGTCCATCAGGACTGTGATGTCGGACTGGAATTCAATCCGGGTGGCCTGGCTTTGAGATTTCTTCAGCTGTAGCAGCATTTCTCTTGTCATACGCGGTGTCCGCGTTGCTCTACGGTTATGCTCGCAAGCCGCGTCACCCCTAGCTGAACGCAAGGGTGCCGTATGACAGAATTTTTTAGTCCTGAAGCAATGACCGCTCTCTTGCAGGTCATCATGATCGACCTGGTGCTGGCCGGTGACAACGCCATCGTTATCGGCCTTGCCGCGGCCGGACTACCCAAAGAGCAGCGCAGAAACGCAATCGTCGTTGGTATCATCGCAGCGGCCGTTCTGCGCATCGGCTTTGCGGCCGCGACAACCCAACTCCTGCAGATCGTCGGCCTGTTGTTGGCTGGCGGTATATTGCTGTTGTGGGTGTGCTGGAAGATGTGGCGCGAACTCCGGCAAAACCATGCGCAGGAAACACAGGCGATCGAAGCGCTTTCGGAAAGTGATGTCGACTACGATGGCATCGTAGCTGGCAAAGCTCCACGCAAGACCCTGGCGCAGGCAACCTGGCAGATCATCATCGCCGACGTCTCGATGTCGCTCGACAATGTTCTGGCGGTAGCGGGTGCTGCGCGCGAACATCCAAACGTATTGATCTTCGGCCTTGTCCTCTCCGTCGCGCTGATGGGCATTGCCGCAAACCTCATTGCCAATCTGCTTCAGAAGCACCGTTGGATTGCCTATGTCGGCCTAGTGATCATTCTCTACGTGGCTGCCGACATGATCTATCGCGGTGCGCTTGAACTTCTGCCTCACGTCGCGGGCGTTTGAGACACAGAAAATGGGCCGGAACGACCTCGTTCCGGCCGATTTCGGCTTATCGCTCCCCTACGATTTAATGCATGTCGCGAAAAAGTGTGCAGCGGTTTTGCGATAACGACGTGCATAAAACAACAACCTAAAGCGCGTCGCGTGAGCTCGGTCGAACGCGACGCGCTTTAGAGCGCACTCACCCGATCCGGCGGTAGAAAGAACATCCTCCTGCTCAGATCCGTGTGAGTCGCGGTTTGCTCCCACGCAAACGACCAAATCGGAAGGCATCCGAAACCGCCGAGCGGACCATAAGCATTTCGCCTATGGTTTCGTGTGTCATGAGCCCGACCAGCCGGTCGGAATTGTCCACGACGGCGATAGCTGGCACATCTGCCTGCTGCATGAGCCGCAGGCTTTCCTCGAGACTTTTGCGGTAGTGTATTTTCGGGATATCGTTCCGCATTGCGCTCGCGACCGGTTCAGCAGGCCCCTTTTCCTTCAATGTCCGGATCATGTCGTTGCGTGTCACCAATCCCTCAAGGTGGCCGGCGGAGTCGATGACAGGGAAGTCGTGCTGCGTGGTCGAGAGCAGCATCTCGATTGCCTCGTCGAGCGTCGCCGACCGTTCCAGCCGGGCGAACTCGGTGATCATCACGTCACCGACCAGGACGCTTGTGGCAACCTCGCGGATCTGTGCGTTCTGCGCTTCTGCTGCCGCGGCGAGATAGACGAAGATGCCGATGAAGATCAGCAGCGGGTTGTAGAACAACCCAACGAAACCGAAGACGAAGGCCAATCCTTGCCCGATCGTGGCGGCGATCTGGGTGGCGCGCGACCAGGAAAGGCGGGCGGCGAGGGCGGCGCGCAGGATACGGCCGCCATCCATCGGGAAGGCCGGGATCATGTTGAAAAGGACCAGGAAGACATTGACCCCGGCAAGCCTGGCGAGAAAATTCATACGCGGATCCTCGATCCCGGCCATCTGTTCGACACCCGCCGACCCGCCGAGCAAGACGAAGATCAGCGCGGCGATCGCGACATTCACCAGCGGCCCCGCGACCGCGATCACGAACTCCTGCCCCGGCTCTTCGGGCATGCGTTCCAGCCTGGCCACGCCGCCGATCGGGAAAAGCGTAATATCCGGCGTGCTGATGTCGAAATACCGTGCGGCGGCGATGTGGCCGAATTCATGCAGGACCACGCAGGCAAAGACGGCAATGATGAAGGCTACGCCTTCCCAGGCGGCTGGCGTGCCGCCGATCTGATAGTGCGTCAGCCAAATCCAGACGAGCAGAAGCAGGAAGGTAAAGTGAACGCGCACGGTGGTGCCGGCGATCGTCCCGAGGTTCAGCGACCAACCCAAATCTGTCCACTCCGAGAGGCCCCGCCTTCGCAAGAAGCTTTGGCAGGACGCTTGCAATCGTTCGAGAACATCAGGCGCTCAAGCTCATCGTCTGCGACTGATACCCGCCTTGGTGTCGCGCGTCCCGTCGCAAGAAGAGTTTATCACGACATGACATCCCAGTGAACGTGCGCCATCGTGATCCGATGAGTCCGAGTCTGCACGGCCATTTCGCCCTGTCGCGCTTTCTCGGCGCTGAAGGACATGGTGCTTCGGATTGTCATCCATGGATTGTTCCTGAACCTTTGCCGAAAAATATCGCAATGCAGGCGCCCGGCCGCGCGTCGGCGTTGGCCGACGCACCGCGAAACAAGATACGTTGACCTGGCGCTGACGTGTCGCGCGTCAGTCAGTGAGCAGTCTGCGAATGCTCGCCGCCCGGCTTCGAGATGTCGCTTAAAGCCTCTCCCGCTTCTGCCGCTTCGCTACTCGTCGCGAGATCGCCAAGAGAGATGATGCCGACGAGCCGCTTGTCGCGGTTCAGAACCGGAAGCCGACGTACCTGCAGGTCGCCCATGTTTTCAAGCACATGCTCGACGTCTTCGTCATCGAAGCAATATTTTACCTCCGGGCTCATGACATCACGCACCTTCGTGTCAGGTCCCTTACCCAATGCTACGCCGCGGATCGCGATATCACGATCGGTGATCATCCCGACCAGCCGGTCGTGGTCGCCCACGGGCATCACTCCGGCGTCAAGCTTGCCCATGATCTGCGCTACTTCGCGGATGGACTGTTCGGGGTTCGCGACCTGGACATTCCTCGTCATGCAGTTGCCGACTTTCATGGCAATCTCCCTTTAACTTGCGAAGCCCCGCCGCCGGTTTTGGTGTTGACCTAGGAAACGAACTCTTCGGCGGTAACGTTCCCTTGAATCTGAATGCCCCGCAGAGGTTTTTCACCTGCAGCCGGAAGGCTGAGAAGGCCCGCGTCGCGGGGACGTTGCGGTATGTCTTTGACGCGAAGTCGAACCACACAACGGCCGCGCTTCACTGCGCCCATGGCCGTAACTGCCGCGGCAACGACAAACGCCAACGACCGGCCAAACTGGAACCCCGATGGGCGATACGACGTTCCAGGAGACAACTCCAGCCAACGGAGAATTCGAATGCAGCCCTCAGCCGCAAATTCCGCCCGCCATCCCGGCGCGCTTACAATCACCCCGTTCAATGGAACCGTGACGGTCAGGTTCTCCGACGCGATCGTCGCCTCAACCGAGCGGGCAAAAGTGCTTCACGAAGAAGGACATGATCCCGTTTTCTATATCCCTTTCGAGGATATCTATTTCGACCTGCTGGAGAAGACGAACACCACAACGCACTCCCCGCTGAAGGGCACGGCGAGTTACTGGCGGGTCCACGCGGTCGGCGGAGCGGCTGACGACTTCATGTGGGCCTACGAGACGCCCGACACGCCGGCATTGGCCATCGCCCGCCATGGCGCCTTCGATCCCGACAAAGCGCGGATCGATGCCGATCCTGCCGAGGACAAGCGACATACGCCTCACATCCCCGAATAGAGCGTCGCTTGAAGTTCCCATATCGGCCGATCACACCAATCTCTCCGTCATTCGGAGAATTCTTCGTCGAGGACTCGCAGCCCGTCTTCATATTTCGATGTCGACGCGCCAATCTGCCGTGCCTGCCACAGATTGTCGGTAAGATCTGCGCGCTTGACCGGCAGCGCCAATGGGTTGGCTGCTGCTCTGCGCACGAAAGCGAGGTCGTCCTCGTCCGGCCGGCGTGTCATGGCATCGACTGCCGACACGATGGATGTTCCAAAACCAGCCGCCTCGAGCCGATCGCGGTCCCAATCGTCGCTTTTCTCAAGCACGTCGTGAAGGTAGGCAACGGCCTTTTGGTCGAGGGTTTCGACGGCGTCAACGACCCGGCGGCAATGCTCGATATAGGGCCGCCCGGTCTTGTCCGTCTGCCCGGCATGAGCTTGTTCGGCGATTTTTGCCGCGCGGTAAAGCACGCTCATCGTGTGAATCCTTGCGTTGTTCCGATGAGATTCCTTGATTTAATCGTCAATTCGCTGCCGAGTTCCATTCGAACGAGACCAGTACTGGGACCGACCATTGCTCCTTTGTCCCACGGTGCGGCAGGCCAATCCCGCAGCAAACCCCAGCCAAGCCGCTTCATCAACCTATAGTTGTATTACACCAGGTTGCCGGGCTCATCAAAGCAGCCGACATGCAATGCGATTTCTTGCGGCGAAGCGTCGTAGGCAAGGCTGAGTGGAGACCCGCCGCCTTGCAGAAGCCTCTGCCGGCGCGCATGACCGTTCTTCACCTATACAGAAGAGGGGGATGGTTTCCAGTGGCCATTCATGGCCTGGATCGATAAGTCCAAGTGGATTGATCGGTCTAATGCGATCGACATAGGGACGCTATTTCCAGGGCGAGCGGTGAGCTGGCGGCGTGAACGAGCCGCCTGCGCTTGTCAGGACGCCTATCATGGAAACCACCTACGACACCCGGATTTTGGATGACCGCACGGCGTGGGGCGCGGTGCTGTCGATGGCGCTGTGCGTCGCTGTGCTGATTGCATCGGAGTTCATGCCGGTCAGCCTGCTCTCTCCGATCGCAGTGGATCTCAGCATCACAGAGGGCCGGACAGGCCAGGCCATCTCGATCTCTGGGGCCTTTGCCGTGGTTACCAGCCTGCTGGTCGCCGGCCTTACGCGCTGGATCGACCGCAAGCTTGTCGTGACCGGCTTCACGGTGCTCCTGATCGTTTCCGGTCTCGCGGTGACCTTTGCGCCGAACTTCGCGTTGCTGATGGTCGGCCGTGCGCTGCTTGGCGTGGCGATCGGTGGCTTCTGGTCGATATCGACCTCGATCGTCATGCGCCTCGTATCGGAAGACCGCGTCCCGAAGGGTCTCGCCATGCTGAACGCCGGGAACGCGATCGCAGCTACGATTGCCGCTCCGCTGGGAAGCTTCCTCGGGGCCCATGTCGGCTGGCGGGGCGCCTTCTTCCTCGTCGTGCCTCTCGGCTTGTTGGCGCTCGTCTGGCAATGGAACAGCCTGCCGCCGCTGCCCCCGCGCGGAAGGAAGGCGTCCGGTAACGTGCTGGCGCTGCTTGGCCGCCGCGCGGTCGTGCTCGGCATGGCCTCGATCCTGTTCCTCTTCATGGGTCAGTTCGCACTCTTCAACTACCTACGCCCCTTCCTTGAGGGCGTCACTGGACTCGGCATTTCCGCGCTCTCCGCCATGCTCCTCGTCATGGGCCTGGCGGGTGTTGCAGGCACGTGGTGCATCGGACGGCTGTTGCGAACCCGATTGTTCAGCGTCTTGGTCGTCATCCCGCTCGTGATGTCGATACTTGCCGTCGCGCTGATTGCCCTCGGATCAATGCCCATCCCCGTTTCGCTGCTTCTCCTCGCCTGGGGCTTCTTCGGCACCGCCGCCCCCGTGGGATGGGGGACGTGGCTGAGCCGTACGCTGCCCGACGACGCGGAGGCGGGAGGCGGCCTCCAGGTCGCCACCATTCAGCTCGCCATCACGGGTGGCGCGGCGATCGGAGGAATGCTCTTCGACACGATCGGTTGGTGGGGCGCGTTCGCGTTCGGCGCGACGCTGCTATGCGGTTCCTCACTGCTCGGCCTCGCCGCATGGCGCACAACCCTGAGGTTTTTGCCATGATCAAGCCGTCCACCCTCAGTCGCCGGGCATTGCTCGGCGACGTGGCAATGACCCACATCGCAATCCAGGAAGTCCAGGACGGCAAAGTCGTGGACTGGATGGAGCACGTTACCGACGAACAATACCAGGGAGACCAGTGATGACCGATACGATCAAGAACAAGGTCGTGATTATCACCGGCGCATCATCCGGCATCGGCGAAGCGACGGCACCCTTGCTCGCGAGCAAGGGTGCCAAGGTCGTGCTCGGCGCGCGGCGAGAGGAAAAACTGAAGCAGATCGCCGACGAGATCGGAAAGGCCGGTGGTCAGGCCGTCTACAGGGAGCTGGACGTAACCAAACCGTCCGACAACGACGCGGTCGTAAAGCTTGCCAAGGATACGTTCGGCCGCGTCGATGTCATCTTCCTGAATGCCGGGCTCATGCCGAACTCGCCGCTCTCCGCGCTGAAGACCGACGACTGGCACCAGATGGTCGACGTGAACATCAAGGGTGTTCTGAACGGCATCGCGGCAGTACTGCCAGCCTTCATCGAACAGAAGTCCGGGCATGTCATCGCGACGTCATCGGTTGCGGGGCTCAAGGCCTATCCAGGCGGTGCTGTGTATGGCGGGACAAAATGGTTCGTCCGCGACTTCATGGAGGTCCTGCGCATGGAGTCCGCCATGGAGAGGACGAACATCCGCACCGCGACGATCTATCCGGCCGCGATCAACACCGAGCTGCTGAACACTATTAGCCAGAGGCAAATGCTCGACCAGATGCAGAACACGTATGACAAATACGGGATCTCGCCGGACCGGATTGCCAATGTCGTGGCCTTCGCTATCGGCCAGCCCGAGGACACGACCATCAACGAGTTCACGGTGGGGCCGGCAAACCAGCCCTGGTAAGGCGGGGATGGATCGTGTGGTTACGGGCAAGATCAAGCAGCGTCTTCGATCCCGAACTGCCGCTAGCCCAGGTTGCGGATGCCTACCGCGCCATGGATGGGCGGCGGGCTGCCAAAATGCTGCTTCGGGTCTGACTAGCGGCCGACGGGCGACGGTGAACGCGCCTGTATAGCAACCGGTCCGGCGCGACGCAGAGACCGAAGGACTTGCCGTGCGCTGGCACTTGAACGTCTCATGAAATGGAGAAAAGACGATGACGAATGCCCTGCCTTTGATTGCCACGACGCTGGTGCTGCTCACTTCCGCTGCCGCCCAGGCTCAGGCAATGCAGGTCTCGCCCAACGGGTCACGCGTTTCCGTTCCGGGTCCTGCGGAAACGTTCACCGGCACCGTCACGGTCACGCCGCTGTTCGCGCCCAACGAGCACAGCAGTGCCGGCGGCGGCCTGGTCGAGTTCACACCGGCCGCTCGCTCGTACTGGCACACGCATCCGGCAGGCCAGACGCTGATCGTTACGGCGGGTGCGGGCTGGGTCCAGGAAGAAGGCGGAGAGAAGATCGCCATCAAGCCCGGCGACGTCATTTCGACCCCGCCCGGGGTGAAGCACTGGCACGGCGCAGCCGCCGAAAGCTCCATGAGCCACATCGCGATAACGCCTGCGCGCGACGGCAATGTCGTCGAGTGGATCGAGCCCGTCACCGACGACCAGTACCGCTGATCCCGAACCCGAGACGTAAGGAGATGATCATGAAATCCGTTGCGGCTCTTGCGCTGGCCATGACCGTTGCACCTGTCGCCGGTAATGCAGCTTCAGGCGCCAATGACGATGTCTCGTCCGTAGCGCCTCTGGGCGCGGCCGGGCCTGTCCGCGCGCGACCGAAGTGTCGTTACGGTCGCGGCCGTCATTACGCGCAACCAGACGGGTCTTATGCCCGAGCAAATCCGCCGCGCGCTCGACAACGGGGTCAAACCCGCCGAACTCTCGGAGATCATCACGCATCTCGCCTTCTACGCAGGCTGGGGCAATGCCATGGCGGCGGTCGATGCGGCCAGGCCCGTCTATGCCGAGCGAGGCATCGGCGCCAACCAGCTTCCGGCAGCCGCCCCGATGCTGCTTCCGCTCGATGAGGCAAAGGAGGCCCGGCGTGCCGCGAGCGTCGACCAGACCACCGGCCCGGCCTCTCCGGGCCTGGTGCGAGACACCCGCGAGGTGCTGTTCCGCGATCTGTGGCTGCGCCCGGCCCTTGCGCCGCGTGACCGCAGCCTGGTCACGGTCAGCGCGCTGATTTCTGCCGGCCAGGTCGCTCAGGTGCCGTTCCACTTGAACCGCGCCATGAAGAACGGACTGACCCGCGAGGAGGCCTCCGAGGTCATCAGCCATCTCGCATACTATGCCGGTTGGCCGAATGCATTTTCGGCAGCGCCGGTCGCGCGGGAGATTTTCGAGAAGCGTACGAACCCTTAAGGGCGGCAGGGCACGAGGTCAGCGGATGATCAGGCCGGCATATCAAATGGCGCTTCCGCCATGTTGAGCGACCGCTGGAGGAGGCCGTAGCGCTTTCAGGCCCCGCTATAGCGGAGGGCATCGACGATGACCTTGAAGGCCGGGAGGTTCTGCCGTCGGCTCGGGTAATAGACGTAGTAGCCCGGGAATTTCGGGCACCAGTCATCGAGCACCTGCACGAGATTGCCAGATGCGATGTGACGGTCGACGAGGTCCTCCGGCACGAAGGCGATGCCGTAACCCTTCAAAGCCGCATCGACCATGGCGTAGGAGGCGTTGAAGGTGAGCTGCCCATCCACCCGGACGCGAAGCTCATGACCGTCCTTTTCGAATTCCCAGGCATAGAGCCCGCCGCCACGAGTCTGGCGCATGTTCATACAGTTGTGCCCAATCAGCTCCTGCGGGTGGCGAGGCGGAGGATGCTCGGCGAAATAGTCAGGAGACGCGACCGCCACCATGCGCCAGTCCGGACCGATGCGGATCGCAATCATGTCCTTCTCGACGCTTTCACCCAACCGTACCCCCGCGTCGAACCCATCTTCGACGATGTTGCGCAGCCCGTTGTCGATGCTCAGTTCCAGCTTGATGTCGGGATAATCTGCGAGCGCCGGCCTGAGCTTCGGCCAGACGAGGCTGTCGAACGCGTGATCCGAAAGGGTCAGCCGGATTGTTCCGGCAGGCTTATCGCGGAACTCCATCAGCGAGGCGATCTCCGCTTCGATTTCCGCAACACGCGGTGCAAGCGACTGCCGTAGGCGCTCGCCGGCCTCGGTCGTCGCCACGCTGCGGGTCGTGCGCGTGAGCAGCCTAATGCCCATACGCGTTTCCAACCGCTTGATCGTGTGGCTGAGGGTGGACTGCGTGATGCCGAGCTTTGCGGCGGCGCGCGTGAAGCTCTTTTCCTCGGCAACGGCCAGGAACCACAAAAGGTCGTTGAAGTCTTCCTTGGCCATACCGTTTCCCAAACTGATCGCTGAAGATTTATGTCTCCCATCGATCAATGCAAGCGAATTAACGACCCTAATGCTCTTGATCGGGAGCGGCTACCCTGCAGGTCCGACAAGCCAACAGCCAGTCGTGTTGGCTTTCTCGCGAACCAAAAGGTGAAGGCCATGGAACTGACCATTAACGGCTCGACATTTCAGGTCGACGTCGAACCGGATACGCCGCTGCTCTGGGTAGTACGTGAAACCCTGGGTATGACCGGCACGAAGTATGGCTGCGGCGTCGCCCAGTGCGGCGCATGCACGGTGCTGATCGACGGACAGGCCACGCGATCCTGCGTGACGACGGTGGACAGCGTCGTCGGGATGGCGATCACGACGATCGAGGCGATCGAGCAGGATACCGAGGGCCGGAAGGTGGTCGAGGCGTGGCTCGCCAATCAGGTGCCGCAATGCGGCTACTGCCAGTCCGGCCAGGTGATGGCTGCCACAGCGCTCCTCAAGCAGACTGCGCAGCCCACCGAGGACGACATCGCCGGCGCGATGGTGAACCTCTGCCGCTGCGGCACCTACAACGCGATCTCGGCTGCCGTCCGGCAGGCCGCCCAGGCGTGAGGAGGAAACTATGAACGACATGACTCCTAGTTGGAATCACTGGTCCACAGGCAGCGAGGACGGTCCGCTCAACATCTCGCGCCGCAGCTTCCTCGGTGGCGCCGCAGCGCTCGTCTTATCCGTCACGGTGCCAGTCGGAAGCGCCCGGGCGCAGGCCGCCGTATCCATCACGCCCGGAGCTCGCGTCAGTGCCTTTCTGGAAATCCGCCCTGATAGCACCGTGCTGTTCCGCAGTGCCTTCATCGAGGGCGGACAGGGCATCTTCACCGCCATGGCGCAGATTGTCGGTGAGGAGTTGGATGTCGATCCCGTGAACTTCACGGTCGAGGGAGCGCCTCCCGGTCCCGATTATCTCCTGACCGGCGGCGGCCGCTTCACCGGCGGCAGTATGTCGGTGCGCATGAGCTACGAGACCATGCGCAAGCTCGGCGCCTCGGCACGCCAGATGCTGCTGCAGGCAGCGGCTGCGCGGCTCGGGCTGTCCATCTCGGACCTATCCACCGAACCGGGCCGCGTGGTCCATGCAGCGTCCGGGCGGGCGATCCCTTACGGCGAGATCGCCGATGCGGCCGCCGATCTGTCGGTGCCGACGGATGTCGTGCTGCGATCCCGCGACGATTTCCGCTGGATTGGCAAGCCCGTTCGCCGGCTCGACGGGCGCGAGAAGTCGACGGGACGCGCGCAGTATGCGATCGACCTCAAGGTGGACGGTATGCTTCACGCCGCCGTCCAGCACAGCCCGCGTCTCGGCGGGGAGCCGGGCGCCTTGACGAACGAGGCCGAGGTTCAGGCCATGCCCGGCGTGCACTCGATTCACCGCTTGCCTGGGGCCGTGTCGGTCGTCGCCGACAGCTGGTGGCGAGCGCGCCGCGCGGTGGAAACTCTGCAGGTGACCTGGACGGAGCCTGCGGCTGCAGCGCCTCGCGCCATGCCGGCTGATTTCTCCTCCGAGACCCACAAGGCAATGTTGAAGTCGACACCCGGAGACGGCGTCGCTTTCGAGCAGGTAGGCGACGCCGCAGGCACCCTTGCCGGCGCAGCGCGGATTGTGGAGGCGACCTATGACGCTCCCTACCTCGTGCACGGGCAGCTCGAGCCGCCCTCGGCGATCGCGCATTGGAATGCGGACGGGACTCTCGAGCTTTGGATCCCAAACCAGGCGCCCGAGATGTTCCAGGCCGAGGCTGCAAAGGTCGCGGGCATCGAGCCGGGCAAGGTGATCATCCACTCCCCTATGCTCGGCGGCTTCTTCGGGCGGCATTTCCTCTATCAGACGGCCAATCCGTTCCCGCAGGCGATCCTGCTAGCGAAGGCGGCAGGTCGTCCCGTCAAGCTCATCTGGAGCCGCGAGGAGGAATTCCTGCGCGACACGTTGAGACCAATGGGGGTCGCCCGTTTCCGCGCCGGTCTCGACGGCGACGGTTTGCCGGTCGCTCTGGATGCCGTTGCGGTGGGTGAAGGTCCGACAGGACGTTGGTTCGGCCGCCAGCCGGACAAGGTGGACAGCTCTGCCGTCGAAGGCATCGCGGGTAAAATCTATGCGATTCCGAACCGGCGCGTCGGCCAGGTTCACGTCGACGACCCGGCGATCATCGGCTTCTGGCGGTCGGTTGGTCATTCGATGAACGACTTCTTCTACGAGACGTTCTTCGATGAAATGGCCGACGCAGGTCAGCAGGACCCCTACGAACTGCGGCTGCGGCTTCTCGCGGACAGCCCGCGCCACAGCAATCTTCTGCAGGCAGTCGCCGATCTGTCCGGGGGCTGGAAGCGCGGTCCCTTCGCGGCAGAGGACGGCAGCCGCCGCGCGCGCGGCGTCGCGATGGCCTCGCCCTTCGGCAGCGAGGTGGCGACGATCGCCGAAGTCTCGCTGCGCGACGGCGAGGTTGTCGTGCACCAGATCTGGGTGGCCATCGATCCCGGAAGCATCGTCAATCCGGCCATCATCGAGGCACAGGTGAACTCGGCGGTCGCACTTGGCCTGTCCTCGGCGCTGCTGGAGGAAGTCGTCTATGTCGACGGCATGCCGCAGGCGCGCAATTTCGACGGCTATCCCATCCTGCCGCCAGACCGCATGCCGCGCGTGCATGTTCGCATCGTCGAAAGCGGTGCGCCGATGGGCGGCATCGGCGAGCCTGGCCTGCCCGGCGTGCCGCCGGCGGTGGTTAATGCCGCCTCGGTGCTCACGGGCCAGCGTATCCGCAGCCTGCCCCTCTCGAAGCTCGACCTGAAGGGCATGGAAGGATGAGGAATCTCGTACTACCTGCCTTGACGATGATTGCAGCAAGCTGGGCAACGGATCTGTCCGTTGCCCAGGAGGCGGATCCCGGTTCAGGAGAGCGCCTGTTCCGGCAGCGCTGCGGGGCCTGCCACCAGATCGCGACCACCCGGAACGGTGCCGGACCTCACCTGCAGGGCGTCGTCGGCCGCGCCGCCGCCAACGTCGAAGGCTTCAACTACTCGCCCGCCCTGCGCGACTCCGGCGTCACCTGGACGTCCGAGACGCTGGAAACCTACCTCGCGAATCCGACTGCCATGGTGGGCGGCACACGAATGGTTCAGCGCTTCAACAATGCCGAGGAGAGGCGCGCTATCATCGAATTCCTGAACAGCATGTAGCGCGGCGCCAGAGCCTGTTCGGGCAGCGCTTGATTCCCCGGTGTCCCCCGACTTTTCGAGGCTGTAATTGATGGCCAGGCCGCCACCGACCGTGGGTAATGCCTGTTTGTGCCGGCCTAGCATTTCATCTGCTTGCCGTCGGTTACCTTTAGTCCACTTTGAAGCCGGCTATATCTGGCGAGACGGCCAATGCATATCGCGCAAAAGTGTGCAGCGGTTTGCGATAACAACATGCATAAAACGACAACCTAAAGCGCGTCGCGTGAGGCCGGTCGAACGCGACGCGCTTTAGTCGCGAGACGGTCCATCAACAATCCCGGAATTGGGCAGAATTCCAAAATCCTGTGACTTGGCACCTTGTGCCGCGATCAAAAATCCGTCGGCGCGGAGACCTCGCCGCAGCAACTCTCTGACGGCCGCCGATCGGCTTGGCATGCGCCTTTCGAAACGCCAGTTTTCCAGTGCAGCCAATTCATCAGCAGTCAGCATGATCTGCAGTCGTTCGGGTCTTTCCAGTTCGGCCATTTCTGCCTCCAGCCGCTCAAAGTTAGTATTTAGCTAAGAGTTAGGGAAAGGCTGAGTGTGCGTCAAGGTCGGTCAATAAGCCGTTGGCGTGAAAGGCCCGGAGTTAATATGAGGCGTCGATTGCGTATCCTGCGTGATATGCTAACTAGTTGATTTTACAGGCAATTTTTTGGATTTCAGCTTGTTATTAGAGCCGATCTGGCGCATGCTGATCCCGAGGGACAAACCGCTCCTGAAAGGAGGGTTCTCCATGAGAGACGGTTATTCGGTTCGTTTGTGTCACGACGTCGACCGGCAAGTGTGGGCAGCCGCCCGGTGCAAGGGGATAGTCAATGTCACTGCGGTGGCTGAGACCGTGCGGCTGCGAAATCTCGCCGAAAACGTTGCGCTTGAAGACATCGAATGCCTGGTGTTGCAAGCCGCCCAGTTCTACGGGGCAGCCATGGAATTCGACAGCCTGGCCGCCTTCGAATTGGCTAACGTCCATCGGCTCTCAGTTCATCGCGATGCTTTGCCTGGGAGAGGCAACCTCGACGTTCTGGAGGACAGGGCAGTTTTGCTCTATCTTCGCCAGCCGGACCGAACGCAATAGGTCCGGCTGAGCGTCAGCACAGTCGGTCGGAGGGAAGCGTTCAGCTTCCCGGGCGCGTTCAATCGGCCGCGTTATCCTGCATTGACGCCTGGACGAAATGCAGCGGCGCCTCGAGCGTCCAGGTGACGCCTTGCTCGTGGAACTCCAGCCGCCCGCTGCCGCTGAGCGCTTGTGGCGCCACGCGCTCGAGGACGACCGCTCCGAAACCGCGCCCCCTGACAGCGTCCAGGATCGGCCCGTCCAACTCACGCCAGACCAGTCGAAAGGTGTCGGCGCCGTCGCCGGCAGGGACCACATTCCAATCGATTTCGACGCGTCCGCCGTTGCAGGACAGCGCTCCATGTTTTGCCGAATTGGTGGCGAGTTCGTGAAAGGCTATGCCGAGATACTGCACGGCATTCGGCTGCAGAATCAGCATTGGCCCGGCCCTCGATACGCGGGACTGCGCTGCAAAGGCCTTGAGCTGTGCCTTGATGAGTTCGCCGACCGTGGCGCCGCGCCACTCGGCATTGACCAGGAGATCATGGGATTCCGAAAGCGCCGTGATGCGCTCCCGGACCTGCCCGAGGAAAGCCTCAGGTGTGCTCGTCAGCTTGCTGGTCTCGCGGATCATCGAGATGATGACCGAGAACTGGTTCTTCACCCTATGGTTGACTTCGCGCATGAGCAGACGGATGCGCCGTTCGTTCTCCTTGTGGGAACTGATGTCGCGCGCAATCTTGGAGGCGCCGACGACCCTCCCGATGGCGTCGCGGATCGGCGAGACGGTGAGCGAGACGGAAACGAGCGTGCCGTCCTTGCGCAGTCGCATCGTCTCATAGGAGGGGACGCGTTCGCCGGCGCGGATGCGGCTGATGATCGAGACTTCCTCGTCGAGACGATCGGGCGGAATGAGCATCGTCACCGGCCGGCCGATCGCCTCGGCAGGCGTGTAGCCAAACAGGCGTTCTGCAGCGTCGTTCCAGCTGGTGATAATGCCATTCATGTCCTTCGAGACGATGGCGTCCATCGACGACTCGACAATGGCGGCAAGACGCATGCGGGCTTCATCGCCCAGCGTCTGCGTGCGCAGGTCGAGCAGCGTGTTGATCGCACCGACAACATTGCCCGCTTCGTCGCGAAGCAGGCGTGGGTGAGCCCTGAATGGGACGAGTTCGCCATCCGGCCGCTCCGCAATCGCCTGGTCCCAGGAGACATCCCGTCCTTCGCGCAGCGCCACGGCCATCGGACACTCGCCATGAGCCATATCCCGACCGTCCAGGTGACGAAGCTTCCACGAGCCGCACCATAGGTGCCGACCGACAACAGGACGATGGCCCCAGAGCTCGGCTGCGGCTTCGTTGAAGAAGGTGATACGTCCCTGTTCGTCGACGGTGTAGATGGCGACGGGCAGTGCCTGCATCAGATCGGCAGTCGGAATCCCCGGAACTCCGAGGCCGATATCGGCTTGTTCAACGAAGTTCACGTATGGGCGCCATTCTCGTGGATTTCTACAGCGGACATAATGCCCTTGAGCGATTTCGGTTCCGTCGGGACAATCACGTGCGCCCCTTTGCCCGCAGCCGCGGCGACATTCCCGGACGAGGCCTAAAGCGCGTCGCGTTCGACCGACCTCAACCGACCTCACGCGACGCGCTTTAGGTTGTTGTTTTCATGCATGTCGTTATCGCAAAACCGCTGCGCACTTTTGCGCGACATGCATTAGAGCGACACCGGATCAACGCTGAAGTTTGTCCACCTAATCGTGCGGGCACTAAATGCGTCCGAGAAGGACCAGGATAATCAAGATCAGCAGCACGAGACCGAGGCCGCCACCGCCATAATAGCCAGTGCCGTAGAACGGCCCGCCACCCAGACCGCTGAACCCGCCAAGCAAGATAAGGATCAAAATGATGATGAGTATGGTTCCGAGGCTCATGGTGGTTCTCCCATTCTTGCGCTGCCGCACCATACAAGGGCACGCCCATGCGCCTGTTGATGACGGTATGAACTCCCAGAGGGCCTTCCTGTTCCACCGGAAGTAGCATCGTTGTCGCTCGTCTAGCGGGAAAAGCCGGTAGGCTCACGAGAAAGCCCGCCGGCCGGGAGCCAGCGGGCCCGGACCACTGCGCCAGGCGGGTGCTCACAGTCAGACGGCCTGATGATGTTCGGCGCCTCGGATTTTCATGCGAAAATGCGAGGCGCCACGCCGCAGGCTTCAACGAAGACGTGAATAACTATTCACCTTCCTTGGCGTGCCGGTCGGGTGCCGCCGCCCTTCTTTTCGGGGTCATGAGTATGGTGGCTGTCGCGTTCGCCTCCGCCGCCTGAGATCTTGCTGCGGCTGCGCAGATCGGAATCGGCTGGCGGCTTTTCTATCACCAGCGGCTCCTTGGCATTTTCGTGCGATGCGCCAGGACCGCCATGACGGATGCTGGCGCGGGTCTTCTTCGACGTGGACATGAAATCACCTAACGGTCCTGCTGGTAGCCTTGATGGGTCGTATTGACCCTCGTGTTGCCCTGCTGGCCCTGTTTGTCGGGATTTGGGGCGGAATGGCTGTGCTGCGTTTGGTCGACGGGAACCGACTTCTTGTCGCCGGGACCCTTAGGGCTCTGGTTTTCTGCCGGTACGGGTGGTGGTTTTGTGCTCATGACGTTCTCCTTTCATTAGCCAAAACAAGCAGGCCCCCGAGAAGGTTCCTGATAGGAACCGTGCGAGGGGCAAACTTCTAACATTGCCAATTCCGGCCTTGTCGGCGCGTCGCAGCGCAATAATCTTTTGTTAGGGCGTGGGCACTTCGACCTATCGAAAGGAGCCGACCATGAAACACCAAACACTCGACCAACTGCAGACAATTGCAAAAGTTGAGCCCTCGGCGACATACCCGACCATGTCTCGGACGCAGCGGATCGAGCGTTGGGCAAAGCTTCTCGAACAAAATCCACGGCGTTGCCTTGGAGCGCTTTCAGGCACCGAATATCTCAGTCCTGAAGCCCGTGCTGTAGCGCGTGGCGCTGGCTCGCCGATCACCGTTGCCTATGAGGATCCGGTGCTGCGCGCCATGGGTCTGAAAGATGATACCTACGGTGAGGCAAAGCGCTTCTTCGAACTCAGTGACTGGCAGTTGCACAACATCGTCTGTCACTGCCACGTCGGTGCTACGATGCAAGCGCGATGGGCTGCCGCCAGAGTTCGCCGGACAATTACCGGCAACAGACTTCTGGCTTGGCTGAGGGCAAGGTTTGTGCATTGAGGCCAGCGCAGAACGGTGACGACAAGTCTTGATCGTTCTCGTTCGCGACTGGCCGCCAGGTGCTGGTGGCATTTGCCTGCAACGCAGTGGATGGTGGAGCCGATGCCGTGCTTTCAGAGCGGCCGGGTGAAGACCTCATGCTCGCCCGGTCGGGGCTCATTGTCGGCGAGCACGAATTCGAGCGGACCCCATCTAAAGGGTGACCAGGATGAAGCTCGACTTCATGGGAACACGGCCCGCGCTCATACGATCCATACCACCACATATGCATCGCTCTCGGAGGAACAATAGCCGGTTGTGGTTGTTGGGATCGTCTGATGGAAGAAGGCAGCTACGAGAGCGCCCAGCGCCTCTATTTCGACGAGTCTAGCCGAGCAAGGAAGAAAGTGATGGCGTTCACTTTGACCAGTCCCGCCTTTCAGAACGGCCAGCCGATTCCGGATCGTCATGCCCGGCGCGGCGATAATCTCTCTCCGTTTCTGGAATGGAGCGATCCGCCGCCGGGCACTCACAGCTACGTGCTCGTCATGGAAGATACGGATGCACCGTCACAGGCGTCCCGGCATTGGGTCGTCTACGACATCGGCGGAGACCGGCGTCATTTGGCCGAAGGTCGGAGTTCCAAAGCGCGAACCGAGGACCTGCCTCATGGCTTCAATGATTTCGGTAATCTTCTCTACGATGGACCCGACCAGCATCCGGGCGGTAAGCCACACACCTACCGCTTCAGGCTCGCGGCCCTTGGCATTGCCAATCTTCCCATCGGCCCGGAGCCCGATGCCCTGGTCGTGTGGCAGGCTGCCCGTGAAAACATGTTGGGTGAGGCGGAATTAATCGGCACTTACGGATGAATCAGCGCCAAGCAGCTTCTGCTCGTAATGGCTGAATGCGGTCCGCAGTCAGTTGCCCGTCAGCACGGCTTGTCCGCAGAATTGGTTCACTTTGAACTTGAACTTCGAGCATCCGGGCTCAGGCGGCCACCTGAAGCACGATCTTGCCGCGCGTATGCTCTCTCTCTAGCCGTTCCTCGGCCTTAGCGACCTCCTCCAGAGGATAAGTCGCCTGCACGAACGGAGTTACCTTGCCGGCGTCAATGAGGTGGCTGATCCTCGCAAGCTGCGCCGCATTTGGCTCAGCCAGATAAGAAACGCCACGCGCCTGATGCAGGTGTGCCTGTTCGGCCGAGGGCTCAGAAACGGTGGAAACAAGTATCCCGCCGGGCTTCAGTACACTCCAGGAGCGGTCCTGTGTGTCGCCCGCGACCAGATCGAAAACCATATCGATGTCTTCGACCTCATCCTCGAAGCGCTGGCTCTTGTAGTCGACGGCCTGGTCGGCGCCAAGCTCGCGGACGAAATCGAAATCTTCGGCAGCAACGGTTGTCACGACAAATGCGCCCGCAGCCTTGGCAAACTGAATCGCCAGATGTCCGACACCGCCGGCGCCGCCATGGATGAGAACCCGCTGCCCGGATTTGAGGTCGCCATGGTCGAAAAGGCCCTGCCATGCTGTAGTCCCCGCAAGCGGCACGGCGGCGGCTTCCACATGGCTTAGACGTTCCGGTTTTGCCGCCGCTTCCGTCGCCTTGACCACGACGTATTCGGCGTTGCCACCGCGGTCGTTGCCAAGCATCGCAAACATCGGATCGCCCTTCTTCAACGTATGCGCCCGCGTGCCGCACAGCTCCACCACGCCCGATACGTCGCGGCCGAGCGTAACGGGCAGGTCCCCGCCCGCCGAACCCTCGCGGGTCTTGCAGTCGACGGGATTGACGCTCGCTGCGCAGACCTTGAGCGTGACCTCGTCGTCACGGGGCTGAGGCATCGGGACTTCATCCAGCGACAGAACCTCTGGTCCGCCAAACCTATGAACACGGACTGCTTTCATGGTCACCATAGAGTTCCTCCTTGTTTCGGGGTCCAGCGCAGGTCTGGAAGCGGGACGAGCATCGGGTGAATGGGATACGAGGCGATCCTGGCAGTCGAATGCGGATTTCACCAATCACTGGGGCCATCATCTTTCACTTAATCCGCTTCAAAGCCTTGCCCACCTAACCGGATTGCGGGCTGGAAGTTCCGATGAATTTCCGGGTTCGGGTCGTGGCATTCAAAGACCGTTCTCTCGGGCTCTACGAGAGACCTTGCGCAGAGTTCATCCCGTGACATTCCCGCAATCTCGTCAGGGAACTTTTCTGGAGGCACATGGTTGGAATGTGCGGCCGAAAGAATCCGGGGCTGTGCCAAGGAGGTTCGCCATGAAGCTTCGCGAGTTGATGGACCAAGTGAAGGATATGCCACCGGATACTCTGGTCTGTGCTGCCGAGATTGACGAGGCCTTTGCGGCCAACATTGCTGGCATAGAAACAGTAAAAAGTGCCCGGATCGAAAGCCGCAAGCCGGACGGCACCGAAGCCGTCGAACTCGCCAACGGGAACGACAAGGTTGTCGTAATCCGCTGGTGAACTGCTGGCTGGAGCCGTCGCATGCTTGATCACTGAGCGCTGGAGGAGTCGCAGACCATGTTTCCGGTATTAAACAAAAGACTCTGCGCCGGCCTGATTGCCGCAATTCTGATATTCCCAGCGGGCGGCCTTGCTCCGCTCGCAGCCCAGGAAATCCCGAACGACTTCACGGCGATCGTGCGCGAGAAAATTCCAGCCGTGGTCGCAATAACGACCAAACAGATCATCCAGGACCAGGCGACGCTGGATGACTTTTTCAATCCTTTCGGTGGGCCCGGCCTCGGACCGGCGCAACCACAGGTGCGAGAGGCTCTCGGTTCCGGCTTTGTGATCAGCCCCGATGGGTACATCGTCACCAACAACCATGTCGTTGCCGATGCAAGCGAAATCCATGTCGTATTCTCCGACAAGCAGACTTTGCCTGCGCGGCTCGCCGGCCGGGATCCGGCAACCGACATCGCGGTGCTGAAGATCGACCCACGGCCCAACATGATAACGACCGCCTGGGGTGACTCCGATGCAGTACAACCCGGCGCATGGACGATCGCGATCGGCAGTCCGTTCGGGCTCGGTGGGACCGTCACCGTCGGTGTGCTTTCGGCCCGTTCGCGCGACATCAATGCCGGTCCTTACGACGACTTTCTCCAGACCGACGCCTCAATCAATCGCGGCAATTCCGGCGGTCCCCTGTTCAATGCGCGCGGCGAAGTGATCGGGGTCAATACGGCCATCGTATCTCCCACAGGGGGCAGCATAGGGATTGGCTTTGCGGTACCATCCCGCACCGCCCGGAACGTCGTCGACCAGTTGATCCGCACCGGCAGGATCGAGCGCGGTTTCATCGGAGTACGCCTCCAGGAGGTCACGCCGTCGATTGCCGAGGCGCTTGGAGTAGCTGGCAGCAAAGGAGCGCTGGTCGCTTCCGTCGAGCCCGGCAGTCCGGCAGAGCAGGCAGGCATACAGGCGGGAGACGTGATTACGCGTTTTAACGGCAAGGACATCCAGAACGTCCACGATCTGACGCTCGCGGTTGCGAGCCGAAGGCCGGGGACAAAGACGACGCTGACAAGGAACCGCGGGGGCAGCCAACAGGAAATAGCTCTGACCGTCGGCCAGCGTGACGATGAGGAGGAACAGACCGGTGCCGTTCCGGGACCGGAAGAAGCGCCGGACCAACGGCTCGGACTGTCGCTCAGTCCGATCCCAGATGAGGCGCGCCAGCAGCTCGGACTTCAGCCGGGCACCGCCGGGTTGTTCGTGCAAGAAGTGGCGCCGAACAGCCTCGCCGACCAAAACGGCCTCCGCGCGGGCGATGTGATCGTGTCAGCCAATAACCGGGATGTGACACAGCCGTCGGATATACAAGAGGAGTGGACGAAATCCCGCCAGCAGAACAAGCCCATATTGTTCCGCATCAACAGGCAAGGGCAATCGCTTTTCGTTGCCGTGGCCACGGCCAAATCTTGACGGGCCAGATCTTGACGAGAACGCGTTGAGCATAAGCTTGGCGAGTGTAAGGCTTGGCCGAATAGGTCACACGCTTTCGCGAAGGCGGTCTTTACGCTGGCAACGGGAACAACAGCCGACCAAGACCGTTTCGTCCAATGAGTCATTCGAACAGCAGAAAAAGGAGGCTTCGATGAGCGCCACCGGACTCGACGTATTCGACAAGACGCTGCAGACCACAAACATCTGGCTCGACGAGATCATGGCCGAGATGGGACCGGATCGGCAGATCGCATGGCATGTTCTTGGAGCGGTGCTCCACGCCCTGCGGGACCGCATGCAACCAGACCTTGCAGCCCACCTCGGCTCCCAGCTGCCGATCCTCGTGCGCGGCGCCTACTACGACCAATATCAGCCTTCCAAGACCCCTGAGAAGTTGCGATCGCTCGACGAGTTTCTAGCCAAAATCAAGGCGGAGCTGGAATTCACCCGACCGGTCGCTTCCAAGGATGCATTCAGGGTCGTATCCAAGGTGCTCGCTCACCATGTGGGAGAGGGGCAGATGACCAAGGTTTGGGAATCCTTGCCAGCAGAAATCAGGCGCGTCGCGGAAGCTCAGCAAGCGGCGTGAAACAGCGCAGGAATCTCGGCAGTCTCGCCCGTAACGCTTCTTTGAGGAAATAGAAATGCCACTTACCCTTATCAGCCCGGCGTTCCCGGCTGGCGGGAAAATCCCTGAAAGGTATACCCGTGACGGCCAGAACGTCTCACCACCGCTAAAATGGTCCGGTGTTCCGGACGGTACCAAGAGCCTTGTTCTTGTCGTGCAGGATCCCGACGCGCCGAGCGGGGTTTTCGGGCACTGGGCGGTGTTCAATATCCCGCCCGATGCCAGCGAACTCGCCGAGGCGCAGGATGGCAAGCCAGGTCCGTCGGCACTTCGCCAAGGCACCAACGATTTCGGCAATGCTTATTACGACGGCCCGCAGCCGCCAGTGGGGCATGGCGTCCATCATTATCATTTCCGGCTGGCCGCGCTCGACGTGCCGAGCCTCAGCGTGCCGGCACAGGCGGGCGTGCAGTCTGTCTGGAAGGAAGCCCAGAAGCATGCGCTGGAGCAGACTGAGCTGGTCGGAACCTACGCACGGTAACACCGGGCCGTGTCAGTCGCCGCCTTTTTTACAGCGCGGCCGGGGCAAGCGGTTTTCGAGCCGGGCCGTGGATGACCGAACCGTCGGCGGCGAAAATCGAGCCATGGCAAGGACAATCCCAGGTGTTGTCCGCGTTGTTCCAGGTCACTGTGCAGCCCTTGTGGGTGCATGTCGCCGAAACGGGGTGGAGTACCCCTTCAGTGTCTCTCCACGCCGCGATCTTTTCGTCACCCCTGACGATCACACCGCCCATGCCGGGCACGATGTCGTCGAGGCTTGAGACAATCGATTGGCTGCGGCCATTCTTATGAAAGTCCTCGGGATAAGACCGCGCCGGGTCATAGAGCCTTTGCCATGGGCTCGACCGAGCGCAGATCAAATCCGCGATCATCGTGCCTGCGGCCGTTCCATTGGTGATGCCCCAGGCGTTGAATCCCGTGGCGATATGAAAACCGGAGGCTTTGGCCGGATCGGGTTCGCCGGCATACGGAACTCTATCGGCCGTATCATAGTCCTCGTTACACCAGCGCCACGCAACGTCCCCAACTGGAAGGTTCATTCTTGCCCATTGTTCCAGCTCGACGAACCGTTTCGCCACGTCGCCGTCCTGGCCCGTGTCGAACTTGGGGCCGAGCGTGATCAGCAGTGGGCCTTCGGCGTCGCGGCCGGTGCGGATGGAATGCGTCGGATCGTCGATGCCGATGAACATGCCGTCGACGGCAAGAGGGTCATCGACCCGAAACGCCATGGCGGTGTGGCAGCGCGGCTGGGTGCGGTTCGCCATTCCGACGGGGCTCTTCACCGTCATGTTGGTGGCGACGACCACATGCTCGGCGTGAACGGTGCCGCTGTCGGTGACGACGCGCCAGCGGCTTGCCTCACCGATCGAGATCGCGCGGCTGTTTTCGAAAATGAGTCCGCCACGGGCCGTCACCGCTTGAGCCAGGCCAACCAGATACATCGCCGGATTGAACTGAGCCTGGTCGGAAAAACGCAGAGCGGCGGCCGTTTCGAAAGGCAGCGGCGCGCGCTTCAGAACATCGGCGTCCAGCCCAACTTGGCGCGCGGCCTCTGCCTCGGCCACGATCTCCGCGCGCCGGCTTGCATCGCAGGTGTAGGTATAGGCGTTCTTGGCCTCGAGGTCGCAGGGAATGGCATAGTTGCGAACCCATTCCCGGATCTGGACGGCGCCGGCGGAATTCGCATCGGCATAGGTCTGCGCCGGGTCCCGCCCGAAAGTGTCGATGAGATGGCGATAGATCAGCGCGTGCTGCGTCGTGATCTTGGCCGTTGAGCGGCCGGTCACCTGGCCGCCTGTCCGCAGGCCTTCGACGACGATCACCGACCGACCGGCCTCGCAGAGGCGAAGCGCCGTCGTAAGCCCGACAATCCCGGCGCCCACGACAACGGCCTCGGCATGGATCGAGCCCTCGAGCGGGGGATAGTTCGTGGCGGTGGCTGCCGCCACCCAGCAGCTTCCCGGTTTTCCCGAAAGAATGGCCATTTCACCGGCGTCCCATACGCTTCGATGCATCTCCATCGACAAACCCGCGCCGGCGCGAAAACGTTCCGGATTTACCGTCCTCAGTCGTCGTTTGGCCGTCCGGAAGCTACAAACGCACCGGGAAGATGCGAGGTGCAAGCCATCACCCAGGTGATCGCCTCGCGCTCGTATTCGTCGCCGGAGCGCCAATTCTCGAAGAAAGTGTTCAACCTCCCGATACGCTCGGGCCAGACGCCGGCGGCCTGCAGGCCCAGCGACACGCCGTAATTGGTGAAGGCGAACTTCATATCGGGCAGCCACGGCGCGCGGCTGAAATAGCCCGGCGGGTCGACCCACATCGTTTCCAAAGTCCGCAGCGAACGTTTCGTCTGCGCTTTGGCCCATGGCTCGGCGGGAAAGAAGTGGGCGAGCCACAGCATCATGCCGAGGCCGAGATCCTGTTCGATGTCGAGGGTGCGCCAGTCGCGCTCCATCAGGTCATGCATCTGCGCGATCTCGGGTGCCAGTGCGTCTTCATCGAGCATCCGGTAGGAGACGTAACCATCGTAGGCGTCCATGCTGCCGAGACCGTAACCGGGATAAGGACCGCTTAAATCCTCCTGCATTTTCCAGATCACGCCGCGGCCGGGGATCACGAAGGCCGGATGGATATCGCGCGCCAGCTCAATGCCGCGCGCGCGGTATCGCGGTTTCAGATCGCCGAGCCGCGCCAAGGCGAACAGCCACATCGCCAGGTAGTGGAAATACTGTCCGTCGCGATCTGCCGCTTCGCCGATCCTCAATCCGCGCAGCCGACCGAGCACACGCTCGACCTCCGCCACCAGCCGTTCAGCCTCACCCAGCCAACGTTTCTCGCCGAGCTCCTTGTAAAGCGAGACATAGAGCACGACCCCAAAAGCATCGGTCCAGAGATAGCGCAGGCCGTTGGGCCAGATGCCTTCGGCGTGCATCCAGTCGAGTTTTCGCAGGACATAGTCAACGTCACGCAGCATAACGCTGGTCTAGAACCCGAACGGATAAGTATCGGGTGCTCCGGCCTTGGCATGCTCCGACCCAAGCGGAGTGCCGACCGGCTATGTGCGCGTCGCAGTTGCGAGCATGCGGCATGTCGAGCATGTCTGCCTCCGTTCCGATTAGTCTGGGTCAGATCGCAAACGATCTGGTCGGCGGCGGGTTCCTTGGCCATCGCAATAAGCACCAGCCCGTTCCGCCGGCCCGACCCCGGAACCCTCCGTCTGTTCACGAGTTCCTGGGTCAGTCGCTCACTTCCGCACGAAATGGTTGAGGAGGTTTCATTGCCGCGCCCGATCGTGCTCTCGCTGGGCAGCATCAATGCCGATCTGCAGTTCGACGTTCAGGGTTCCCTTGGCGATGGCGGCACCGTCAGGGCCAGCGGCTTCGCCCAACGCGCCGGCGGCAAAGCCGCCAACGTTGCGTATTTCACCCATCGCCTCGGCGTTCCGATGAGGCTTATCGGGCGCGTCGGCGACGACCAGTTCGCGGAGATCGCAGTCGGTCCGCTGAAGGCGGCGGAGCTCGACCTCGGGTCCGTCGGCGTCGCCCGCGACGTCCCCACTGGCGTTGCTATCGTGGCGGTTCCGAAGGACGGCACGAAAGCCATTCTATCCGCGTCCAATGCCAACATGTCCTGGAATGACGCGGCCGTTGACAACGTCGTGGCAGCGATCAGGAATTCTCCTGATCGATCGATACTCGTTGCTGACTTTGAAATTCCCTTGCCAGTCCTGAATGCCGCCTTCGCGACGGCGCAAGAACGTGGGTTCAGAGTCCTGGTCGACCCGACATTCGCCGACCAAATCGATCGGTCGCAACTCTGTCGCTTCTGCGCGATTACGCCAAATCAGCAGGAGGCTTCGGATCTGCTTGGCCTGGCGATCGCCACCAATGACGATGCGGCCCGAGCGGCGCTCCAACTGAATGCGCTCGGGGCGGAGATAGCATGCGTTAAGCTCGAAGACGGTGGCTGCTTTCTCGCACTGGATCACGACGCAATGCAAATTCTCGCCCCGCCGGTCGATGTGATCGACAAGACGGGTGCAGGCGACGCGTTTATCGCGGCGATGGCCGTCGCCTTGCTCGACGGCAAGTCCGCCTACGACGCCGCTTGCTGGGGCGTCGCGGCTTCGGCGATTGCCGTCCGGAAAAAAGGCGCACAGGAATCCTATCCATCAATGATGGAACTCCAGCAGATGATCGGGTCAGTCGAACGCTGCAACGGACGTGAATTGGTATAGGCTGATGCCATTACTGTTAGGCCGGCGGCCGAAGACTGCGCCGTTACGGCCTGTGGCGAAGGTCACCTGCGCGCGCCCGGCAAAGCCTAAAGAATGGTTCGAGCCATTAGGATGTACCCGCATCCAGTATTTCGGCGATAAACCAATTCGTACCTTGTTTTTCCCTGTGCAATTGCCAACGATGGAAATGGATTGATTCGGAGCTTGTCTATGCGGGGACTGCAAGTGGCCCTGGCTGCGGTGATCTTGAGCATTTCAGTCAGTTCTGGACTCGCCGATGACAATTCTCCCTTTATCTATTTTGCGACCCAAGATCCTTTCACAGAGGGTCTGCCGACGAAGAATGATGTCTATGTCTTTGGTGGCGTGTTTGCGAGCGGGGCCTTCGGGGATACGATCAACGTTTTTGGTGCCGACTACACGGACAACTATATAATCGGGGCCGCATACGGTCGCGATCTCGTCGATATAGGCGCTGGTTTCGTTCTTGGTGGCGTCACCGGCGCGGCCATAAGATTTGGCGAAGACGATGATACGTCCGGCGAACTTTGGGTCGGAGCGCGACTTCGCCACCAGGGCCTTGTCATTGGTGATTTGGCGATTGCGCCCGCACTGACCGCTGGATTCAGTGCCGTTACAGGCCCTACCGAGATCGAGCGCGATCGCGAAATCCGCTACGATGGCGATGCATCGTTCCTCGGCTTCGTTGGTGCGGAGCTTTCGTTCAGAGTCAGGCAAGCTCCCAATGTCGAACTTGTCTACCAGCTCCATCATAGATCCGGCGCCGATGGTACAATTGGCGATATGAAAGAGGGTTCTAATGCGAACACTCTTGGAGTCCGTTATCGCTTCTAATGCTCGCTGCCGTTGGTCTTTTGCCTGCGCCCACGTGCCCCGTATTGGGCTCACAGTAAAGACGGCGACACTTCGTGATTTGCACGGGTGATGGCGACCGTGGGTCCAACATGGGATCACTGTGAGCGAAGCAGCCAGGAGATGGCGGCCGGCGGCACTTTCGGAGAAGAGATTCTGCGGCGGTTCGGCATCGGTCTCAATGCCGATCGGCATGATAAGCCATTGAAATCTCAGGGCGTGCAGGGTCACCCTGTCGCGCCATTTCGCACTCACGCTATATCCTTCAGAGTGTCGAGCGGCCCTTTCAGCGCAGACCTGGGCTGGATCAACTCTGGCGCAATCAGGAAGGTCTGTGGCGTCGTCGTCGGTTCATCGATCAGCTCGAACGCCTTCGTAATCATCGCCTCAACATTCTGCCGTACCATGATTACCGGGAAGGGCAGGAAGGAGCCGAACGGATCGTAGTCGTAGCAACCGACGACGAGCTCACTAAACATCTCCGCCGGCCGGCCCGCCATGAAACGCAGCAGACCTTCCATATTGATCGACGAATTGATGAACAGCGCGCGCGGCAGCTTGCCATGGCGTTGGTAAAACGCCTCAAAGGCACGCAAAGTTATATCAGGCGAATACCCGGAGGACTGCACACCGTCTTCAGGGTCGGCGCCCAGCAATGCCTTCTTGGTCGCATGGAAAGCGGCGATGCGTTCGCGGCTGGCGTGGTCGTTGCGGCCGCCAAACAGAAACAGCTCGTCCGGCCGCAGAGGATCATCATTGCCGAAGCGGCGGATGATTGCTTCCGTCAGCATCCGTGCGCCCCCATAATTGTCGCTGATCACCGAATGCGCCTTCGCTCCCGGCAGGTCGATGTTGATATGCCTCAGCCCCGCCGGTTCGCAGACCTCGTGCACACCGTCCGGATCGGTGGCGCCGACGATGAAGAGCTGGTCGATTGAATAGGAGATCAGCGTCTCCGCGGTCCGGCGTTCCTCTTCCGGGTCACGGCTG
The DNA here is from genome assembly GCF_055811615.1 of Mesorhizobium sp. WSM4807. NCBI lineage: Bacteria > Pseudomonadati > Pseudomonadota > Alphaproteobacteria > Hyphomicrobiales > Phyllobacteriaceae > Mesorhizobium > Mesorhizobium sp. WSM4807. Next base: position 372,170 of record NZ_JBVVQY010000002.1, read on the forward strand.
GCGCTAACCACGACCGGGCATTGGCCGCGGCTGCGCACATGCCCCTCAAACGTCTGCGCCATGGAGGAGAAGTAGCGATTGTCGTGGACGGGCAGCATCAGGCCGACCAGGCCCGATCGCGAGCGTCGCAAGCCTCGCGCTTGCAGATTGGTGGTGTATTGGTGGAGTTCGGCGAGGCCGAGAATTGTTTGCGCCGTACTTTCCTTGATGCGGCGCTTGCGCCAAGTGCCGTTCAGGACGGCACTCACGGTCGACGGCGAACTGCCCGATAGCACGGATAGGTCATAGATCGTCGCCTTCTTCTTGACCCGCTGATCCATCTGGCGCCTCCGGCGCGTCTATTTAGAGCAATATCCCGCTTGACGAGAGCTTCTCGATGCACAATAGTTTCTGCACCATCGATTGTGCAAGCGAAAACCGGTGGATGATCGATGGGGAAGTGCCCCGTCTCTTTCGGGGAGGTTTCTAACGGCCGCCGTCGTTCGACGGCTCGAGTGTGTTCCCACTAGGAACGTTATGGGAGGAGTACAGATGAAAAAGCTCATGATCGCGGCGCTTGCCGCGACCCTTTTGATTGGCGGATCATTCGCTGCGATGGCACAGCAGGCCGGCAAGGTCGGCGTCGTCGTCAAGATCGGCGGCATTCCGTGGTTCAACGCAATGGAGGCGGGTATCAAGGAGCGCGGCCAGAAGCTCGGGATCGACGCATTCATGGTCGGCCCGACCAGCGCTGATCCAGCACTGCAAGTTCGCGCCATCGAGGATCTGATCGCGCAGGGCGTCAAGGTCATCGGCGTCGTGCCGAATGATGCGAAAGTGCTTGAACCAGTCCTGCAGAAGGCCAAGGACGCCGGCATCATCGTCATCACGCATGAATCGCCTGGCCAGAAGGGCGCCGACTGGGACTTCGAACTCGCGTCCGCGACCGGCTTCGGCGAGGCTCATGCCAAGCTCCTGGCGGAGAAGATGGGCGGCAAGGGTGAGTACGCAGTGTTCGTCGGCTCGCTGACGGTGCCGCTGCACAATGCCTGGGCCGATGCGGCAATCGAATATCTGAAGAAGAACAACCCGGAGATGAAGCTTGTCGGCGAACGTTATGGCGTCGCCGAGGATGTAGACAAGAGTCGCAGCACTGCGCTTGACCTGATTTCCGCCAATCCAGGCTTGAAGGGTTTCCTCGCCTTCGGCAGCCAAGGCCCGATCGGCGCTGGCCGCGCAATCGAAGAGCGCCGGAAGGTGGGCGAAATTTTCGTGCTCGGACCATTCTCGCCAGGCCAGGGCCGGAAGCTCATCAAAAGCGACGCGATCTCCGGCGGCTTCATGTGGAATCCGAAGCAGGCGGGCGAGGTTTTCGTCACGCTGGCTGACCATCTCATGAAGGGCAACGAGATCAAGGACGGCGATACGATCGAAGGGCTAGGGACAGTCAAGCCGGACTTCGAAAACCGTAACATCATCGTCGATCAGCTGGTCCCCATCAACAAGGACACTGTCGACGATCTCGCGGCGATGGGCCTGTAAGGCTCAAGCTAATGGCAGCTGGGCCGGCGTCGAGCCGGCCCAGCTGCAGGATTGCAAACGCGATTGGATCCAGGGTTTCAACTCGATGGCTGATCAGGCACTCGATGGCGCCGCATCACGGCCGCTGCTGTCGCTCCGCAACGTCAATATGACGTTCGGCGGCGTGAAGGCGCTGAAGAATGCCAGCTTTGAGGTGCTGCCGGGCGAGGTGCATTGCCTGGCCGGCGAGAACGGCTCCGGCAAGAGCACGCTGATCAAGGTCATTACGGGCGTGTACAAGCCCGAGGCGGGCGCCGTGATCGACTATGATGGCCAGAGCTACTCCCATATGTCGCCGGTTACGGCGCAGGCCGGCGGAATTCAGGTCATCTGGCAGGACCTCGCCCTGTTTCCCGAGATGACTGTCGCCGAGAATATCGCGTTCCAGACAGTCATCGGCCGCTGGCCGCGGCTGGTGAACTATGCCGAGATGCGCCGTGTCGCGATCAACGCCTTGCAACGTCTTGGTGTTACCCTCGATGTCGATCTAGCACTCCACCACTTTCCCATCGCACAGCGGCAGATCGTAGCAATCGCGCGCGCCCTCGTCGGCGAGGCGAAGCTCGTCTTCATGGACGAGCCGACGGCGTCCCTCACCCAATCCGAAACCGACTATCTGCTGGACATTGTGCGCAATCTGTCGGCGTCGGGCGTCGCCGTTGTGTTCGTCAGTCATCGCCTGGCGGAGGTTCTCGAAATCTCCAGCCGCGTCACCGTGCTGCGCGACGGCGCGCTCGTTGGCGTCTATCCAACCAAAGGCCTGACCCAATCGCGCATCACCGAGTTGATGACGGGCAAGACCTTCGACTATTCCGTCCTGCATCGCGATTTGAGCACGAGCCCGGTCATGCTTGAGGTTAAGGGACTGTCGCGGCCCGGCGAATTCGACGACGTGTCCTTGACGGTCCGGCGCGGCGAGACGCTCGGCATCACCGGGTTGCTCGGGGCAGGGCGCACCGAATTGGCGCTGACATTGTTTGGCATGCGCAAGCCGAAATCGGGCTCTGTCGTCCTGGATGGCAAACCCGTTCGCTTCGGTTCCAACCGTGACGCGATCGCCGCCGGCGTCGCCTATCTTTCGGAAGACCGGCTGTCGCTCGGTCTCATTCAGCCCCAGGCAATCGCCGACAACATGGTCATCGCCTCGCTGGACAAGATCCTTACGGGCGGTTTCATTTCGAGCGATCGCAAGCAATCTCTGGTCAATCGCTGGATAAGGGATCTCGGGGTCAGGATCGGAAAGCAGGACGACGCGATCTCGACCCTGTCAGGGGGAAATCAGCAACGTGTCGCCATTGCAAAATGGCTGGCGACCGACCCGAAGCTGCTTATCCTCGACGCACCGACGGTCGGCGTCGATGTCGGCGCGCGCGCCGGCATTTTCGACATCGTTTCCAAGCTGGCGGACAGCGGCCTGGCCATTATCCTGATCTCGGACGAGGTGCCTGAAGTCTATTTCAACGCGGACCGTGTGCTGCACATGGCTCAGGGTCGCATTGTCGGCGAATTTACGCCGGGCGCTACGACCCTCCAGGCGATCGAGGAGGCGGTCTATGCGTAGGTTTGTCCGCTCCCACGCAACGGAACTGGCTTTGCTCGCCGTTATCGCCGTCATCTGCGTCTTCCTTTCGTTCGCGACGGACCGGTTCTTCACCCTCGGCAACGCGTTTGACCTTCTGAACACCAGCTCGGTCAACATCATCTTCGCCGTCGGCCTGCTCGTCGTGCTGATTGCCGGCGGCATTGACATCTCCTTCGCGGTTGCCGCCTCCGTTGTGCAATATCTGGCGGCGACCGTCCTTGGCTGGATCGGCGGCGGGAACTGGATTATCGGCCTCATCATCGCTGGCGCCTTGGGCGTCGCGTTGGGCTGCATCAACGCCTTCCTGATCCACAGGTTCAGGATCATCTCGATCGTCGCCACGATTTCGACTTTCAACATTTTCTTCGGCTTGCTGATGTTCTTCACAGGCGGCGTGTCGATTTACAATCTGCCGGACTGGCTCACCACCCGCGTCGTGCTGTTCGAGCGAGAGATGGCTGATGGCAGCTGGGCGGAGATCACCCTGCCAGTGCTCATTATGGCCATATGCGTGTTCGCGACCTGGGTGTTGATCACGCGCACCACCACTGGTCGCCAGCTCTACGCATTTGGCGACAACCCGGAGGGCGCGCGCCGCTTCGGCATCAATATCGGCGCCATGCAATTTATCGCCTTCGGCTGGCTTGGCCTGATGGCGGGTATCGCCGGTCTCGTCCAAGCGCATTACGCGCAGGAGGTTGTGCCGAATGCCCTTTATGGGCGCGAACTCGACGTCCTGGCAGCCGTAGTTCTTGGCGGTGCGCGGCTCGGCGGCGGCAAGGGCAGCGTGCTCGGCTGCATTCTGGGCGTTCTGTTGGTCTCGATTACCCAGAACGGACTTAATTTGATGGGTGTGTCGCCTTTCGCGTTCAAGATGATCGTCGGCGCCATCATTCTCGCCGCAATCACGCTTTCGAATACCAGCATCGAACGCCTGCTGCCGTTCCTGAAAAGCCGACGGGTGCCTTCATGACGGTTTTGATTGAACGCGTCCGCAACGCGCTCGGCCCCGAACTTGCAGGTCCGTTTGCCGCGTTCGTGGCGGTCATGGTCGTGTTCGGCTTTGCCGCGCCGAACTTTCTTTCCCGCGCTACCTTTGGATCCGTCGCCTTCCAGCTGCCGGAACTCGGCCTCCTCACACTCGCCATGCTGTTGCCGATCCTGACCGGCGGCCTGAATCTGGCCATCACCTTCACGGCCAACATGGCCGGCCTGACGCTGGCTTGGGTCCTGCAAAGCCAGGGAGGCGTCGACGCGGGCATCGGCGCCTTTGTGCTTGGCTCGGTCCTCGCCATCGCGGTCGGCGCACTGAGCGGGCTGATCATGGGGCTCGTCATCGCCTACACCAAGGCTCACCCGATCCTGGTCTCGCTGTCGATGATGATCTTCCTGCGCGGTCTCGGCGAATTCCTGACGCGCGGCGGCGACGTGTCCGGCATTCCCGGCTTCCTGGCGCCGATCGGCTACGGTTCGATTTTTGGCATCCCGGTGCCGTTGCTCATCTTCATCGCTTGCGTGCTGATCTGGCACGTCTTGCTGACGCGCATGAAGCTAGGCTTCAACACCTACATGATAGGCTCCAATATCGAGGCCACGCGCTATTCCGGTATCAATACGCGCAAGGTGCAGGTTCTCGTCTACACATTGTCCGGCGCGATGTGCGCGGTCGCCGGCATCATCATGCTGGCGCGCTTCAATTCGGTGCGTGTCGGCCACGGCGAGTCTTACCTGCTCATCACCGTGCTTGCCTGCTTCCTTGGCGGGGTCAATCCGTTCGGCGGCTTCGGTCGGGTGATCCCGGTCTTCGTTGCGCTGGTCGTGCTCCAGCTTCTGTCCTCGGGACTCAATCTGATGGGCGCAAACCAGCATCTTGCGACGGCGGTCTGGGGCATCCTGATGATCACGGTGATGATCCTGCGCTGGCTTGCCGGGCAAATCAAATTCCTAAACACAAACAGAGGATGAGTTAGATGCATGGTTTTGGGGTCCACACCTCGATGTGGACGATGAACTGGGACCGGGCCGGCGCGGAGAAGGCGATCGCGGCTTCGGTCAAATACGGGATGGACTTTATCGAGATCGCGCTTCTGAACGCGCCGGCGGTCGATGCCGCGCACACGCGCGCCTTGCTCGAAAAGCACAATCTTCCTGCCGTTTGCTCGCTTGGCCTGCCGGAGCGCGCCTGGGCCTCGGTGCGGCCGGATGCTGCCATCGAACATCTCGAAGTGGCGATCGACAAGACCGCCGAGATGGGCGCGCTGGCGCTTTCCGGCGTGATTTTTGGCGGTATCGGCGAACGCACCGGCCTGCCACCCACCGAAAAGGAATACGACAATATCGCCCATGTGCTGACCGTCGCCGCCAAGCACGCCAAGAAGCGCGGCATAGAGCTCGGAATCGAGGCGGTGAACCGCTACGAGAACCATTTGATCAATACCGGCGCGCAGGCCGTCTGGATGGTCGAGAAAGTCGGGGCCGACAACATCTTTGTTCATCTCGACACCTACCATATGAACATCGAGGAGAAGGGAGCCGCCAACGGCATTCTGGCCGCCCGCGATCACCTGAAGTACATCCACTTGTCTGAAAGCGATCGCGGCACACCAGGCACCGGCAACTGCCCCTGGGACGAGATTTACGCAACACTGGCGGCGATCGGTTTCAAGGGCGGACTTGCCATGGAAAGCTTCATCAACATGCCGCCGGAAGTCTCCTACGGCCTCTCGGTCTGGCGGCCGGTTGCGAAGGACGAGGCCGAAGTGATGGGCAATGGCTTGCCGTTCCTGCGCAACAAGGCTCGCCAATACGGTCTGATCTGACACGATGGATGACGGGCAGAAGGCGGACGGCGCAAGGATCGCCGTCTTCGACGTCGGCAAGACCAACATAAAGCTCTCCGCGATGACGCTCGACGGCGTGCTCGTGGAGAGCCTCTCTGTCCACAACGAAGTGCGGCCCGGTCCGCCGTGGCGGCAGCACGATCTCAACGGCATCGGCGACTGGCTGTTCGGCTCGCTCGCCACTTTGTGCCGACACCATCCGCTGGAAAAGGTGGTCGGCACCGGACATGGCTCCGCAGGGGTTCTGGTGAACGCAGATCCCGACGACACTTGCGCCCTGCCGATGATTGATTATGAGCAGGACCTGCCGCCGGCAATTCGCGAGGGCTACGCGCCGCTTTCGGGCGATTTCTTCGATCGCGGCAGCTCGATCATGCTGAAGGCCGCCCACCAGGCGCGCCAGCTGTACTGGATGCAGCAGGTTGATCCGGAGCGCGTCGCTCAGGCTCGGTGGTATCTGGGCTTGCCTCAATATTGGGCCTGGCGGCTGTCGGGCGTGCCATCGGCCGAAACGACCGTCCTCTCGGCGCAATCACATCTGTGGAACAATGTGCGCAAGCGGTGGGCGCCCATTGTGGCGGGGCAGGGATGGCAGCGCCTCATGCCACCATTTCATCCGGCCTGGGAGAGGTTGGGGCCAATCCGGCAGGATCTGGCGCGCCGGCACGGCATACCGGAAAAGCTGTCAGTCCTGACCGGTGGCCACGACAGCAGCCTGAACCTCTACCGCTACCAGGCGGCAGGGATGCGCGACGCCTGCGTGATCTCTACCGGAACCTGGATTGTCGGACTGTGCGCGGCGACACCTCTCGACCAACTCGATGAAAATCGCGGAATGGTGCTGAACAGCGACGTGACAGGACGCCCGGTCGGCGGCGTTTTGACCATGGGCGGACGTGAGTTCAGTCATGTGGCAGGGCAGGGGCAAGAAGGAAATGCAGCCGACGCTGCGCTGGTCAGTTTGCTGATTGAGCGCGGCACCTTCGCATTGCCGTCGTTCGGCGACGATGACGGCCTGTTTCCAGGCAGCGCCGGGTGCGGCCGGTTTGAAGGGCCGCCTGCAGAATCCCCTGCAGAGCGCAAGGCGCTCGCGGTGCTCTACGCCGCGCTGCTGACGGTGGAATGTATCGATGCGCTGAACGAAAACGGGCTGGTTGCATTGGATGGCACCTTCCTGCGAGACCCGCTCTACGCCACACTGGTTGCCGCGCTGCGGCCAAACGCCGAAACGGTCTACAACCTCGACTCCTATGGCACCGCTTCGGGTGCGGCGCTACTTGGCGAACACGAAACTCGTGACACGCCGGCTCCGATCGCGCTCAGCCTGCCGGCCGCCTTTGCCGGCGATCATGAGGCGCTCGCAGCCTACGCACAGCGGTGGCGCGAACTGATCAAGCGAAACAACTTGCAACAGGGCAAGACCAGCAAAAGGAACGATCGATGACTGATGACAGCGCTCTGCGCCGCGAAATGGTGGATGTTTGCCGCCGGATGAACTCCAGCGGTATCAACCAGGGCAATGCCGGCAACCTGTCGGTGCGCTCCAGCGACGGTTTCCTGATCACGCCCTCGTCGCTGCCCTACGAAACGATGACGCCCGAAGACATCGTCGAGATGGGCTTTGACGGCACTTATGTCGGCCGACGGCCCTCCTCGGAGTGGCGCTTCCACCGTGACATTTTGAGGGAGCGGCAGGAGATCAACGTCGTACTGCATTGCCACTCGCTCTACGCCACGACGCTGGCCTGCCATCACAAGACGATTCCGAGCTTCCATTATATGACAGGAGTGGCGGGCGGTACGACCATCCGCTGCGCCGGCTACGCGACGTTTGGCACGCAGGCTTTGTCCGACAATGTCTTGGTTGCACTCAAGGGTCGCCTCGCCTGCCTGCTCGGCCAGCACGGCCAGATTTCGCTCGGCAAGACCATGGAAGCGGCGTTGTGGCTGGCGAACGAGGTCGAAACCCTGTCGCGCATGTATGTCCAGGCGCTTACCCTTGGCGAGCCGCCGGTCCTTTCCGACGAGGAGATGGCGCGGGTGATCGAGCAGATGAAGAAGATGAGCTATGGCCAAGCGCCGGATCCGGAGGGAACGAACGATTTGGCGCGGCCGCGCGACGCTGCGGTCTAGCGCTGCTGCGGCAGATTTTAGTGGAGAGAGGTCTGTTTTTCCCTCGACCGTGGCAGGTTACGGCAAACGTTGAATCAAATCGTTCAGCAAAAGCAGCAACGCGCCGGCGACCACAGCTGCAGCCGCGTCGTCCAGCATGATGCCGACCCCACCCCTTACTTTTTCATGGACGACGCCGATGGGCCAAGGCTTGACGACGTCGAAAAACCGGAAAGCAAGGAAACCTGCTGCCCACCAGACCGGGTCGAGCGGCAGCATGGAAAGCGTTGCGGCGGTGCCGAAGGTCTCGTCAATGACGACGATCTGCGGATCCTCCGTCCCGGTACGGGAGATGACATGCGACGACGCCCATACTCCCACGGCGAATACGGCCATGTAGGCAAGCGCGATCAGCCAAGGCGATGCAGGTATCAGGACCGCGGCAAGAGCCACTCCGACGCCCGCGCCGACCGTGCCCGGCCATACCGGAGATAATCCTGCGCCGGCAGAGGTCGCGAGCAGGTAAGCAAACTTGGGCAGAAATTTACGCATGGAGTTTCGGACGGCTTCCCCGTGAATTGCGAATACGCGTTATAACGGCATCTTTCGGGTTACTACCGCTAGACCGCCAGTCGATTTGCGACAGCGGACACAACGGGTATTGCAGAAACTGCGAAACAATATCGGGCTGCTGTAGCAGCAACCGAAATTTTCCGTTTCGCCGCCAGCTTGACAGCCTCTGGCTACCTTAATCCATTGGCCGCATTCGCCAAAGAAACGCTGCTGGGTTGAGCTGGGAAAGACGTCTGAGCCAGTCTAGGTGCCGACGGGCTGGAACGAACCCGCAATTTGCCGGTTAAGCTCCGCGCAACGACATCATTAGAGGAGCCGAGTAATCATGATCGCCGGTCTCATGAAACGTCGTATCGACCCGCTATGGGAGCACGCCGCTTCTCCGCTGGTCGGGATCGGCATGACCCCGAACCAGGTTACATCAGTCGGGCTAGTGCTCGTCGCCCTGTCGTGCGCCGCCTATCTGTATCACCAGTCAAGCCTTGCCTTTGGCCTTTGCCTCGCGTTTGCCTTCACCTTCGACGCGCTGGACGGCGCGGTTGCCCGTCGCAGACATATGAGCACCAAGGCCGGTGGTTATTTCGACGCCATGGCCGACCGTTATCAGGAACTTGCCGTTTTTGCGGCAATAGGCTGGGTCGCTGATCTGTGGGCGATCGCAATGATCGCATTCGCCGGCGGGATCCTCACCAGCTACGCCAAGGCGCGGACGGCGATCGAAATCCCTATAGAAAACCACGCGTGGCCGGATTTCTTCGAACGGATGGAACGCCTGGTGTTCATTTGCGTGCTGCTAGTCGCCGACGGATTCGCGACCGCCATGGGCGCCGCTTCGCCCTGGATTCTGACGGGCGGGTTCGCGCTTTACGCACTGCTGGCAAACGCCACAGCTGTGCAACGGATCAATCGCGCATTTGCGATGCTCAAAAGAGCGGACGCGAAGCAGCCGTGAGACCGCGAGAACCCATACTGGTTTTGGGCGGCGGAAACGCGAGGCGCTGTCGCGGGCACAGTCGGGTTAAAAACAATCCTCGCGCGGCCTGCGTCATCTCTGGCCATAGCGAAGTTGCTGGCCCTGCGGGGCCAGATGTCCGCACCGTCGTTAGACCGTTTCGAGCCGGCTGAACCGAACCGGGATGAGTTTGCGAGTCTTCAGTTGCCCTGCCGAATCCTTGTCGATGACCGTCAGCAACTGCACTTCCTCAGGTCCGACAGGCAGAACCAGGCGGCCCCCCGGCTTGAGCTGCTCAAGCAAAGCCGGCGGCGCCCGCCCAGCCGCCACGGTGACCAGGATCTTGTCGAATGGGGCGTGCTCGGGCCAGCCGCGAGACCCGTCCCCGACACGAATGCTGACATTGGATAGACCGAGGCCCTGCAGGAGAGTCTCGGCGTGGCTTGCGAATTCCTCGATGATTTCGACGCTCCAAACGTGCCCGGCGAGTTCCGCGAGGATTGCGGTTTGGTAGCCCAGCCCGGTGCCGATCTCGAGCACCGCCTCGTGCGGTTGGGGAGCAAGGAGATCGGTCATGAGAGCGACGATGAACGGCTGCGAGACGGTTTTATCGAAGCCGATCGGCAGCGGCATGTCCTGGTAGGCATAAGGCGCAACCGAGGCTGGCACGAAGAGATGCCGCGGCACTCGCCGCATCGCAGCCATCACGCGCTCATCGAGCGCCGCCTTGCCGAGTTCTTCGCTTGCAAGGTCGGTATGGATTGCAATCATCTCGACCATGTGCCTGCGTAGAACTGCGAGATGCTCTTCGTTCATTGGCTTCATGACCGTCGGGCTTTCTTCAACCAGGCTCGCTGCCAGATAGGCTTATATCCTGTTCGTCACATCAACGCCCGCCATCGTTTCCAGTTGCGGGTGGCCCACGGCGACCGGAGGTAATTTTGGCGTTGCATCTTGATAGATATCGTCGGCGGCCCCGGAGATCCGGTGCCATTTCGCGCGTGCCATGTCGCCATAACGTCTTGGATCGCGGTGATTGAACGATGAACGGCTGAATCGCGTGCATGCGTGGGCAGCCGGCGATCTCGACCGGGGCGTTGTCGTTGTAGTAGTGGACGCCTGTTTCACCGATGCTGCGACTGCTGCATGGCTTCGGCAGCGGATGCCGCGACGGGCGGTTCGGGAGGTTCCTCACTCACCTACACAATCGGAGTTCCTAAATATCCAGCTAAAGTCCGGAGGCTGCTGCTTTATCGCTTCCAGGAGTGCTGAGTGGAACTCGTCGGGGGCCCTCTGCCTTGCCGCTCGGCCGTCGTGGTTGAATCCTCATCAGCTAAAGTAGTGAAATCTGATGGAACTACCGGCCCTGATGTGCCATTTTACCACGTCGTGAGAGAGACGAAGGCAAATGAGCCAGCACAATGCCACTGTGATAGGCGTCGTGGTGCCCATGTTCAATGCCGAGAGAACCATTCTCCCGACGCTGACCAGCATCTGCCAGCAGAGCCACCAGGCGCTGGACATTATCGTAGTGGATGATGGGTCGACGGACCGGTCCGCGTCAATCGTGGCCGCCTATGCCGAGCAAGATCGGCGTATACGCCTTTTCAGGCAGCCGAACGCGGGTGTTGCGCACGCACGCAACAGCGGCGCCGCTGCCACCGATGCGGAGTTTCTAGCGTTCGTGGACGCGGATGATCTTTGGGCTCCATCCAAAATCGCACTGCAACTGCGCGTCCTGCAGGAAGGAGGCTCGTCAGCTGGCCTGGCATATTGCTGGTTTGCGGAGATCGATGAGGACGGTCGGATATTTTCATTCAAACAGCCCGATGCCGATGGTCGCGTGCTGCAACGCATGTGCAGAAACAACTTTGTCGGTAACGGAAGTTCGATGCTTCTACGTCGCTCCGCATTCGAGCGGGCGGGACAGTTTGATCCTTCCCTGAGGGCGAGGAACGCACAAGGCTGCGAAGATCTTCTAATGTGCCTCAGAATAGCGGAGAATTACGAGTTTCGTGTCGTGCCCCAACATCTTGTGGGTTACCGGAGGACGATCGGCAACATGTCGAGCGATGTCATGCAGATGTTTCGCTCGTATGAAATTGTCCTGGCCGAGTTTCGCGAGAAATATCCGCAATTTGGGAGCGATCTCAATGCCCATCTGCTTGACACGATCAATGGGTTTGCCGTGAGAGCTTTGATTCAAGGGCGGCCTTCCGCAGCCTGGTACCTGTCGAAGAAGCTCTTTGTCCTGGAGCCGCGCACGGCCATTTCACGTCTGCCTCACACGGTCGACGTCTGCTGCCGGGGGCTGGTTCCTCGCTGGATCAAGGTTCGAGTGAAACGGATGCGAAACGCCGAGTCTCGGCCTCTTTATGGAAAGATTTATCTGGAGAGGTGAGCGCGTCCCTGTTCGGGCGTACCGAGCCAGAGCTGTTGAAGCTAGATGCTTGATCCCAGGCTTTGGCGGCGCACGCGGCAGTCACGTCATTGCCCGGACCCTGAGCGGCCACCAAAACGATCTTGGCCCGGACCACATTTCCATAGGACACGTGCAACTACGCGCCGCCTCTATACAATATTTAATTGTTTAGTTCGCGACCGCCGCTCCTGGTGGGGCCTCCAGCGTAATTGTGATGGTGTCACCCGGAGCAAGCAGAGTATCTTCGGTCGCCTCGGTCGTCGCTGCTTGTCCGTCAGTGGAGCGGGTTACACCGATCGTAATGCGGTCCCCTTCGCCTACAAGGTCGCTGCGCATCTGCATCACGTATGCGATTTGTTTGGTCAATGAATCCATCTCAGCGCGCATTTGCGTCATCGCCGCGCGTTCAGTCTGCAAATCAGCCAACAGGTCAATTCGACTCTGGTCGATAAGCTTATCAAGACTGCGCTGCAAATCCCCTTGGTCGCGTTCAAGTCGAGCGATCTCAGCGTTGGTTTGCAAAGCGCGGGTCGCTGACAAGAGCACTGCGCGTTGAGCATTGTTGACGCTAGTGATCTGGATCAGACCTTTTTCGAAGAGCTTCTTGAGGCGAACAAGTTCCGCCGCATCTGCGGCTGCGCCCGCTTGATCCGCCTTCTGCTGCTCCTTCAGGTAGCCCATTCGTTCCTCCGCCTTGGTTGCGGCCAACTTAATTGAAGCGCGCTCCTTCTCCTGATCCGCATAGACAGCTTCAAGATGCTTCCCCTCCTGCTGCAAAGCTTCGTCGCGACGAGGTTCGAGGCTCGGGACACGTTCTGCGTCCGGAAGCTCAATCGCTCTGGCGCCGCTCAGCTGCGCCTCTATGCGAGCAGCCTTGATTTCGCTTTCCTGGTACTTGATGCGCAGAATGTGGAGGCGGCCGCCAAGGTCCGCTGCTGTCATTTCAGGGTTTTGAAGCTCACCGCGACCGAGCTGGTAGCCGCCGCCAGCCGCCACAGCTTGTCGGACAGTCATTCCTGGTCTGAAGGCCTGAGTCCCAGGAGAGGCAATGTCCCCATCAATATAGACGGGTCGGTATTCCTCAATATCAACTACAATCTGATCCGGATAAAAACCAGTCCAAGTCTCAGTGCCATCTGTGGATCGTTGCGGAAGGGATTTTGGTTTTAAAACCTCAATTACCTCCTTGCGAACATCCCCTATTGTCTTCCCGAGAACTTTGAGGGGGCCTAGGACCGGCAACACAACTACACCGCTTTGGTCGATCACAGCTCGCTTTTGCATCTCGGGATAGCCTATGACAGCGAAGCCGATCACGTCGCCAGTCTGCAGACGGTACTCGCCGGCATTGTACTCCTCTGCTAGGGCAAGGCCATTCGACAGATTCGCATATGCGAACAACAAAAACATGCATGCGAGCGCAGCGCAGCTGCCTGACCGCATCCAGCGCACCGATCTATTCAACATTCGCGATCACTCCGCAATGCTTGAGCATGACATCGACGCAGACCTTTCTCACAACGCCATTCCTTTGAGGCGAATTTACGCTCTGAACAACGGCAACAAGGCAGACGATGTTCCGAGATCGCGCCACTCTGATCGTCATCCGGCTGGAAGAATACAACTATCCGGCGGCCACCGCGATCGCGGCGATCATGCTTTTGCCATCGTTCGAGATGCTCCTGCTCGTCAATCTGGTGCAGTCGTGGAGCCGCAAACGCTATGGCTGACGTCACCATCGTGTTGCCGATCGGAAGCGACACCGCCGGCCAGCGAGCAGCCGGTCGGCGGGCTACCTGCTGATGGCAGTCGCGTCCTGGTGGCCTGAGCGGCATTGGCCCGCCTGACGCGGGGCCGCCATGTCCGCCGCTCCGCTAAACACGGAAGCTGCGCGGCGGACACACCAACGTCACCGCTGAATGCCACGCCATTTTTGCAGAACTTGACGCACACAACTCGGACACCTTAGGGTCGGCCAGGTGGCGAGAGGCTTCGGACCAGATGGTTTCTGGCTTGGTGTTCTCCCTTACATCGAAGGCGCTCCGGTAGGCTTTGCCCCGTTGCCGCACTCGACATAGGCCAGCGCGAACGCTTCCCGCTTTGCAGTTAATTCGCTCATGTGGGGAGATTTTACTTTGTTATGATTGTCGTGCTGCTAATTGGGGGACGCAGATGACAAACCTAAAATTTCATCCGCCGAGGCGAAGTTGCGCCATTTGCGCGACGTGATGAACAACCTATCCCGTATTTCGCGGTCGGAGGTCGAGCGGATATCAGGCGGACGGGTCATGCTAATGATGGTTTCGTCAACACCCTAATGCTACTCTCCTTCGGAAGGGTGGTTTAGGCAGAGCGCGGCCAACTATTATCTTAGTATCTTGCTTTGCACGTCATCTCCTTAGGAGGGCAACGTGGACCGCGACTTGGTTTATGACGTCGGTATGCATAATGGCGATGATACGGCATTCTATGTGAGCCAAGGCTATCGTGTGGTGGCGATTGAGGCAGACCCTGCGCAAGCGGAAGCAGGGCGAAAACGGTTTGCTGCTGAGATCGAGAAGGGCCAAGTTCACGTCGTTGAGGCTGCGATTGGGCCAAGTCACGGACAAGCCTCATTTTGGATCGGTAGCAATCCCGAGTTCAACTCGTTCGATAGGCAAAATGCGGAGATGTGCAACAACACTTCTCATGAGATCCAGGTCACTTGCCGACCGATGAACGACATCTTGGCCGAGTTTGGAACACCCTATTACCTCAAGGTTGATATCGAGACTGCAGATCATTTCTGCTTGGAGGCACTTGACCCAAACGATCTCCCTCAATTCGTCTCGTTTGAGAAGAGCCGTTTGGAGGATCTGTTCTTTATGCACAATCTCGGCTATTCGCGTTTCAAACTGATTGCGCAGGAGGATTTTCGGCAGCTAAGTTATAGCCCCGATCAGGCCAACAAATGGTCACGAAATCTAAGACGATTGCGAAGTCGTGTTCGACGTATGCTGGGTCGCCGTGCACCAGAGAATGTTGCAAAGAAACATTCTGCCTACGGCTCCTCGGGTCCATTCGGTGATGAGACTGATGGCCCGTGGCGGCAAATGAAGGAAGTTGCATTTACGTGGCTTGCCTTTGATCTTGGCCACACCGGTGATCCTGACCCTGTCTGGCATGACTGGTTTGATGTGCATTGCGCACGCTAACAAGGTATGGCCCCGAAGGGGAAAGCCATCCGTATGAAATAGCCCCCGAATGAACCGGACACGATCTCCATCTTGATAAGGGATAGGAGTAATGTCGTGTCTATGACTGGTAGCATTCCGAAGATTGAGATCCTGAACGGCCACGAGCGACGGCGGCGGTGGTCGACGGCCGAGAAGCTGTGGATGGTCGAACGGGAGTTGGTCGCCTGGAAGCAAGCGTCCTGGCACAGGTGGGGGCGTCTTTATTCGCATCTGCTAATATATTGGTCGCTCTGACCCGTTCCGGTATGTTATGATGGTTAACGCGCTGAGGCCCGGAAGCCGAGGAGCGCGTCACGCGGCTGCGAGTGGGACGGCGATGTCCTTTTTGCCTTTTTTGCGAGGCCTTATCATAGTACTGTTGGCATTCGCCATCAGTACATATTTGCTCACCGCCTCCCTCTGGAGCACGTTTGTCCAAACGTTAATTTGTGGGATCTTGATACAGATCGGGTACTTTGTTGCTGTCATGCTGCTAGTGTGGCGCTCGGTCTCCAAAAAATCGGTGACTCCGAAATCACACATCGCGCGATGAGCCGAAAGGGAGCAACTGCCGAGCCACTTAGTAAGTGAGGCGGGCCCCCTCCGCCTTTATAGGCTGCTAGAGCAGGACGATCACCAAGATGACACCCCACACTACGAAACAAAATGTGACTGCAGCCTGTCTTATTCTGGCATCGGAGAGGATTTCCGCGAGGCGCCAGATGCGCGCAGGATACTTGCGGTGATCGTTATCGCGCGTCTGTGATCGACGAGCCATTCCAATCGACCTCCCTGTTTCCCGCAGGACAGGCTCAACCTGAGCCCGGAATCTCTTGCTCAGATGTTTTGCCATCTGGCAATACGACTCAATTTCTTCCTTCAATTGAAGCTTACGACATGCAGCGGAATTGCGGCAGTCGGAGCATGGGCCGCGTGAGGTTTCGTTTATTGCATCGAGGTTAGGAGTTGCGCCTTTAGCGAAGAGCGGGCTGATGCCCGCCCGAGCGGTGTGCCTGGGTGTGCCTGGGCTCCGCGGTCGTCGATACTGAATCTGCAGACATTTAGCCAGATGATGTGGTATGGTGTTTGTCACTAATGCGCTGCCAGTCTCATGCCACGGGTTTGAAGGCTTATGCTCCGCGAAGTTGAAAAGCACCCGGATTCTGCCTTCACATTCGGCGATCCTCAGTGGGGAACGATTGATCTCGAAACACTCGTGGCGGCAGCGCGACGGCAGTTGAGGTTCGTCCTTACATGCGCGCTCGCAGGACTTGTGCTGGGGCTGGCGTATCTCTGGGTCGAGGTGCCCTTGTACGAGTCGACGGCCAGAATCCTGATCGACAAGAACCAGCCATCCATCGTAACGCAGTTAACAGAGAGCGGAAGCTCCGCACAGCTTGACCCGATGATGCTGAGTCAGGTCGAATTGTTGCTTTCCGACCGCATCGGGCTAAAGGTCGTTGACAGCCTCGGTCTTGCTACCGATCGCTCTTTCTTGTCGGCGCCATATTCATTGCTCAACAGTCTCACGGGATCGGTCGCTCGGTGGCCATTCATCGGCAGTTCCGAAGCAAGCGGAGCGCCGGTGAATTCGAGTGCCGCGCGAGGACCCGATCCTCGATGGCAGGCATTTGGCATTCTGGCTGAGAATATAACGGTAGCTCGTGTAGGGCTTTCTTACATTCTGGAAGTCCAATTTCGGTCGCCTAGCGCCGAAATGGCGCAAAAAATAGCCAGTAAGTATGCAGAAATCTATATTTCTGACCAAGTCGGAGCCAAAGACGAGTCGATTATCCGAGCTCGCGGCGCACTGGCGGAAGAGCTCGAGACGGTGCGGAAGCGATCGGTCGATGCCGAGCTCGCAATCCACAGGTTCCGAACAGACAATACGCTGACCAAGGAAACGCTGGTTACCTTGCGCCAGCTCGAACTTGAGGCGTCCTCTCTCAAGTCGCAATATGAACAGGTCCTGCAGCAGTACCAAGCGAGCCTGCAGAACCTTTCGATGGCGTTGACGGAGGCGCGGACTATCTCGGAGGCACCAACCCCCAGCAGACCGAGTTCTCCGAACAGCAGTCTTACGTTGGCGTTCTGCGTCGTACTCGCCGGCATGGTTGGCGCCGGTGTGGGCGGAATTCGGGAGTACCGGGAGCGCTTTTTCCGCACTATGGCTCAAGTGCGCGATGAGCTCGGACTTCAGACGCTCGGAATGATCCCTTTGCTGGACGGGAAGCCAATTCGCCGAAACAAGCACGATCGTGCGGCCGGAGAGCCGTCATTCATCGAGGTGGGGAACAGCGCTTTCAACTGGGTAGAGCAACATCCGCGCTCGGAATTCGCTGAAGCGATGCGAACTGTGAAAGTCGCTGTTGACGTCGAGTTACCAAGGAAGAGCACCAAGGCGCTCGGCATCGTTTCTTGCCTCCCGGGAGAAGGGAAGTCTCTGGTCGCTGCTAATTTAGCGATGGTTCTTGCTATGCAGCGTTGTAAGACGTTGTTGATCGATGCCGATATCCACAATCCGGGCTTGTCCCCTATGTTAGCCAACGGCTGGGAACGAGGCCTGGCCAACTTGTTGGCTGGAGAACTCAATCCGAGAGATTTGCTGGCCCATCAGTCATTGCCATTGAGGTTCCTGCCCGGCGTGAACCAGAGCCAACAAAAGCTCGCAAACACCGTGCAGCCTATCGAGAAAATGGGCGACTTTCTGCTCAAGGTGGGCCCTATGTTCAATTACGTCGTCGTTGATTTGCCCCCGTTGGCTCCGGTCGCGGACGTGAGGTCCTTTGTCCAGCACCTCGACGGCCTTGTTCTGGTTGTTGAATGGGGTGTGACCGCTCGTACATTCGTGCGCGAAATCCTCAACAACAACCCGATCCTGGCGGACAAATGCATCGGCGTTCTGCTCAACAAGGTCGATATCACAAGAATCAAGCGGTACCAAAAGTTCGGCAGCGCCGAATTTTACAGTGAACGTTATCATCAGTATTACCAGGCCTAGTGTGGAGCAGGCATTGTTTTGTCTTGAGCAGATAGCCCAAGGAGGCTTTGACGAACAAACTCCGTCCGGGCTTATCCGCGCGAGACGCAGGAGATGGTGTTCGTCGGCAAGGACCGGCGATACATCGTCGCTTCCTCCAGCCGGTGGGCTGCGCGCTGGCATCGGACTGGGAAAAGGGCCAGGTCGAGAACCATGTCGGACAGGTGGGATGCCGAGCAGTCGGAATTCACGATCGGCCCGGCTATCCTGGTCGCCAGTGCTTTGCCGGTCCTTACATTCCGCCACCCAACACCGCCGTAGCGCGGACACGGAAAGCATCCTGCGAATAGGCCTCCAGCATATCGTGTCGTGCCTGTATTCCGATCTCTTTGCGAAGCGTTTCATCGCCCGCGAGCACCAACACTTGGGTCACCGCCATCTCCGCTGAGGGCACAGTAAGCTTCAGCATATTCTCTCCATGCTTGCCGTAATCCCGAATACCGCCGACGTCGGTCGCGACAATCGGAAGGCCGGCAAGCATCGCCTCGGCGACGACGATGCAGAACCCTTCAGTATCGGACAAATTGATGAACATGTCACGATCACAGGCCAGCTCGAACCAGCGTGCGACATATCCATGGAAATGCACGCGATCTCGAATGCCGAGCTCATCCGCCTTGCGCGAAAGCGCCTGCCGTTCCGGCCCATCGCCGTAAAGATCGAGGCTTGCAGAAACGCCGCGGTCTTGGAGCATTCGGATGGCCTCGATCAGGCGGTCAAAGTTCTTTCGCGCCGTAAGGCGTCCGGCTGCAGCAAGGCGCAAGGGTGTGTGAAGCGCGTAGTCGCGCTTGTGGGAGGAAGCCCCATCGGCACGAAACAGAGGCACCACATGCGACCGGCGCCTGCGGGGCAGGAAGTATGCTTGTGTCTCCCGGAGCGTATTTTCGCAATCAGCCCAGATTTCGTCGACACGCCAGGACAGCGCCTTGAGCACAGGGCCATAAACGCCTTCGGCACGCCGGGAGCGGTAACGGGCGATGTGCTCGAATGAAACGCAGCGAAGCCGAGGAGCGAACATCGCAGCGAATCGTCCCAGGAGATTGGCCTGCTTGAGCGACAACACAACCATATCCGGCCGCCACTCCCGGATGAGGCGCAACATTACAAAGAACGCGCTCACGAAGATGCGCAAGGAAGGCTCTTCGCTCTGCGACGTCAGGATAAGATTGTGCCCTCCGATCTTTGCGGCGATTTCATCGGCAAGAGCCCCGCGACCACGGCAACAGGCTAGAATCTTCAGCTCATGCCCGCTGAAAAATCCTGCTTGCAGCAAGGTCAGCAGCCCGTGCTCGGCACCACCGGGGTCGAAGCCGTTGATGAAGTAAAGAATTCGCATGTGATACGGAAGCGTTCCCGATTACCTTGTGCCTCTAGCGCTGAGCGCCCCGATATTCGTCAATGCCGCTCCCTTTGCGCAGGGCGCGGTAGAACAACAGCTTGGCTGCGCGGCGCACCTGGGGCTCCACCCCCCTCGGCAGGACGCAAAGAAGGATGTAAACGTAGACGCGCCAGGACAATGGATCGTGCCACATCGCGCGAATGAGCAAGCGCGCTCCGCGTTTCTTTTCGCCTTGAGCCACGCAATCATTGCCCGCCTTGGCGTACAAACGCGCGTTGCGCCGACGTGCGAGGTGCGTAAGTTCCGGCCGTCGCATGACCCATTCTCGCGTGAGGCGTTCGGCTACCGGCAGAAGCGCGTCGAGTCTGCGGGTTATGTTCGAGCCATGGCGCCGTTTATAGACGAGTGCTTCGGCCACATGTTGAAATGTCCAACGCTCGGCTGCGCGCATACAAAACTCTGTATCCTCTCCAGCCCTGAATGCCTCGTCGAATAACCCGATATCTTCGACCATCTCCCGCCGCATAACCATACTGGAAGGAACAATCGGCCCATCAAGCAGAAAATATGTCGGCAACGTATCGCATTGGTCCGCGCGATAGCGGCGCACGGAGACGTGTAGAGCATCGGACAGATCCGGTGCGGAAAAATCGACAAGATCACCATAGACAAGACCTGCCTTGCAGCCATTGCCCAAGACGGCTAATTGACGCTCAAGCTTGTCCTCGGCCCAGAAGTCATCGCCGTCGAGAATTGCAATAAGATCGCCGGCAGCATGTCTGATGGCAAGATTCCTCGCCGATGAAAGCCCGATACCCGCCGTCGTCAGGACATGTATGCGCGGCTCCCTGCGACCCAGCGATGCAATCACTTCCGACGAGCCGTCCATCGAGCCATCATTGACAATGATGATCTCTTTGATGTCGCTCGACGCGGTCTGATTAATCACGCTTTCCACTGCCTGCACGATGAAGCGTTCTTCATTGTGGCATGTCATGATAACTGAAACACTCATCTCGTGTTTCCTGGCAAGGGGCTCCCGAGGAATCGGGGATGTCTCATGCTCCCGGGGTGGCTCCTCCGCGTCCTGCGCAATGATAGACAAAGCCCGTGCCGCGTCAATTCAGGCAGGAGCGAGACAAGACTCAGCGTGACGAAAGCTCGTGTGCCGGAGGCTTCTGTTCCAACGTAAAGGGCGCAGGGTACAAGAAGCACGAGGGGCAGAAGCCGTGCCTGGGCCGCTCCGATCAATCCGTGAGAAAGGGCCCAGCTTAGAGTACGGCTTAAGCGAAACCACGCAGCAATCCATATGAGAATATAGAGGCTGAGCCCAATGATGCCGTTCTCGGTGAGGATGCGTTGAAACTCGCCATGTATCCCCAGCCGCAACTCGCCAGGAAGTCCGCTGAAATCCGTATCGATAATATTCTTGAATTGGTTCGTACCCACGCCCATCAGTGGATGTTCGGAGATGAGTTGTCTGGACAGAGTGAAAGCAAACGCGCGCTGGACATTGCTCGGCGTGTCACCAGGGGCATATTTCCCCGTCGCGACCAGATATTCGTATTGCCCCATGCTCAGCGGATCGAGAATGGTCTGCATTTGCTTCTCGACATAGGCGTTATCCATCGTGGTCGATAACATGAAAAGACCCACGAAGCCGGCGGCGATCGCCGGTACCATTGCAGCGAGCCGTCCGCGCATCAGAAGCGCAGCGGTCAGAAAGAGACAGATCAAAAACGCCTTGCGTTCCCCGGATAGCAGGAGCAGGGGAAGTATCCCTGCCCATGCAAACCAAAGGCCGCGTCGCTTGGCCCGTTTGGCGAAGAGGAGGAGCCCCGCGAGCGCAATCGGAAGGAAGGTGAATACGAGCCTTGGGTCGGCCAAGTGCTTCCAGCCGACCGAGTAGCCATGAGCCACATGCCAGGAGATCGTATAGGCGAGAATCAGCACCATGCCGAAAAGCAAGATGTTGACGGCCTTCTGCGTCTCGAGCCATCTAGCCTCCTGTGCGATGGCGAACGCAAAGGCGCCCACAGTGGACATCTGCAACAGCTCGCGCAGGCCGTTCTTCGCGTCCACGCTGAAGGCCGAGACCAAGTGCCAGCCGAAGAAGGGCAGGAGCAGCAGAAAACCGACTGAAAAAGCCAAATTTCGCCAACGCCCCGTCGCCAGGCCAATGATGAGCGCCAGCAATACGATCAGCTCGAACGGACGCAGCAATACAAGACCCGTCCCGAGCCTGATTGGCAGGAAGAGGCTCAGTATCGCGAATGTGAGGAGATAACGCATCACAGCCCCCTCGCGGCGCGATATTCTTTTAGCATGTTCTCTTTCCCGGAAACAGAACTTGTTGGATGTATCAATGCCAGCCAGCGGAGAAACACTTCACCCTGCTCCAGCCGACGACCCCATCGTTCCGCCCGCTGTGGCAATCGCATATCGAAGAGGTTTCCGCCTGTTGGGAAAGCTCACCCTCCTCGGCTGCGGGGAGGCTTACTGGTGGCAGAACTCATCAGCAGTCCGACGAGAGTGGTGACGCATCCCGACGGCGTGCGGTCGATGCGGCCTAGCCGACGGTCTCGCTCTCCGGTGTCCAGGCTTCTGGCTGGTTGAGCACAGAGACCGCGCGAACATGGCAGCGAATTTTATGCCCGGTATCCCGCGAACTGAGCTCATAGCTTGTGCCGGTTTCGTCCACGATCGGAACGCCGTCGCGATACCAGAGACACTCTATTGCGACGCAATCACGTTCGATACGACAGTCAGTTCTTGGACTGGTGAAGCCTCGCCCGAGAAGACCGGCAATGCGCTGAATTTCGGCGGGACATCAAGGGGGATGGGTCCGCGCAGGACTCAGTGCACTCCATTCAGTCCGCAGAACCCTTTGAGAAAAGCAAGGGACATATCCGTGGCGGTGGTTCCAATCTCACCTCAGATACGATCGCTCGTGCTCATCGCCCGGAAGCACATAAAAGCCTGAGAGTTTAGGGCCGGGCCCAAGCCCGGAAATGGAGAATATCCGATCGAGATCGGGGCGAAGCGGCAGGCGAGTCTCTGTCGAAGCACCCTGTAGTCAAACCCCTTGTGATCGAGATAGGCGCCGGACTTGCTCCGTGGGACCTGTTGCCAGAGAATTGCCGCACGGAATAGCTCCCAGGCGCTGTATCGCCATCGCGACTTGTTTATGAAAACGGCGTTGGGGTACTTGAGCAAGAGAATAGGCCCAATCATGATGGGCACGGAGATGATCAGAACTCCACCAGCCCGAAGAGAGCGCTCACAGAACAAGATGAACTCCTCTAATACGTGGTCGTCGACATGCTCGAGGGTTTCAAAGGCCAGCACCGCGTCTAGTACCTCATCAGGTATCTCTCCCAGGCTCCCTACCGGCGTGAACGATGGGGCTTTTGGCGTCACATAGGGATCATAGCCGTAAAGCGGTCCTGTCCAGCCCCCGCCGGCCAGCGTGTTAAGAAAGTCGCCATTGTTGGATCCGTAGTCGAGGATAGCGCTGCTTGGAGAGAGATGTTGCTTCACAAGTCGGATACCCCTTTCATGCCGGCTTCTCTGCGCAAACCGTGCGGCCGGGTTGGGGCTATTCACCGTCAAGCGATCATAGGCGGACGGACTCATATGTTTCTCCCGGGGGCGAAAAGGAACTAAGAGGAGACCCTGCCGCCTGTCCTTTTTGCTCGGGCAGATGATGCCATAGTCAAGCCGCGAAAGCTCATTTGCACGATTACCTCTCTACGACGTCCGCTTCGGCTGTCCAGGCTTCCGGCTGATCAAGCAAAGAGAGCGCACGCACTTGGCACCGGATCCTGTGCCCAGCATCCCTTGCATTGAGCTTGTATGTTGCAGCAGTTTCACCGATGATGGGAACTCCGTCACGATACCAAAGGTACTCCAGATGCGACGCTGGCACATTCGGCTGTACGCTCAGCGTGCTTCCGATTGAGGCAGAGCTGGAAAGCTCTGGCAATCGCGCGAAGCCTGCAGGCACCTCCGCAAGGTCCGACTCCTTCTGACGGACCCGAATATAGTCTATGGCCATGTCGTAAGTTTCGGATGGATCCGGCAAGACTCCGCCCCTGGATCGAAAGCCCAAATCGACCATGATGTATTTTTGCGCGGCAAGCTCCGGCGTCGTCGGGCAACGTGCCACTTCATAGCCATCAATCACGAAGTATGTGTAATTATCTTCGATCTGGGCGTACCACGTATGAAACTCGCCGTCATATATGTCTATCGCGCTGGGGAAGCCGTTTGATTGGTCGATCGGGTAGCCGGCGATCTTCCTGCGCACGTCAGCGGCGGCGATTTGGGGATCGAGATAGGCAAGCGCCGGCTTATGCACATGCTGGCTGATATTGATCCACGTTCCGTCCTTCCCCCCATATTCCCAAAAGTCAGTTTCCAGACGATTCCGCGTCCGCCAAAACAGGTGCTCCTTGCCATAGGCCCAGAAGGCAGGAAAGAAGCCCGGGCGCGGCGCGGAAAGCTTGGGGAACTTGGCGCGGATCTCGAATATTCCTTTTCCCCACCACCGACCTTGGCCGTTGTTGTTGACCGAAGAAAACGCTCCGGTCCTCCAAACCTTGTTGTGAACGAGACGGAGCGACAGCGTGTGGCTCTCGGCATCGTGAATGTATGAAGACGGCGTCCCGGAAATCCGCTGTGCCTTCGCATCCGCGCCGATATTGGTGAGGTGCGTCGGCGCGAACCAGCCGCTGCTCTGTGCGCCTGTCAGATCGTCGACAATGGTGTTGGTTTCGAAATCGTCGAAGAACACCGTCGTATAGCCGCCGATGTCGGGCGCCGCCTGACCGCGATGGGCTTGATTCGTCCTTTTACCAACCGCCGCCCAGCTTGCCCAGGCCTGCGAATCGAAGGCATAGCGCGCGGGATTGTCGCTGGCATCCACCGCCGAAGGCGGGCTCTTTCTATAGGGATGATCGTCGGGCAGGGCGGATTGCCGGCCGACGCGCCACATGCCCCATCCCATCAGCTTCTCGATCTGCGCATCATTGAGTTCGCTTTGTCCGATGATGGCGCAATCGATCGCGACATCGGCCCTCATCGGATTGTTCACATCGCCCATGAAGCTCTGCGATTTCATCCGGTTGGGTGCCAATGCATAAATCGCCTGGCCGGCCGTCTTGACCCCATTCACCACAGCCTGCATCACGAATCCGCGGCGGTACCCGACCATGACATTCCAGTCGTCAAAATCCGTCGAGCATTGCCCTTCCTCGCTCTTATTCTTGCCGTCATGGAGCTGCGAAACGAATGTGCCTGCCGAGGGCTTGAAACAGACCCGCGGCTGGCGATACACCGGGCCACCCTCCGCCCCATTGACGCAAAGAACGGAAACGTTTTTCGCGTCGGCGTTGACTGCCGAATTGCACCGGGCGATCACGAGCCACCACCGGTGGAGATAGGGGGCATCCTTATCGACTGGCCAGGTCAACGCCTGTTTCGTGTCCTTCTTGAAGAGGACGCCGCCGCTATTCGGAAGCTTTGTTGGGCGCAGGGAGGGCTCGGCTTGCACCGCAGCCACCGGCTTCACGCCGCCGGATTGCCACGAGGAGACTTCGCCTTCGGCCAGATCTTCCTGAAACCAGGATTTCACAATCATTTCTGGGAACAGACCAGGATGCCATGAGTGACCTTTCGGCTGCGCGCCTTGCGCCGGACCGGCGGCGCGCGCATCCCGTCCTGGGCGACCGGCGGCCGCCAGCACAAGGGCGGCGCATGCGGCCCGCGCCAGGTCCCGGCGAGAAAGGCGGTTGGTCATTGTCGTGTGCCAATAATTGCTGGTTTCGGGATGAGACTCCGCATGGACACCCGTTACTTACTATCGCGCTTCTCCTCACAAGCTCCGCAGCATATCATAGGTTCCAGTTTAGCCTTTCAACGAGAGCCAGGGAAGTGGGTCGCGCCTGATGCGATAACGGAGAAAGCAGATGCAGACCGCTGACAGGATCGGTGCTTCGCCTCCCACCAGGCCGGGCAAAGCTCTTCCGCCCAATGCGCTTCTATTGAATTGCTTTGGCCGAGGTGGGTCAAACTTTGTCTGGAATATCATCGGCAGCTCGCCGGATGTGTTGATGCCATACCGCGAATGGCATGAGGGAGTGTTCGGACGCTTCTACAAGCTGCGCAAGGCTGCGTGCCATATTGGCGGGGCCGTCAACTGGGCATCTGTTCCCGTCTTTTGGCGTCATATGCGCGCAGCGACTGCCGAGACCGTCCGCCCCGGGGAGCGCAACGAAAAGTCCCAAGCACGCTACGTCGTTTTGAAGGTGATGGATTACTACATCGCATTCGACGACGCGATTGCGCGCGGCTTTGCGGAAGCGCGGAACCTTGTGCTTACGCGGCATCTGCTGCCGATGTGCGAAGGGCTGATCCGCAGCGGTCTCAGCGAGGCGCGCGCGATGAAATGGTACAATGATGTGACTAGCCTAATGTTCAAAGCCTCGAAGAAGCGTGATGCGCTATCGCTTCGATTCGAGGACTTGATCCGATCACCGGAGGCCTTGTCAAAAGCCTTTACGACGCGCTCGGCACAGCGGCAGCGGAGGACGGAAGGATCCGGTTTAAGGTTAAGTCATTTGGGACGGAGCGGATGACGAACACAGACGCCGCAATTGGCGAAAAGCTGCGGATCAGGTTGGATGAAGCACCCGATCACATCGCACCAGACGTCAACACCCGAGCGCTTGCCCGCCTCGATCATTCAGAGCGACAGCGGATTTGGACTGGCACCCGCGCAACGCGGAATTGTCCGATTACGGAGGTGACAATTTCTGAGTTTGCGCGGTTCGATGACCGGCAAAGATACGTCGAACGCATCGTGTCCGCAATCGAGGACGATCACACGCGGCTCACGACTTCGAAGTCGTGGTTCACCGTTACTCTGAGGCATGCTGAAGATATGACATCGGTGGACGATGATCGCCTCGATACGGTGCAGGAAATGCGCAGGCAAAACGCACCCTTGCCTCGAGACGCGCCGCGACGGCGTCGCGCACGGAATCCGAATATGCATAAGCCGCTGGCTGTCCTGCCAAGGCGGACCCAAGCACATCCATCAATCCTGCAATTTTGTCGAGGTCGTGCGCTGCGCGTCTATCGGTCCTACCGTGGAATCCTGCGGCCACTTCGGCCGGAATCATAACCTCGCGCAGGCAGTGCGCGCCAAGAAAGTAGCGGAGTCGCACGCCATCCAGAACGCGGGACACCACTTCCGGGTGGAACATGGCCTCGGTGGCTGAGCGGAGTTCGAAGAAATCCTCAATGAGTTGGCCATTGGCCCAGCATGATATTTTTGCGCACATTTCTTGTTTGGGCTTAACCAGGACACAGCGTGCCTGCGCGCCCAAAGCCAAGTCCGTGGTAACGTTTCGTCGGCGAATGACAAGGCGTATCCGTCTGCGGCGGCCGATCGCCGCGACCGTGCGTGCCACAGAGAAAAAATGCGTGGGGATACCAACATGCTCGAAGCGCAGATGGTAGTCATCCACCGCCTTGCGACAAAGCCCGAATATCGGCTGTAAATTGGGCATAAACGGCCAATCCTCCAGCGAATACAGATTTGAACTCCTTGCAAGGCCTAGCGTGGTAGGAAGTTGGATAAACTTGAAAAAGATCGGCGTATCGCAGAAATGCATTGCGCCGGGAAATAACCTCAGCGCTCGCGTCTGCGTCTCGACGAGATTGTGCTGACAGACACAATTGAGAACAAGGTCATACTGCGGCGCGAGTGCGTTCCAGTCTCTTACCGCGATTCCCTCCAATAGCCCTTCGCCAGCGGTTGCGCTGCGGCGGACAATTGTGATGTCAGAACGCGTGAGCCCGAGGCCGAACAGCGCTGGTGCAATATGATCGCGTACGCGCCGCCCTGCACCGAGGACGAGAACTTTGGGCCCGCTATTCATTACCCGGGCACCATGTTTGAGCCATGCGTTCGGCGAGCGCTACAACGGTCAAAGTAGGATTGGCCGAGCCGGCGAACGGAAAGCCAGAAGAAGACACACAGAAAGCGTTTGCGAGCGTAGGCAACTGCCCATCGGCGTGCAGCTCTGCGCCTAACGGCGACGCTGAAAGCGGCGTGCACCCCGCCGGATGGCTGGCACCGGTCAATGCTACCCAATCTGCTCGCCTCACCGGGCCGAACAAGGCGGAGATCCGAGGCAGAATACGGTCGAGAAAGGCGTCAATATCGCGTCGCGTCGCGCTCGAAATGTGCCAGCGCACCTCTGGTGGATCGTCCAACGAAATTCCGTTGGCCGATTCCGGAAATTGCTCACAATTGATATTCAACTGCAACCAGCGCCCGCATATCCGGCTGCGCAGCGATTGACTACGGCGCGTCTCGCCCCAAACAAAAACCGAGTGGTTGCCAATACCGCTCTCAAGCAGCTCAGCTTCAGGCAGAGCGAAGACATGTATGTCATCGCTGGATTCCAGCATGTAATCGAGATCATCGACATGTCGAGTCGGCATCAATCGGCCGATCGGCCCTTTCGGATGATCCATGTAGCCACCGAGAAATGATTTCGGTGTCTCTGACTTGCGCTCGGACAAGCGGTGAATGAGATAAGGCGAGGCGATGCCGCCCGCCGTGATCACATGGCGAGACGCCGAGATCTCAATACACTCGCCGTCATTCTCGACTTTGGCGAAGGCTCGTTTCACTTCACCCTGTGACAGCTCGAAGTCAAGGCGTTCCACATCCGTGAAAATCTGCAGGTTTGAGTGCGTCTCCAGTCTCGTCCATGCCTGATCGAGCCGCAACACCGGCTGCGGGAGCGCGATGCGCACGAGACGCAAGCCCTCGGCCTCCGCGAGCGCGCGAAACGGAACCATGTTGGCTCGGTCGTCAACGTCGAGCCCAAAGCGGTCGGCGGCTGCACGATAAAAAGGTTCAAGGTCGGTGGCTGTGATCGGCCATGCTCGAGTCGCTTGACGCCGACTAAAGTCGACCGTGTCGAGGCGGCGCCATTTGCCGGCCCAAAGTAAAGACGTGCCACCAAGTCCGAACAAACGAGGCGTGCGATCGCCAGGTCCGTTTTCGCCGCTTCGTCCGCCAGATTGGACCAGTTCCCATGGCGAATGGACCCGCGCGAGTTCCGCAGAGCGGCGCTGATCCGTCCTCGGACCCCGCTCGACGACTATCACGCGTTGACCTTGCTCGAGCGCCGCAGCAGCCAATGTGTAGCCGGCAAACCCCGAGCCATAGATTGCAACGTCAGCCATGGGACCTCTCATCCCGCCTAATGTTCAATCCACCGAGCCCGTGAGACACCGTTTTGACAGGATGACGTGCCCGCCTCGCGCGGTCAATGCCCACCGCCTGAACGTCCGCTCGCTCATTGCCAGAGCTTCTGCAGCCTCAAGCTGCCCCGGATCAAGTCCGGGCCGTCCGGGTTTCCACGCAAAACATCCCTGAGCTTCAACATCCTCAATCCCTGTAGTTGTTCCGTCCGTTGCACTGGTCCTCCCCGAAATCAGGGCCATTCAACCGGACAGATCATGTGTTACCTAGACCGGACACGTCATGTGCTCTCTTTACACGTTTCAGCGGCCAGACCCTTCAGCGGCCAGATTGCGCAGGTCCAAAGGTTCGCCTATATTATCGAGCGCTTCAGGTACAGGTTCTGAGGATAGCTTGAATGACCAACCAGGGCGTGCCCAAGATATTCGGCGTGGGACTTGGTAAGACCGGCACAAAGACCCTTGGGACGGTTCTCAGAGGGCTCGGATTCAATCACGCGCCCTTTCGCCGCGCCCTCGTGAGAGCCTGGCACAAGAAGGAGTACGACAAGATATTCGAAGTCATCGACCAGTACGACAGCTTCGAGGACTGGCCGTACGCGTCAATGTGCTCGATGTTGATCGAGCGATTTCCAGACGCGCGCTTTATCCTGACAAGACGGTCATCGCCGGAACGCTGGCTATCCAGCCTGAAAAAGCACGCACTGACAAGCGTTCCGTTCAAAGACATCCGGAAGCTCGTCTTGGGCCAGACCTATCCCTTTGGGCAGGATGCGCGGCTAATCCAAATTTATACGGAGCACAATGCCCGCGTTCGAAAGATGCTTGTAGGAAAGCCGTTCCTGGAGCTTTGTTGGGAAGAAGGCGACGGTGTTGAAAAGTTGGCCGAGTTTCTCGGCACGGACGTACCCGCGGGCATGTTTCTGCCGAAGGCCAATGCCTCGGCGGACCGCGATCGCACATACGTGCTCGCCAACCGCCTGCTCGCCACCGCATTCGCTCCCGCCGGATGGGCCGATATCTGGCAATTGAAGTTATAAGATGCGACCGCTTTATTCGCTCAGCTTGGCGTCCATTTGATCCAAGCCGTTTTCTTTGATGCTGCGCTCTTGAGCACTTCTACGCCGTATCTCCCGAACAAAAGCGAAGCCCTCATATAGAGCGTAACGAGGGATAACGCGCCTATGACGGAAAGCCCGACGGCCAGCACCTGATAATGCGGCCATCCTTCGAGCAGAACTTTGACCGCTGAGCCTGCTCCGAAGACGAATATGGCGAAAGCAGCCGGTGGACCATGGACAAGCAAGAAATCCCAGAGCGTCACCCCCGTCATCCGGCAACTGACGACAGTATAAAGCACGAAACTTGCTGCCATGGCCGCCGAGACAGCGACCGCCACCGCGTTCACGCCATAAGGCGCCGAGAAGAATGCGAATGAAGCGACAAGGGCCATGTTGATAATTTGCATGGTCGCCATCTGGTAGCTGCGGCCTGTAGCAAGCATCACAGCGCTGCAAACCTTGTAGCCGAGGCGAAAATAGATCGCCGCAGAAAACGCCATGATGGGCACAACGGCGTCCACCCATTTCTGGCCGAGAACCGTCAGGACAAGCTCATTGGCGAACGTGCTCAGGAACGCGCTGAATGGCAAAGCTAGGGCTGCCGTCAAGGCATAGCCCTTGAGCTGAGCGGTGCGAAGCCTCACCTTGTCGTCCTGAACCTTCGACAGAAGCGGGAAGACCACGGTCTTGTTCAGATTTCCGAACAGATTCGCCGGCATTGCGATCAGGTAGAAGGCGCGCGAGTAAATCCCGAGCTCGGCGGTTCCAATCATCCGTGCCACAATGATATTGTCTATGTATCCGGCGATAAAGGTTGAAAGTCCGTTCACCGAGAACCCGAGACTCTGACGCCTAATCTCACGGTAGGCCTTTATGTCGAAACTCGGCCTCACGAGATATGGCCTCGCCACGACAAAATAAGTGCCGG
This sequence comes from Mesorhizobium sp. WSM4807, assembly GCF_055811615.1. Classification (NCBI taxonomy): domain Bacteria; kingdom Pseudomonadati; phylum Pseudomonadota; class Alphaproteobacteria; order Hyphomicrobiales; family Phyllobacteriaceae; genus Mesorhizobium; species Mesorhizobium sp. WSM4807. The sequence goes on from NZ_JBVVQY010000002.1 coordinate 403,079, forward strand.
CAAGAAGAAGCGCCTCGGCTATGTACGCTATCACCAAGGCCCAATAGCTCAGCCCGAAATAGGCGAGCGGAATGGCCAAACCGAGATGCGTGACGGTCCAAGCCGCCAGCCTTGCTGTCGAGGATATCTTAAATTTCAGATGCCTTGAGAGAAGGCACTCGGCGATCAGATTGAATGCGTTCGCGACCATCATCACCGCAAGGACGCGCGAAACGAGGACCAATTCGGGCACATGGAGAAAATTGGCGATCTGCCGTGCAAACACCCATTGAAGCAAGCCGAGAATGGTGGCGATTAGCATGGACAAGGAAATGACGGTTCCGATATGCCGCTCTTCGATCTCCCGTCGCTGGACCACCACTTGCGACATGCCAAGATTGGCGATCGAATTTCCTAGGGCACCGACGATCATGGCAGCGCCGACAACACCATATTCTTGGGGCGAAAGCAGGCGAGCGAGGACAGCCGTGACCAGGACATTCAATAAGATTCGGGCCAGCAGCAGGGTGCCCGACCAGGAAAGGCCCCGCGCTGCCCTTCGTGTCAGGTTCTTATGTTCAGTTACTTCGTCCAAGTTGACCTGCTCCAGATTGTCCAATTGGTCTGCGGCGCTTCAGTGCATGCAACCGTGCTCCAATATCATGAGCTATTTTTCCCGCCTGTTCGCACACATTAGCCAAATCTTACATTATCGCGCCCAAAAAATGATCGGCGAATTGCTGCTTTCCTCGCTCCGTCCACTGATCGGCCAAAAACTTCTGTGCATTTTCAGCCAAGCCAATTCGCTTGTCGTCGTCAGCTAACAAGCCAACCGCCTTCTCCTCGAAGTCGGAAAAATCCCATGAAAAAGGCACGTAATATTGATCCGCCAGATAAAAATCTGGATAAGTCGACACATGGGACATGTCCGCCATCAATATTGCGGAACCGCAATATCCCGCCTCATACTCCCGATAGCAAACCTCTCCCCATCCAAAAGCACTGACCGTAATCTTGCTATTTCGCAGGATGTCGTAGAATTCGTTTCGGGGAACGCGGCCAAGCCGCTTGTTGGGACATGAAAGCCGGGCCGTGGCTTCGTTAGCGAGTTTCCTTTGGTACCCGACCGTCCTTAGGTGATATCTCGTCTCGTCGAATAGCGCCGATATATTGATCGATCGCGCTGCAGATGGCGAAGCAAGAACGGGTTGGGGAGAAGGCGCTCTGATACACTGAGAAGTCAGTCCGTCGATCAAATAGCCGGTCATTGTATTCCAGTTTTTGGTTGGCCAATGAAACTCGGCGCCACAGCCCCACCCCAACCTAATTTTTTTGAGCTGGTCCGGGTCTCGTGTGGTGCTGTAGCCATACTCACCCAGATCAAGCTTCTCGGGGTCGTCTTTGACGCCAAGGGTCCTGGCATAGTAATCAGAGAACACGCGTCCCGCATGATATGTATTCATGTACATGGACGGGTCTTTGTAGATCGATTTTTTTAGATAACTATTTACATAAGGCAAGACATCAAATTGCGAGTTTCCTGCACTATCACGTGAATCGAACCATACAAGCTTCGGCACTCTTTTAGAAATGCAATCGCAGAATTCGGCTCTCGTGCGACCAAACCGGCTTGTATCGAGAAGGTAGTCCTGCACGGATCGAGAGCTTATGATCAGTACGTCGCAGTCAAAAATATCGTCATCAAAAGTCTTGTAAAAGCGTATATCCACGGATCGATCGCGAAAAGTCCACTTCGCGTTCGCCACCGGGAACCAACAAGGCCTGAAGATTGCCTCCTTGAGTTTCTTATATGGGTGCCGTTTCAGACACCCCATCTCAAAGATATGAATTCTCATCGGGAGAACCATTGAAAGTATACTTGCATCGCACGAATGCCCGCCTCAAGCTGTCCCTTTTCCGATCACGCCCGGGTTGGCACTGCACTATCCGCGCCTTGCCAAAAAATCTTCATCAAAGCCGGCTGCTGTCGCCTCTCCGGGTTCGTCTATTGAAGTCGGCTTGATGCGACGAGCAGGAGTTTGCGTAGTCCGCTATTGCGCGCGAACTGAAAAACCTTCGCAAGACACGGCAGTTGACTTCGCAACGACAGCGCTGCCTCCTTGAGAAAACGCTCTGCCCGGAAGCCGATTCGGCTTTGGACGGCCTTATACAGAAGCTCAATTTCCCGTTGCTTCTCGGGTGAAATCCCCGGATAGGGCTGCCAAGTGGCTTTGGCTGCTTCGAAATCGAACTGTGGAAAGGGAGGTAGACCGAAGTTCGCTTGTAGGCGGTCTATGCTGGGCTTCAGCTTGGCGAGAAGGTCCGCGCGTTCAACCGGGGAGAGATATTCGTGGTTGTTATTGGGAGTCCTTACCTCTCTGTCTAACAGGGCGTAGGTCTTGTGTTCCAACTTTCTCCGTGAACGATGTATATCTGCATTGCTAAGGCGCTTGTACTCGAGAACATCGCGGCTCAGCCGCTCGTTGGCGCGGAGATGTGGCTGCGCAAACTGCGAAATATCACCTATGCCAAGCGTATGCGCCATAAAATCCTGGAAAAGATTATGTGCTGCAACCTCATAAACGCGCGCAGAGCAAGCAGAGCTCCCGAATACCTCGCGCCAAAGTGACAGATAACGATGATAATCGAGCATATCTCCGTTGAGGTGCAAAAAATCGACGGCACTCCCCGTGAATTGAATGCCTCTCTTTACGTTTTGGTTATATAACGATTCAAGATAATGATCGGGCCTTCTTACATAACACACGATGTGACATTCTACCGAACGAGGAATAGATGAACGTAAGCGGCGAATGAGCTTTCGCTCGTCATCCAGCGGATCAGCGCTGTATTTGTTTTCCGGCATATGCAACAAAAATCGTTCCATGCAATAGAGATTCTCCGAGCTTGCAATGATTATCTTGGCCTTTTTCCGCGTTGCATTCCATAAATGGTTAAGAAAGAACTCGTGGACCAGGTGCACTTGGTCTGGAAATAAGAGGTGAGGGATAACGTTATTCATTTCTGCCTCGCCCGGGGGTGTAGCGTAATACACTCCGTATTCAAGCAGTTTCTTTCTGCTGGTCGACATGAATTGCTGTAGGGCAGTTGTTCCCGTTTTATGGGTGCCAATGTGAAGAATGAGCTTCATACGATTATCGCTCCTAACCCAACGAGCCCGTACAAACAGAGCGAAACGCACTGCAGGCGTGATGACCTCGATGCCATCGCCGGCCAAAGAGCAAATGACGCGTTCCGGCGTCTGCTCTCTCGTAAGATTGAAGTTATCAAGGGTGTTTCTGTCCACGTCATCAGAGAAATACCTCGCGCTGCGACGTGCAACCCCGGATAAGCGTGGCGTAGAGACTCATTTGCCGTGTTGCGACGCTTTCCATGCTGAATCGCGCAGCGATCGTTTGTACTGCGCGCCGCGCCATCTTATCGCGCGCGGCGTGCGCTAGGCCCCGCGCGCGCAGAAGGAGTGCGCAATACAACCCCAGCGAGCGCGCCCAAAAGCCGCTGGGCG